>DASTGU010000135.1:0-84154 GCA_035718845.1 Gemmatimonadaceae bacterium | reverse complement strand
ATTTCGCTCCAGCCGATCATCGTGCGTCCGCGGCCTTTGACAAAATCAGCAATCTGTTGTGTGAAATAGCTTTGGTATTTCTGATACGAAGTAATGCCGAGGTCACTCATCAATTGCTGGTCGAGCGAATGTTGCTGCCAGTTGTTAAAGTTGACCTCATCGCCTCCAATGTGAATGTAAGGGCCGGGAAATAGATCCATCACCTCCGTCAAAATGTCGTGCAGAAATTCCCGCGTCTCTGGCCGCGCCGCGCAAAAGACGCCGCTCGCATTCGAATTGGTAATATCCAGGCTGGGCGTGCTGTTGGCGCACGTCGCGCAGCCGCACGCAAACTGCGGATAGGCTTTAATGGCGGCCGTGGAATGCCCCGGCATCTCGATTTCCGGCACGATCGTGATGTATCGCGCGGCCGCATAGCGGATGATGTCGCGGTATTCCTGTTGGGTGTAAAACCCGCCCGGACCACCGCCCACCTGCGTCTGGCTGCCGACCTCGGTGAGGCGGGGCCGCGAAGTGAGCTGGATGCGCCAGCCCTGATCGTCGGCGAGGTGGAGATGCAGGGTGTTCATCTTGTACATCGCGAGCAGATCGATGTATTGGTCGACCTCGCGCGGAGTGAAGAAGTGGCGCGCCACATCCAGCATCGCGCCGCGCCAGGCGAAGCGCGGGTAATCGGTGATCGCCAGCGCCGGAATCGACCATGTGTTACGATCGACGCCGATTTCGGATTCGATATCGACGGGCAGCAGCTGCCTGATCGTTTGCGTTCCGTAGAAGAGTCCAGCCGGGCCGTTCGCAATCACGCGTACCGAATCGGCCGTGACGGTTAGCTGATAGCCCTCGGTGCCGAGCGTCGGGTTGCCCGAGTTGAGTCGCAACACGATCGCGCCGGGCGTGGCAGGGCCGCTCACCACATTGACCGGATAACCTGTTGGTGCGCGAAGGAGTGCCGCCAGCTGCTCGCCGATCGCTGCCGCGTCAGCGTTCCCAGCGTCCACCACGATGTTCGACGTATGCTGGAGCGCGAACGCGGGGCCGGCGTTGTACGTCAGCGAGACGGGCGCGGGCACGAGTTGGGGTGGACGTGCGACTGGCTGTGGGGTTGTGACTGGCTTTGGCGCGCAGCCGGCTCCAATTAGAGCAGTGGCTACTACCATGACACGCATTCGGTCCTGCAGCGATCCAATCACACGCATGACGCCGGGCCTCCTTCAGAAGGTTTGCTCGGCGGGTGTGCCGAGCGTTTATGCCGCTAGTACCGGTAGCGAAGCGCGCTGCTGACGCGCGGAGTCGATGAACCCGCCGCCAAGCACTCGCTCGCCGTCATAGAGTACCACCGACTGGCCTGGTGTGATAGACGACACGGGCTCGTTGAGCGCGATTTCCAGCTCGTCGCCTTCGATGCGGACGATCTCGCCATCGGCTAGCGGCGCGCGGTGACGCACCCGCACGCTTACGCGCGCGCCAATCTCCGGGCGGTCGGCCAGCCAGTTGATCTCTCGCGCAATCAGCCCGCTTCCGAGAAGCTCCTCGCGCGTTCCGATGACCACTGCCCGCGTCTCAGGTCTGATGGCTATGACGTACATCGGATGCGGAAATCCACCCGGGACGCCGCGGCGCTGGCCGACGGTGTAGCGCGCGAAACCGGCGTGCTCGCCGATCACGGCGCCGTTGGAGGTCATGATCGGTCCGGGCTGCAGTGCGGCCGCATCCGAGGGCAGGCGCGATTCGAGAATGCGCATGTAGTTGCCATCGGGAACGAAGCAGATCTCCTGGCTCTCCGCCTTCTCGGCGATCACCTCGAGGCCCATCGCGTGCGCAAGCGCGCGAGTCCGTGGCTTGTCGAGATCTCCGACGGGCAACAACATCCGGCGCAGAACGTCGCGATCGATGCCCCACAGGAAGTACGTCTGATCCTTGTTGGCATCGACGCCGCGATGCAGCTCGCCGTTCACGATCCGCGCATAGTGACCGGTTGCGATCCACTGCGCGTCGATTCCATCCGCCTTCTGCAGGAAGTCGCGGAACTTGGTGAAGGTGTTGCAGCGGACGCACGGAATCGGCGTGCGCCCGCGCGCGTACTCCTCGACGAAATTGTCGACGACGTCGTGACCGAAGCGGCTCTCGAGGTTGAGCACGTAGTGGGGAATCCCCAGCTGCTCGCAAACGCGTCTGGCGTCGTTGACCGAATCGAGCGAGCAGCATGGACGATCGGGAACGTCGGTGCCATGGCAGAACAGCTTCATCGTCGCGCCGACGACGTCGTAGCCCTGCTCCACGAGCATCGCGGCCGCAACGGACGAATCGACGCCGCCCGACATCGCGACGAGCACTCTTTCCTTCGTCATGTTACTGCGCCGTCGTCAGCTGTCTCGCCTTCGCGACGAGGGAGGGGAATACTTCGATCACTCGATCGATGCACTCTTCATCGGTGAGCACGCCGAGGCTCATACGGACGGCCGCGCTCGCCAGATCCGGGCGTACGCCGATCGCGCTCAGCACATGAGAAGGGTCGATGCTTCCGCTCTGACACGCGGATCCGCCCGAGCACGCGATGCCGCGCAGATCGAGCGCCATCAACAGCGACTCGCTGTCAGTCCCCGGCACCGACACATTGGTGATGTGTGGCGCGCGCTCGGCGCCGCGGCCGTGAATTACGGCGTCAGGAACCTTGGCGACGATGCCGGCCTCGAGCTTGTCGCGCAGCTGTCGCATCCTGGCGCAGTGCGCCTCGCACTCGGCAAGGGTGAGCTCGGCGGCGCGAGCGAGTCCGACGGCAGCGGCGACGTTCTCGGTGCCAGGTCGGCGACCGCGATCCTGGGATCCGCCGTGCAACAACGGCTCAAGCTCGGTGCCGCGACGGATGAACAGCGCGCCGATCCCTTTCGGCGCACCGAACTTGTGGCCCGAGATCGTGAGTAGATCGAACTGCTGCTTCTGAGCGTCGATCTGCACTTTGCCGAAGGCCTGTACGGCGTCAGTGTGAAAGATCGCGCCGCGCTCCTTGGCCTTGGCGGCAAGCTCGGCGACCGGCTGAATAGTGCCGATCTCGTTATTCACCCACATCATGGAGCAGACGGCGACCTTGTCGTCGACGAGCTTGTCGAACGAGTCACGATCGACGACGCCGTCTGGTGTCATCGCGAGAAGGCGCTCCTGGGCGCCTTCATCACCTGCGTGATGAACCGCGCCAAGCACCGCCTTGTGCTCGATTGGCGTGGAGACGATGGCGGGTCGACCCTTGGGTTTCAGCGCGCGCCAGGCGCCCAGGATCGCGAAGTTGTCAGCCTCGGTGCCGCCGGAGGTGAAGCAGATCTCGTCCGGGCGCGCGCCTAGACATCGGCCAACTCGCTCCCGGGCCTCGTCCAGCGCCGCGCGCGCTTCGCGCCCCCACCGATGGGTGCTGGATGGATTTCCGAAGCGCGGGCCGTAGAACGGCTTCATCGCCTCGAAAACCTCCTCGCGCACCGGTGTCGTGGCGGCGTGGTCGAGATAAACCGGGTTTGCCATAGTCGAAATTTAGCTCATCCCTTGAAGAATTTGCTCCGCACTTCCCACAGCTTGGGGAAGAAGCGCTGGGACACTGTTTTCTGGAGATACTTCGATCCCAGGGTTCCTCCGGTACCGGAGGTCGCTGGGCCGATGATGCGCTCGAC
The DNA here is from genome assembly GCA_035718845.1 of Gemmatimonadaceae bacterium. Classification (GTDB taxonomy): domain Bacteria; phylum Gemmatimonadota; class Gemmatimonadetes; order Gemmatimonadales; family Gemmatimonadaceae; genus UBA4720. Next base: position 80,498 of record DASTGU010000135.1, on the reverse strand, counting down.
AAGCTGAACATGCAGAAAGCGCCACATCGCGAAACCCTGCTCGTACTCCAGCAGACTCTCCGCCAGCATCTGCAGCGGCCGCTGATGTTGTTCCGAGTAGATCTCCTCGAGTGTGACCTTGTGCGCTGCAAGCAGCTCGTCGAACAGCTGTTGCAATGTCGGCCTGTTGAGAGCTTGCTGCACCAGTGGCGCCACGTCTCCATGCTGCTTCAGCACCTGCATGAAGTGCTCGCTGCGCATGCCGGACATCGCTTCGATCGCGCGGAATTGTACACTCTGCGAGCCGCTCGACGTTCCCAGATATCCGCGGAACTGGGCGAAGCGCTGCGGTGGCAGCGTCTCGAGCGCGGAGAGCTGGCCCGTTACGATATGCACCAGCGCGTTGACCCGCTTGACTGCGTTGAGCGCGCCGAGTGTGTCGTGGGCCTCCAGCAGCTCGATGAGACGCTCTAGCTCGTGGATGATGAGCTTGAACCACAGCTCGCTCGCCTGATGGACGATGATGAAAAGCAGCTCGTCGGGATGCTCGGGCTGCGATAACGGTCTTTGCAACGAGAGCAATTCGTCGAGCGCGAGGTACGACGGATAGGTGACTTCGCTCGCCGGCTTGCCAGACTTCTTCGCGCTCAAAACGTCGATACCTCGAGCGTCGACACATCGTCGACGCGCATCGTCTCGGTGGTGTAGAACGGCTCGCCGTAGCGACAGCGAATGAGCGAGCCGTAGTGTGCGGCGTGATGACGAATTAAATCGGGCAGCGGCTCGCCGTTCGGATAGACCTCACCCGCCTGCACGGCCTCGCCAAACTGGGAGTGATACGCCGCGATCGCCTCCAGCTTCTTCTCGAACGAGTCGCTGATGTCGACTACAAAGGTGGGCTTCTGGTAGTCTTCGCGAAACGACAGCGCGTGAATGACTTTGAGCGGCCGGTAGGCGGGCACCTTCGGCTCGATTTTCTTCAGTCCCGCGACGAAGCAGGCATCGCGTACGAGCTGAGCGACCATTGGATGATCGGGGTGTCGCCCGTGCAGCGAGTGCGTGATCACGATTTTCGGCTGCAGCCGGCGAATCACGAGCGCGACTTTCGCGCGCGTCTCGGGCGTGTTCAGAATCCCGCTATCCGGAAATCCGAGATTCTCACGGGCGGTGAGGCCCATGATCTTCGCCGCGCTCGCCGCCTCCTTTGCGCGCAGATCGGGTGAGCCCCTGCTAGCCATCTCACCGGCTGCCAAATCCAGCACTGCGGTCGAGCGCCCAAGCTGCTGCGCGCGAATGAGCGTGCCGCCGGCAATGAGCTCGACGTCGTCGGGGTGCGCGCCAATCGCGAGAATGTCTACTCGTGTCATGGCGGGGAATTTACTCGTAGCGGAGCGCGGCGATTGGGTCGAGTTTGGCGGCGCGCTGCGCGGGCAGCATTCCGAAGATGAGTCCGATGCTGACGGAGATCACGACGGCAACCGCCGTCAGCCCTACTGGCACTGAGGCGTCGATGTTCATCGCCAAAGTCGCGAGTCGACCGAACGTCAGTCCGATGACGATGCCGAGCAGGCCACCGAAGCCGGTGAGCGTTGCCGCTTCGACGAGGAATTGCAACAGGATTTCCTTTCGAGTTGCGCCAAGCGCTTTCCGAATTCCAATCTCGCGGGTGCGACTGGTGACGGAGACCATCATGATCGCCATCACGCCGATCCCGCCGACGAGCAGTCCGACGCTCGACAGAACTATCATAACGAGAAAGAACACGCCCGTTATCTTGTTGAAAGTGTCGAGAATCTGATCCTGCGTGATGAGATCGAAGTTGTTCTTGTCCGCCGGACGGAGTCTCCGCATCTCGCGCAGGGCAATCGTCACCGCCTCCTGGGCTTGCGCGGTCGTGACTCCTTTCCTCGGCTTTACGGGGATGTAGAGCGCGTTCGTTTTGTCGATGGTGAATTGGTGATCCATCATCGCGTACGGAATGATCGCGCCGATGTCCTGTCCGGGCGGCGAGAAGATGTTGTCCGGCTGTGCGTAGAGTCCGATCACTCGCGCAGGACGCCCGCTGATGTGGATCTGTTTGTCGAGGACGGACTCACGTCCAAACAGCTTGCGGGCGGCTTTCTCATCGAGCACTGCGACACTTGCCCCCGAGGAGAGCTCCGCCGGCGTGAACCAGCGGCCGTCGAGCAATTCCCCGCCTTGAATCTCCTGGTAACGATCGTCGGCGCCCATAATGAGGACATTTTGCGTCCGCTGCGCTTCGTAGGACAATCGACCGTTGTTCTGCGCCCAGATGGCGGCGTAAGACACTTCCGGCAGCTGCTTGATGCGCTCTGCCTCCGCTTCGACCAGATCGGGCCGCACGCGAATCCACTTCGGCAAGCGGTCAGGGTTTACTGGCGTCTGCGAAAAAACTTTCACCACGTAAAAGGTCGTCGGGCCCGCGATCTCGATCGTTCGCACGATCTGCTCCTGGATGCCCTGAACGATCGCCGCCATTGTCATCACGGTCGATACGCCGATGACGACGCCGAGAATTGTGAGCGACGAACGCAGCTTGTTCGCTCGCAATGTGTCTAGCGCGAGCTGGACGTTGCTGGCGATCTTCTCGGTGAGGATCATTCTGCCCGCAACGCGTCAATCGGGTCAAGTTGGGCGGCTCGCGACGCTGGGTACACTCCGAAGAGGACTCCGACGCCTGCGCCAAGGCTGAGCGCCAGCATCACCGACCACACGCTGACGCGTGCCGGCAGCGGTGATGCCAGACTGACAAGTCCTGCCAGCCCCCACCCGGCGACGACACCGAACAGCCCGCCGATGCTGGCGAGCACAATCGCCTCGACGAGGAATTGGCGCTGAATGTCGCCACGCTTGGCGCCCATCGCTTTGCGTACACCGATTTCGTGAGTGCGCTCGGTCACTGACATCAACATGATGTTCATGATCACTATCCCGCCGACCACGACACCGATCGCGACGATCGCCGGAATTACCGAGAACAGAATGCGCGTCAGATTCTTCCAGAAATCGACCAGCGCGTCGGCAGTCTCGACCGAAAAATCAGGTTCGTCAGCCGGACGCAGGTGATGCGCAACGCGCATCGCCTCCTCGGCGCGCTGCATCCCGCTCGGCACCTCCTCCGCACTCGGCATCTTCACCGAAACGTTGTTGGTCTTTCTGCGGCCGAACAGCATCTCGAAATTCGGCAGCGGCACCAGCACGAAGCCGTCGAACGATTGGCCGAGTACGCGGCCTTTTTTGGCGATGGTGCCGATCACGGTGAATCGCTGGCCGAGGATACGAAGGTCCTGGCCGACCGGATCGACGTTCTCGAACAGCTTCTCGCTGATGTCGGCGCCGATCACCGCCACCGAGTGGTGCTCGCGCACATCGATATCGCTGATCGGCCTGCCGCTGGCGAAGACGTAGTCCTGGACGACCTGATAGGGCGCAGTGATGCCGAAGATCGCCACATCAGCCTGGGTCTTGTTGCGCCACACCAGGTCGGCGATCGGCACCGGCCAACCCGTTTGCATGCTGACCGCGACAGCTTCCGGAACCGCCGCCGCTACCGCGTCCGCATCGGACTCGGTGATGCGCGGCCGGCGCTGGAGCCGTCGCCACTCCTCATCGTCGAACAGCCCGATGCGAATAGGAGTGCGGCGCACCTGGAATGTGTTTGCGCCAATCAACGCGCTCGCCAGGTTTTCCTTAACGTACGCGTTCATCCCCGAGATGATCGCGACGACGGCCACCAGGAACGCCACCGACACGATGATACCAAGCAGCGTGAAGAACGACCGCAGCTTGTTGACGCGGATCTGCTGGAGAGCGGTGGTTATGACGTCGGCGAATCGCACGCTCTAATTTCGGGGAGGGACCCGCGATGCGCTACATGATGTCGGATTGGGGCCGAGGACTGGCCGTGCGGGCTCCCTACTACTGGCGATCACAAGTAACGGGTTGCTGGTTGCCGGTAGCACGGTTCTCTGTTGCCCGTTAACTACGGTGCGAAACCGTTCGAAGTAGCGTCGGGGTAAAGGCAAAAACAAAGGCAACGGCACATAGCCGTTGCCTTTTCTTTACTCCGGGCAGAAGGGTTAAATGCGCAGTTTACGGGGAACAGGCAACCGTGCTACCGGCCACCCGGAACCAGTTACTTCAGAATGCCAGTAGGAGGGCGGACGCACGGCCAGTTGCCAGTCGTAAGTCCGCAGTGAGGATTATTCGTACCGAAGCGCCTCGACCGGATCCAGCCGGGCCGCCCGCGCGGCGGGCAGAAGGCCAAATAGAATGCCTGTAAACGCGCTCGTCGCGAGCGCCGCGACGACAGCCGAGACTGGCGTCGAAGCCGGAACTGCGGGGAAGGCAGTCTTTATCCCTAGCGCGACGAGAATACCGAGCACCAGCCCGATCGACGCGCCGATACTGGTCAGCGTCGCCGCCTCAACCAGGAACTGCCACAGAATCGCGCTCTTGGTCGCGCCCAGCGCTTTGCGAACACCGATTTCGCGCGTGCGCTCGGTGACACTGATCATCATGATCGCAACGACGCCGACGCCGCCAACCAGCAATCCCACCGACGACAGCGCGAGACCCACCACGAAGAAGGTGCCGAAGAGCTGGTTATAGATGCCCATCAACCGATCCTGGGTGATGATCTCGAAGTTGTTCTTCTGGCTGCCGCGCAGCCCGCGACGCGAGCGCATCAGCGCGGTGACGTCGTCGGTCGCTTCTTCGGTCGTCACGCCCGGTTCGGGCTTCACGATGAAGTCAACGCCGCGCATCCACGGGCTCAGGCTGCGGCGCGCGCTCTCGAACGGCACGATCGCCTTTGCCTGATCCCCGCCGCCCGCGGACGTCGGCGTGCCCATCGGGCTCGCCGTGTAGTGGTAGACACCGATCACCTGGAACTGCACGCCATCGACTCCGATCATCTTATCGATGGGATCGGATGAACCGAACAGACGCTCAGCGAGCTTCTGGTTGACGATGATTACGCGGGAAGCGGTCGAATTCTCGGCGTAAGTGAAACTGCGGCCAGGATAGATGTCGCCGCCATCAACATCGACCCAGTTCGGCGTGTAGATCTCCATCCCGGTGCTCACCTGCTTGTCCTTATAGGTGAACTTGGCGCCACTACCGAGGTGCGCCGTCACGGCTTTGATGGAGGGCAAGCGCTCGAGGGCCTGCGCGTCGTCAATGGTGAGAGGCGGATTGCGGCGCTCGGGGCAGGTTTCGTCGGAGCCGTCGCAGGCCTGGAAGCCGCCGATTGGCCGGCGGTAGATGTAGAACGACGTCGGTCCCGCTGCCTCGAGATCTCGCGCGAAGCTCTCGTTGATGCCGCGCACCACCGACGACATCGCGACCACCACGAAGACGCCGATGGCGACGCCCATGATGGTGAGGCCCGCTCTGACTTTGTTCGAGCGGATGGCGTCGACTGCCATGCCGACCCCCTCGAACGCGTTGAAGATTCGTTGGGAGAGGCGCATGGTCTACTCTCTCCTCATCGCTTCGATCGGGTCGAGCGAAGCGGCGCGCCGCGCCGGGTAGATACCGGACAGAATGCCGACGACTGTGCCGAGCAGTGTCGCGAGAACAAGTGACCACGGAGCGATTGCAGCGGGCAATGGCGTTTTCCATTCCACCACTTTCGCGATCACGATGCCGAGCACGATGCCGATGATTGCGCCCAGCGTGCTTAGTGTCGCCGCTTCAACGAGGAACTGGCGCATGATGTCTCTGCGTCGCGCGCCGAGTGATTTACGGATGCCGATCTCGCGGGTGCGCTCCGCGACTGCGACGAGCATGATGTTCATGATCACCATGCCGCCGACGATGAGGCCGATCGCGGGGAACGCGGTGCCGGCCATCGTCATCACCTTCTTGAGCTTGTCCATGAACGCCAGCGCGCTCTCCGACGTTTCCATGAAGAAGTTGTCGGGCTCACTCGGCCGAAGGTTGCGTTTGCCACGCATCACCTCGCGCACTGCTTCCATCGCGTCGGTCAGCGCCAACGCGGTCGGCGTTTGCACCATGATGCCGTCGACATCGCCACGCGGGTTGGTGTAGTGGTGCAGCGGCGAGTTGTACGGCGCGATGGCAATTCTGTCGAGCGACAGGCCGAACACCGAGCCCTGCTTCTCGAGCACACCAATCACGGTGTACGGCATGCCCTTGATTCGCAGCTGCCGGTTGAGCGGATCGAGATCGGGAAAGAAGTATTTCGCGACTTCGTCGCCGATCACGACGACCGGCGCGCCAAGAGACGATTCCTGCTGCGTGAACAGCCTGCCCGCATGAACGTCGTATTTCTTGATCGTGAAATAGTCGCCGTCGACCGCGTGCGCCTCGACCTGCCGCGGACGCGCGAATGGTGACTGCGCCTGCAGGTATTCCTGGCTTTCGACTGCGTAGCGTGAGCCGAGTGGCAGGGCGCTGGCGACGAGCGGCAAGTCAGCGTGATAGATGCGTGGACGCCGCAGCCAGCTACGCCATTCTTCCTCGGTGCTGGCGCCGTCGCCGAACCAGGGGAAACGACGCAGCGTGAAGGTGTTCACACCCAACAGCTTCGCCGCGAAGTCCTTCTCCATGTAATCGCTCATGCCCTGAACGATCGAAATCACGGCGATCAGGAACGTCACACCAATGCAGACGCCGAGCAGCGTGAAAAAACTCTTCAGCTTCTGTACGCGGATCTGCGACAGAGCCAGCCAGATTGCCTCGGCGAACGGCATTGTTACTGGCGATTGGAGATGGCGGGCGCAGCGATTCCGGCGGCCTTGATGAACGCAGAGCGCTTGTCGTCGCTGGCGACCATGCCGTCGCGCAGCACGATGACGCGCCGCGCATGGGCGGCGATATCAGGCTCGTGGGTGACCATGATCACGGTCTGTCCCTGCTCGGCCAGGCCCTCGAATACCCTCATGATCTCTTCTGATGTCGTCGAGTCCAGGTTACCGGTGGGCTCGTCAGCTAGCAGAATCGACGGACGATTCACGAGCGCGCGCGCGATCGCCACACGCTGGCGCTGACCGCCGGACAGCTCGTTGGGACGGTGATTGATGCGGTCGCCGAGCTGCACGCGCTCGAGTGCTTCGGTCGCCCGCTGCCGGCGTTCATCGGCACCAACCCCGGCGTACACCAGCGGAAGCTCGACGTTGTGTAATGCGGTCGCGCGCGGCAGAAGATTGAAGGTCTGGAAGACGAACCCGATCTCCTTGTTGCGAACGCGAGCGAGCTCGTCCTCATCTTTCTCGGAGACGAGGGTGCCGTTCAGCCAGTACTCGCCGGCAGTCGGCGTGTCGAGACAGCCGATCAGGTTCATCAACGTCGATTTGCCCGATCCCGACGGACCCATGATCGCGACGTATTCGTTGCGGCGAATCGCGATGTCGACACCGCGCAGCGCCTTGACGACTTCGCCGCCCATGTCGTAGTCGCGCTTCAGACCGCGGGTAACGATGACCCAATCCTTGTCCGGCGCCGCGCCGGTATCAGAGGCGACGGCCTGTCGCTCAGCGGTTGTACTGAGCGGAATTTCTTCAGTGTGCATTATGACTTGGCGACGTCGCCAGGTTTCTTGGGCTGTTCCTTTTGCGCGCGCACGGTTGCGCCATCCTTGAGCTCGCGGATCGCTTGATACGTGCCACCGACGATGTTCTCGCCTTCCTTCAGCCCGTTCACGACCTCGAAGAATTTCTCACCCGCGATACCCACCTTTACGGGACGGAACGCGACTTTGTTGTTGGAGCCGACGACGAACACGCCTTCGACGTCGCGTTTGCCGACCTGCTTTGTAGGCTGACGTTTGGCGAGCGTCAGTGCAGTATCGGGCTTCACGCTGTCCTCGCGCACCGTCAGTGCGATGATCGGAATCGACAACACGTTGTTGCGGATCGACGTGATGATCTTCGCGGTCGCCGAGAAATCGGGACGTGTCTCGGGCGGCGCGTTGAGCAGCTGAATGGTCACTTCGTAGTCGATCGCCTGGTCAGTCGAACCACCAGTGCCGCCAGTGCTGGCCGCTTTCACCGAGCTGTTCGAGATATCGGTGACGCGTCCGACGAAGGTGGTATCCGGAAATGCATCGAGCTGCACGACCGTCGAATCTCCGATCTTGATGCGCGAGACGTCGGTCTCATCCACCTTCACCTTGGTCTCCAGCACGCTCATGTCGCTGATGGTGAGCATTGTGGCGGCGTCCTTGTTGAAGGTGCCCTGGATTGCGGTCTCACCTTGCTCGACGCTGAGACGAGTCACCCGTCCACTCATCGGCGCGACGATAGTGGTCTTGCTCAGCAGCGACTGCGCGTCGCGGAGCGAAGCGTTCGCCTGATCGATGGCGTGGTTCGCTGCTTCGAGCTCCGCTTCATTGACATCGACCTGGGTACGGAGCTGCTCGATTTGCTCGTCCGACACCAGCGTCGGATTCGCTTTCTTGAGCGCCGCCAGGCGATCGTAGTTGCGCTGCGCCTGCAACAATGCGGGCTTCGACTGCGCTGCTTGCGCCTTTGCCGAAGCGACCGCTGCGACCGCGCGCTCGACCGAAGCGCGGTACTGCGACGGATCGATTTCCAGCAGGAACTGACCGGCGGTTACCATCTGGCCTTCTTTCACCGCAAGGCGCACGATGCGTCCGCTGATATCGGCGCTGATGTCGACTTTGGTGTGCGGCTGCACCTGTCCGCTCGCCGTAACCGAGGCGACGAGATCGCGGCGCTGCACTTTCTCAATGCGGACTTCGGTCGCCTTGTTGCGGCCCTTCATCGCGCTGGTGACACCGATGATCAGGACCGCGAGGCCAATCGCGCCGGCTACCGTCCACTTGGTTCTTTTCTTCATTTGTCGTTCCGATTAGCGAAGGGAGTGACCAACGGCGCTTTCAAGGGCGGCGAAGGCTTTGTGGTAGTCGTAAATCGCGGTGATACGATCGCTCTCTGCGCGCTCATACGTCGCGCGTGCCTCGGTGAGGTCCACGTAGGTCGTCGCACCGATTCTGTAACGGTCCTGAACGAGCTTGAGCTCCTGCTTTGCCTTCGCCGCGTTCTGCTCCTGCAGTGTGACAGTCTTCTCAGCGGTCTGCAGCGTCAGATAAGCGGCGGTGACATCAGCGGTGAGCGCCAGCTCTTTTGCGCGCACCATGTAGCGCGCGTCGGACCGGCTCGCCATCGCTTCCTGCAAACGCTGCTCACGCGCAAATCCATCGAAGATGGGCAGTGAGAGTGTCGCACTCACACTGCGCGGAGACTTCGTGAAATTGAATGGGAACCTCGCATTCTGATCCCGGATCGCCTGCGCGTCAGTGCTCGTAAATGTCATCGCGTTGCATTCAGCTAGCTGATTGGACAGGCCGAGTGCGGCACGAACTTCTTCGGTGCGAATGCAGCTGGTGCGGCTTGCCTCGAGATTTGCCGCTGCCTGCTGGACCGGGAAGTTGGAATTCGCGAAGCCGTAGGTGTAGCCGCCGATGCCGGTGCTCAACGTCAGCGTCGGCGAGTACTCGCCCTTCTCGCGGCGGACGGTGAGATCCGCAACGTGTTGGCGCGACCGCAGTGCGAGCACGCTCGGGTTTTGTTGCTGCGCGAGCGCCAGCAGCTCATTAAGAGTCTGACGCACCGGCGTCACTGGGAACTCCGTCACCAGCTTCACGTTGGCCGGCTGTGGGGTACCCATCACCTGGAACAGTCTCAGCTTTTCGATTTCGACCTGATTGCGCGCTTTGAGCGCCTGCACTTTCTGCAAGCCAAGTGCGACATCGGCGCGCTGCACATCGAGCTGGGTGCCCGAGCCAACGATCTCACGCGCCTGGGCCAGCACCAGCTCCTGCTGTGCGGCGACGACGAGCGAATCCTGCAGATCCGCGTTCGCCTGTGCCTGAAGCGTCGTCAGATACTGCTGCGACACGTTATTGCGTAGCGTTTCGGTGGCGCCGGTGATGTCGGCTTCGACAGCATCGCGATTCGCACGCTGGAGGCTTGGCGCGATCAACGTCGCGCTATTCAGCCGATAGCCGAAGCCGATCTGATAGCTGGACTGATTGACATCCGAGCTGGCGCCGAGGCTGGTGCCGCTGAAAATCTGCTGCCCGCCCTGCTGCCGTTGCACGTTGAACGACGCGTCCGCGCTCGGAAGCAACGCACCGTATGCGCTGCGCACCGCGGCCTGGGCACCAATACGGTTATTGAGGGTCTGCTGGAGCTCCGGATTATTCCGCCGCGCCAGCTCGATCGCCTGCTCAATTGTCAGAGTTACGGTGGCCGAATCAGTCGCGACACTCTGCGCCGCTGCGCGTGCGCTAACGACGACGAGACCGAGTAAAACCAGTATTCGCTTCATTGTGGAGAGGAGGTGAGCTTTGGTCCAACGTACGCGCAACTATACAACAGAGTTTCAGGGGGGGACACACCGGATTTCCTTAAGAAATGGTTAAGGGTTGACTCGGCGTATGGACTGGGGCGCTGCCGCTGGCATCCACAAAACTGAAGGCCGGGAGCTCCCAGCTTAGGGAGCAGCTTAGCCCCCAGCTCTTATTTGATTTGTTCGGCGCCCAGATCTGGATGAAAGCGCGCTTTCAACCATAGCACGGCGCCAAAGAGCTCCCTAAGCTGGTAGCTCCCGGCCTTCTGTATTCTGGATGCCAGTCGAAGCGCCGCGCCCCGTACGCCGAGTTGGCTATTCCGCCGGCGCCGGCGCCAGAAATATCCGATCGCTGATCTTTGCGTAGATCCGCTCGTAAATGATCTTGCCCTTTTCCGCCGTGGCGAGTGACGGGCGCCCGATCGATCCGGCGCTGCCGCTGGGAACGGTTAGCCAGCCACGACGGTACCGACGCAGCTGCTCGCGGGACATCATGTAGTCCTGCGCGAGGTCGAGATTCACCAGCTGGGGGTGAAGGAACAGCATGATCGAAGTGTCGACCTCGTCGCCGTGCATCGCTTCTCTCTGACCTTCGAGCAAATCAGAGAGGTTGACGCCAAAAATGTCGACGACGCGAACTCGGGCTGCGGTGGTGGTCACCGTCGCCAGAGCCTCCTGATGGGGATCGTGTCCGTGCGCGGTGAGCAGGATAAATTCACGCACTCCGGTCGCCTCCCACGAATCGATCAGATCGTTGAGCATTCGATGAAGCGTCTTTTTGCGGAGCGATGCATTGCCGGTAAATCCACGCTCGGTATCGACGTTGACGCCGTACTCCACCGTCGGAGCGCGCAAGACGCCATATTCTGCTGACAGGTCATCAGCCATGTGCTCGACGATGATGGTATCGACGCCCAGCGGCAGGTGAGGACCGTGCTGCTCGCATGTCCCAATCGGTATGATCAGGCGCGGATCATTGCCGAGCGCGGCAGTGACCTGGGCGGGATTCAGCTCCTTAACGCGGAGCGCACCAGTCGTCGGAAGGGGGGAGGGAAGGCTCATCGCGTCGAGTCGTAGACTCAATTTAAGAAGCCGCCGGCTGGCGCGCGCCGCAATGCTCGTCGCGGGCGCGATTCCGCTGCTTCTGATCGCGCTCTGGGTCAGGACACCCACCCTGCCGCGTACCGCTGGTGGGGGGAATGGAAACCGCGCAGAAACCCTGAGTGCCGCCGAGGGCGCGGTTCGCGCCCTCCAACGCGCGCTCGAAGACACCCGTGCGCGGCTCCAGCTGCAGGCGTCGGCAGCACTTGAAGCGCCCGAGGATCCGCGAGCCGCGTTCGATTACCTGGGGGCGCGGTCACCCGTGCGCGACGGCGAAGCCGTGGTCCTGTACGCGAACGGCCGTGCTCTCGCCTGGTCGGGGGCAATGCGTATCGACCCCGACTCGATCACGATGCCGGTGTCGATCACCTTCAGTCCGTTTTACACGACTCTCAACGTCTTCGCCACGCGTGGGCCCCGGCGCGCGGTTGCTTCGGCAGTTCTCGAGGCGTTCCCTCCCGCGGATCGGTTGACTCCGACGCTCGAGAATTTGCTCGCCACTCAGCAGGGTGTGACCGGGTACGACTTCTCGTCCCCTTCAAACCCGCGTGGCGGACCGGTGGTGTTGTCGGTCAACAACACACCGATCGTTCGCGCTGTTCCACGAATGGCGACGCCGGAAGAGATGCAATTCCGTAGTGCGTCGTCTTTCCGCGCCCGAGGGACCATCGCGCTCGGGGCGCTAATGCTGGCTTTCCTGTTCTTTGCCTGGCGCGAGAGCAGGCGCCAGCTCGCACCCCGACTATTCGCAATTGCAGTCATGCTGCTCGTCACCGCGCTCGTACCATGGAATTCATTCTCCAATACGTCGCGAATCTTCGATCCTGCCTTCTACTTCTCGAAGCTCGCCGGCCCGCTCACGGCCAATGCAGCAGCGCTCTCGATTAGCTCCGCGCTCGTTCTGCTCGCTGTGTACGCGGTGATTCGCGCGCACCCCGACGCACGCTGGCCGCGGCCGTACGCGATCATCGGTGCGATCGTCGCCCTCGGCATTGGTCTCCCGTTCGCGTCGAACATCGTGCGCGGAATCGGCCAACCGCCCTGGGGCACGACGCCGGGTCTGTGGCTGTCCTGGGAGTTGCCGCTCTTCATCTTTCTGTTCGCGGTGGCGTTGCTCACGTTCTGGCTGATTCGCATCGCACTGCGCAGCGAAGACCGAATGAGCTTCCCCGCGGTGTTGACGGTAGGAATAGTTGCCGGCGTCGTCAGTCTCACCGCGCTGGCCTCGACGACGTCACGACAGCGGGTACAGCTCGGTGAGGAGGACGTTGCTGCTCTCGGCCACGTCGACGATTACGCCGTGCAACTGACCCGTCGGCTGGTGAGCTCACTCAACGGGGTGCCGCGACCCGTCACTCGCGCCGATCTGCTAAAGGTTTACGCCTCGTCCGATCTGGCTTCCGCGGAGTATCCCGCGACGCTGGCGTCGTGGGATAAGTCAGGCCGCCAGATCTCCGAGCTGGATGTCGTGCCGGCCCTGACGGATTCCGCGACAATCGCACGCGCAGTACACGAAGCTCTCGCAACGCAGCAACCGGTGCTGCGTAGCGTGCTCGGACCGACCGGGGTGCAGGTGCTCGCAGCGATCGGAGATTCGACGGGCGCCACTTCTGCTCTTGTGTTGCCGCGAACGCGATTGCTGGCGTCGAACCCTTACGCAGCGTTACTCGGCATGGCGCCGCCTTCCGGCGGAGACCCGCCCTATGTCGTCGTTCTCACCGACGTGTCGCCTGGCGTTGTCGCGGACACATCGCGAGTGCGCTGGCATCGCACTGGTGACGAGCTGCACGGAGATCGCCTGATATCAACGAGCTCGGGGACAATGCGCGCGCACATTGAGATCGATTTGCGCTCACTGTGGGCGCGGGGAGAGCGCGGTGTGCTGGTGCTGCTGCTCGACTTGATGGTGGCGGGCGTCCTTTGGCTGCTGGGGGCAGCGGCCGAAAAGGGATTCGCGCGTTGGGTTCGCGTGCGCGCCGCCCGGTGGATTTACACCTATCACGCGCGGCTGACGCTCGCGCTTTTCGCGTTCTTCGTCATTCCGGCGATCGCCTTCGCACTGTGGTCGTATCAGCGATTACGCAGTGACGATCTGCAGACCCGCGAAGTTCTCGTGCACGAAACCCTGCGTGCTGTCGTGTCCGGCAATGAGTATCAGCAGCTGCCGGGCGCAGCTCGACGGTTCGAGACGCCGCTGTTCCTTTACTCTAATAGTATGCTGCAGCAGACGAGCGATACTCTGCTCGACGTTCTGTCGCCAATCGGCCGACCGTTGCCACCGGCGGTTCAGCTCCGACTGGGCACTGCGGGCGAAGTCGACGCGGCGTGGGAAGCGAAGCTCGGCGACGCGCGAATGCTGTTCGGTTTCACCACCGCGCAAAGCCCGGCGAATGAGCATTTCGTGCTCGCGGCGCCGGCGCGCAGCGATGATCTCACGCTCGATCGTCGTCGGCGCGATCTCGGAATCCTGGTGCTGTTCGCGACGGCGGCCGGCGCGCTCGCTGCGCTGTGGTTGAGCGGGATCGCGGCAAGAAGATTGGCGGTCGATCTCGAGCTGAGCCGCATCGAAGTGGCGCGCGCCGAGCGCGTGCTGGCGTGGGGTGAGATGGCGCGCCAGATCGCGCACGAAATCAAGAATCCACTGACCCCGATCAGACTCGGAGTGCAACATCTGCGGCGGGCGCGATCGGATCCGCGCCGGGATTTCGACGAGGTGCTCAATGAAAACGTCGGCCGCATCCTCGCAGAAATCGACCGCCTCGACGAGATCGCGCGTTCGTTCAGCCGTTATGGAAGTGCGCCGGCTGATCTTCCCCCGGCAGAGGCGGTCGATATTGCCGCAGTCGTCAAGGATGTGGTTGGCCTCGAACAGATGGGCGATCGCAAGATCAAGTGGCAGCTGCGCGGGGCGGACCGGCCGTTGTGGGCGATGGCCCGCAAGGATGAAATGCGCGATGTGCTGCTGAATATTTTCGAGAACGCCCGGCTGGCAGGAACCCGCCGGGTCGAGATCACCGTGCGCGAAGAGGAGCGCAAGGTTACGATCGCGACAGTCGACAATGGCTCAGGGATTCCAGCAGCTGTAATGCCGCGCATCTTCGAGCCACATTTTTCTACACGCACGACGGGTAGCGGACTCGGGCTCGCAGTGACTCGTCGGCTGATCGAGTCGTGGGGTGGTGAGATTGCCGTTACCAGCGAAGAAGGAGTTGGAACCAGAGTGTTGATCGTTCTGATGCGGAGCGAAGCTTGAGCGGAGGAGTAAGTCGCGGTGTCGTCACGCCGCGGGCGACTAAAGTTTTGCCACCGCACATCATCGAGTGGCAGCTGCCGCCGGAGTGGAGTTGGGGACCCGGCGGGATGGTCGGCGACTATCGTCACTATCAGGAGGTGATCGATGCGCTTGGAAGATCGCTGTCGCTGGTGACGGCACCTGACCCTGCGCACGCGAACTGGCTGTTCGAGGAAGCGAAGCAACTGGCGCATCGCAGTCATCCATCGATTCCCACGACCTATCACTATTGGACGTCGTATCGAGAGGGGCGTCGCGGCCCAGGGTATCTGCGGCGATGGATCACCGGTGAGACTTTGCGCGCGCGTTTGGCGCGATTGGGATTGGCGGACATTCCGTACGTGTTCCAGATGCTGCGCGGCGCGTGCTCAACGCTCGCGTATCTGCACGAGACCGGAATCGCGCACGGCGGCTTGAACGGTGACGCTCTGTGGACGACTCCGACTGGCCGGCTGTGGATGCTCGAGTGGCAGTGGGCGGTGCCGCGTGAGGCGATTCCGCCGGGCGTGAAACCGGGCGATGGCCCGCTCGATCTGCGATCGGGAGATGTCAGTCGGCCATTGCGCACGGAGTTGTCGTTGATGCCGCCGGAATGGGAGGGGAAAGATTGGACACCGACGCCGGCGAGCGATCAGTGGCAGCTCGCGGCGATGTGCTTCACCGCATTGAGTGGTGAGCCCCCGCCGAAGGTCGGCGTTCCGCCGATCAAGCTGGTTCGACCGGAGACGCCGGAAGCCTTGGCGTTGGCGCTAGATCGCGCGCTGTCCGCTAATCCCGACGATCGATTCCCATCGGTCGCCGTACTGCTTCGCGCAGTGGACCGTGGTGATCCAGCACGCTCAGTTGCGATGGTGCGTGGCGAGCCAGAGCGCAGCGCTGGTGAGTCGGCGGAAGCACGGATGCGATGGGCTGTTGGCGACGACTACGAGATTCTGTCGAAGCTTGGTAGCGGCGCGTTCGGAACGGTGTGGCGCGCCCGTGATCTGTCGCTCGAGCGCGAGGTCGCGCTCAAGGCGCTGCATCCACCGATTGCGCGCGACGACAAAGCGGTGCGCGCGTTCTGGCGCGAAGCGAGACTCGCCGCGCAGCTCGCGCATCCGGCGATCGTGCCGATCTACGACTGGGACTCCAGCGGCGATCTGGCGTGGTACACCATGGAGCTTGCTGAAGAGGGAAGTGTTGCGAGTCTCGTCGCGCGCTCCGGTCCAAGGCAACTGGGCGAGATCGCCGTTCAAGTGGAACAGATTATCGATGCGCTCAACGTCGCACACGCGAATGGCATTCTGCATCGCGATCTGAAGCCGGAGAACATTCTCATCGACCGGTATCAGCGTTGGCGCATCACCGATTTCGGGATCGCCAACGTCACCGGCGAGGACGCACCGGGCACTACCGGCACGCCTGCGTTCGCGGCACCGGAGCAGCTGCTCGGTGAGCAGCAGGGTCCGGCCGCGGATTATTTCGCGCTTGCCGGCATCGTTTATTTCGCGCTGACGGGCGATGCGCCGTTCGGAGAAGATGACGCCAAAGCGATACTTGGTCGACAGCTGAATGAAAGCGCGGATCTGGCATCGTTTCCAAGCGTTATGGCTGCGTGGTTTCGGACCGCTTTTGCAGCGCGGCCGGAGGACCGTTTTGCGGACGGAACGGCGATGCGGGAAGCGTGGAAATCCGCCGCTGACAAAGTGTTGGCCCGACAGCGTGGTCCCTGGTGGCGTCGCATGTCGAGCAGGTGACTGTAACTTCCACTGCCGCATTCAGCTACGCATTTATTGGAGCCATCCCTGGCTGGCGTGGCACTTGCAAGCCGATTTGGCCACGACGAGAACGGCTACCGTTGTCACAAATCGGAGCGAGTGTGACGAATGTTTGTCGCACAGTTTTCACGACGTGCACCACTGGCGTCTGCGCGATGATTTGCTAGTTTGTCCGTTTGTGAGGGGGGAGGGTCTGAAGAGTGCAAATGCATTCACTGGGCATGTATCCTGCCTCACGAGCGCAACGTGCAACCGCGGTAACCGCTGTAAAAGTATCTCCACCTTTTCAGAGGAACCAATCATGTTGAGAAGAAGTTGGACCGTCTGCGCGATGACGGCCTTACTCCTCGGCGGAACGGCGGCCGCACAGTCGCCCGGTACGTTGCTGGTAGGAGGCTTCGCTTCGTGGACGCACTTCGATAGCAAATGGGGACTGCAAACGGGCTTCGGCAATTCCATCGGTTACGGTGGCCGAGTCGGTGCGTTCATTGCACCGAATTGGAACCTGGAAGCCGACGGCCAATACATCCCGACCAAGGCTGAGACCGGAACTGCCTACGCTGGTCTCGGCGTACCGGGCGGAGACGTCAAGGGGAGCAATCTCTCCGCGCGTCTCGTCTACAGCTTCCCTCTTGGCAACATGCCGTCGATTCACATCGGCGCAGGCGGAGTTCTCCAGAACTTCCGCGGTGCTGAGAACGCAGGCGGTGCAACGTACCAGTTTGGCGGCAACGGCCTCATTGGATTCAACCTTGGATTCAGTGGCGTTTCGCTGCGCGTCGATGGCTTGCTGAACTACTTCCCGTCGAATGGCGGCAAGTTTGATTTTGGCGCACAAGCCGGTCTGCAAATCTCACCTGATCTCCGCAACCTGCTCGGCGGCGGCGCGACGTCCAATCCAGTAATGTGGGCGCCATACCAGTGGTGGGACGAGATGGATGCTCCACTTCCTGGAACCGTTGAACTCGGTGGTTTCGCTCAGTGGACGTGGTTCGACAACAACGCCGGCAGCGAAGGGCGCGCCATTGCGCAGGATGGCCTTGGCTACGGCGGACGCGTCGGTGTATTCCTTTCTGACCCGCGTTGGGAACTCGAAGGCGACGGCTACTACACGCCGACGACGAACGAGTTTGCGAGTCAGCTCGGCGCTCCGAGTGACGTCAACGCGCACGCCTTTGCGATGCGCCTCAATTACAACTTCCCATTCCGCTTCCTGACGAGCCGGCAGAGCCAGTTCATCATCGGTGCGGGTGGCACGCGGACGAGCTACAAGTTCAAGGGCGGCACGACCCCGCCTGACGGCAGCTACAGCTACAACTACGGCGCCAGCGGTCTGGTGGGCCTCCGTCTCGGCATCGCCAATCGTACGGCGTTGCGTTTTGACGGCGTGCTCGACTACATGCCGACTCACGATCCCGACGCGAACATGAACATTCACGTTCGTGGCGGTCTGAGCTTCCTGTTGGGTGGTGCGCGTCCGGAGGTTATGTGCACGTACGCCGGCCTCGAGAGCATTCCTGCTTCGAGCCCGAACTGCGTCGCGCCGCCGCCGCCGCCTCCGCCACCGCCGCCACCGGCGATGTGCCAGTACAACTCGAACATTCTGGCGACCGATCCAAATTGCCAGCCGCCGGTAGCAGTTGTTGATACCGCCGCGATCACTGGCCCGATCTACTTCGACTTCGACAAGTCGACGATCAGACCGGATGCAGCTGCAACACTCGACCGCAAGATTCCGTGGCTGCAGGCTAACCCGGGTATGCGGATCCGTATCGAGGGTAACGCTGACGAGCGTGGCTCCGACGAGTACAACCTGGCCCTCGGCCAGCGCCGCGCGGCAAGCGCCAAGCGGTACCTCGTTGACCACGGCATTGCAGCAGATCGCTTCGACCTCGTGTCGTACGGCGAGGAGCGCCCGGTTTGCACCGAGCACAACGAGGCCTGCTGGCAGCAGAACCGTCGCGATGACTTCCGTATCGTGACGATCGGCAGCGACCGGATCGTAGTACCACCGCAGGAATAAGCACCTTTCCTTGACCAGCCTCCCCTGGCGGGAGGCTCGGTCGGGGACAAAAGGCGGAGCGATCGAAAGACGCTCCGCCTTTTTGCATCATCGGATTGTCGATCGAGGACTTTAAAAGCGTAGTTGCTGCTAAGTCCTCAACCCGCAGTTGTAGTCGCAACTGGCCGGTAGCGCAGCGCCTCGGCGACATGCGGCGCGGCAATGGGCGATGATTGCTCGAGGTCAGCGATAGTGCGCGCAACCTTGAGCACGCGATGATAGCCGCGCGCCGACAATCCCAGACGCTCGGCCGCCGTCTGCAATAGCGTGCGCGCCTCTGTGTCGATCTGTTCGTTCGCATCGAGCCAGCGCCCGCTCACGAACGCATTGCACGACACGCCGGGCATTCCGCGATATCGCTTGTGCTGCCGCGCACGAGCGCTTTCCACGCGCGCGCGAACCACCGCCGAAGTCTCGCTGCCATTCCGCCCGCTGAGCTCACGCAGCGCCACAGCTCCCACGGTCACGTGCATGTCGATGCGATCGCTGAGCGGGCCGGAGATGCGACCGGCGTAGGAATCGATGTCAGCGCTCGAGCACGTACACGTCCCGGTTGGATCGCCCGCCCGGCCACACGGACACGGGTTCGTCGCGCCAATCAGCGTGAAACGCGCGGGGAAGGCGACCGCCTGCGCTGCCCGCGCGATCACGACGCGCGCGTCCTCCAGCGGTTGCCTGAGCCCGTCGAGGACGTGTCGCGGAAACTCGAGCATCTCGTCGAGGAAGAGCACGCCGTGGTGGGCGAGACTGACCTCGCCCGGTCGTGGGATTGAGCCGCCTCCGATCAGTCCCGCGGTTGAAATCGTGTGGTGTGGCGCGCGAAATGGTCGCGCCGAGTGTCCCGCACCATTTTGCTCGAGCAAGCCGGCGACCGAGTGAATTGCAATGACCTCAAGCGCTTCGTCTTCACTCAGCGCGGGGAGGATTGTTGGAATGCGCCGAGCAAGCATGGTTTTGCCGGCTCCGGGAGGGCCGACCAGCAAGACGTTGTGTCCGCCAGCTGCTGCAACCTCCAGCGCGCGCTTCGCGGTGTGTTGTCCAACCACCTCCGCGAAATCGGCGACTGGCGTCGTTTCATGGGTTGTCGGCTGCGCACGCCGCGCGGGTGTCAACGTTCCGCGCTGCAGCTGCTGTATCAGGTCGCTAAGTGTGCGCGGCGCGCTAATACAAAGCGCGCTTACTCGAGACGCTTCCGCGATGTTCGCCCGCGGCAGAACGAGCGTCGCGACGCCCACGCGATTTGCATGACGAGCCACTGACAGCGCGCCTCGCATCGTACGAAGCTCACCGTCGAGACCGAGCTCGCCGACGAACATGTATCGGTCGACCGATTCGGACGCGAGCTGCCCAGTGGCGAGCAGGATGCCAATTGCAATAGGCAGATCGAATGCGGTGCCGTCCTTCCGCACGTCGGCTGGAGCGAGATTCACCGTGATACGTCGCGGCGGAACTTTGAATCCCGAATTGACCAGCGCCGCGCCAACGCGCTCGCGACTCTCCTTTACCGCGCTCGCTGCCAGACCAACGATCGTCCATTGCGGCAGGCCCGGCGCCGCATCGACCTCAACGATCACTTCGTAGGCATCGATGCCGATGAGCGCGGCTGATCTGACGGCGGCAAGCACCCGCTACGCTACACGCCTCGCGCTCCGCAGTGCGATATCGAACGGTGGCGGACGCAACCAGTGCCCTGCACCCGCATACGAGCCAGCACTAAACCGCTACGGTGCGTAAGTCTTGCAAGCAGCTGGGAGAAGAACTTTAGGAGTCGTTCACTGATGCAGTTTCGTTGGATATTTGCCGCGGCGCTCGGCCTTTCGGCGCCCGTGATAGCACGCGGTCAGGTTGGATCGACGACCGACATTTTGATGGGCAGGGTTTCCGGCGCTGACAGCCAGGCTGTCGTGGGCGCTCGCATCGAAGCGACTTCGATGGAAACCGGAATCACCCGCACCAAGACCACCGATGCCGAGGGTCGATATACCATCGTCTTTCCAGACGGGGGCGGTAATTATCGCCTGACGGTGCGCGCAATCGGCATGGAGCCGATCACGCGCACTGTCTCCCGCCAGGGTGATGAAGATCGGCTCATCACCGACATCACGATGGGTCGCAACGCTGTCCAGCTCGCGACGGTGCAGGTGCGCGCAAATCGGCAACGCAACCCCGATCAGCGACCTGAGCCTGGCAGCACCGAACGCAATCTCAATCCCAACCTGGTCAACCGATTGCCAGTCGACGCAGGCGATCTGACGGCGCTCGCCGCGTTGGCCCCCGGTGTGATTCAAGTGCCGGGGACCGACACCACCAAAGCATCGTTCAACGTTGCCGGCCAACCCGCGAATCAGAACAGCATCACTTTGGACGGATTGTCGTTCGGCGCGGGCAGCGTACCGAGCGAAGCAATTCGCAACACGCGAGTCGTCACCAGCACCTACGATGTTGCGCGCGGGCAATTCACCGGCGGACAAGTGGCTTCGACGACGCGTGGCGGTACCAACAACGTGCAGGGCGCGTTCAGCTACTCGCACCGTGATCCCAGTCTGGAATTCGAGCAGGATTCGAGCACCGCTTTCGGCCAGAAGTACAATCAGAATCAGGTCAACGTCGGCGCCGGTGGTCCGATCATCAAGGACAAGCTGTTCACGTTTGGCGCGGTGAGCTTCTCGCGCCGCACCGATCCGCTGCTTTCGCTCCTTGCCGCCGATCCGCTCACACTCGATCGCCTCGGCACCAATCCGGATTCTGTGGCGCGATTCCTCAATATCGTGCAAGGCCACGGGCTTCCGCTGACGTCCCCGCTCGCACCGGACCAGCGTCTGAACGACAACACATCTGCTCTGGTGCGCGTCGATTACAACCTCGCCGAGGATCACTCGCTGATGCTGCGCGGTGATTGGCGCGGGAATACCCAGCTCGGCGCTCGTCTCAACGCGCTGGCGCTCCCGCACACCGGCGGGGATTTGAGAGGTTCGGGCGGTGGCGGCATGCTGACCCTCACCTCGCATTTCGGGATGTACATCAACGAGCTGCGCGGCTATCGCTCAGTCGACAACCGCAATACTACAGGATACCTCACTGCGCCTGACGGACGAGTCGTCGTGTCGTCGATTCTCGACGACGGCACGCGCGCGATTTCCACGCTGCAGTTCGGCGGTAACCCATCGCTGCCGCAGGAAACCCGATCGACACTGCTCGAGATCGGCGACGAGATTTCGCGGCTCACCACCGCCGGCGGTCACCGATTCAAGCTCGGCGGATTGCTCAACGAACAACGCAGCTCGGTCGGTTTCATTCCCAATCGCTTCGGCACCTTCTACTTCAATTCGCTGGCGGACTTCGAGGCCGGCACGCCGACGCAATTCACGCGCACTCTGTTCGCGCGCGATCAGCAATCCGCGACCGACAACATGGGACTCTACCTCGGTGATTCCTGGCGCGTCACTCCCAGGTTCCAGGTCACCTACGGCGTGCGCGCAGAAGGATCGCGCTATCCCGACAAGCCGGAGTACAATCCAGAGGTTGAAGCAACCTTCGGTCGTCGCACCGACCAGCTTCCGTCTGATTTCCGGATAAGTCCGCGCGTTGGCTTCACGGCGTTCGTAGGGGAGTCACAGTTCGGACCGCCTCCGCTGACATTCCGGGGCGGATTTGGCGAATTCCGTGGCACCGCACCGGCACAATTGTTCGCAACGGCACTCAACGCAACTGGATTGAACAACGGTCAGGCGTTGCTCACTTGTATCGGCCCTGCCGCGCCGACACCTGACTGGGCGTCGTACCTGAACGATCCTTCGACAATTCCGACCACCTGCAATGGCGGGACTTCCGTATTCGCCAATCAGCGCCGCAACGTCACCATCTTTGATCCGGCCTTCTCGGTGCCACGCGCGTGGCGCGCATCACTCGGATTGAATCGTCGCTTCTGGGATCGCTATTCGTTCTCGATCGACGCTGGTTACGCGCTCGGACTCTCGCAGACCGGACAGACCGACATCAATCTCGACACGGTTCCGAAGTTCGTATTGGCGAATGAGCGAAACCGACCCGTCTATGCGCCGCCAAGTGCAATCGTCCCGACGACGGGCGCGGTACCGATCATTGCGTCGCGGCTGCATCCACAATTCGCGAGCGTCAGCGAAGTAACGTCGAACCTGAAATCGAACACCAGGCAGCTGACGTTTGGTCTGAACGGAATCACCACCAAAGGAATTCTGCTGAACGCGTCGTATACGCTCACCAGCTCGTACGATCAGTCGCAGGGATTCGCGCAGGGTTACGCCCAGGGCTTTGGCGGCTCGGCGGGATCGACTGCCGGAAATCCCAACGTCGTCGAGTGGGGACGCAACGACAACGGTCGGCGTAATGCATTTCTCGCCACCATCACGTATCCGATCAAGCCAGCGTTCGAGCTTACGGCGATTGGTCGCGCTGTTTCGGGCGGCTTCTTCTCGCCGATGGTGAGTGGTGACGTCAACGGTGACGGACGAGCCAATGACCGCGCCTTCATCTTCAATGCGGCTGACGCATTGGCGGCCGGCGATACTGCTGTTGCGAATGGAATGACGCGACTGCTCGCCAACACGTCGGATCGAGCTCGTGAGTGTCTTCTCAATCAGATGGGCAAGGTCGCCGACCGCAGCAGCTGCTCCACCCCATGGTCGCCCTCGCTCGATCTGCAGGCGAACATCCGTCCCGCTGGTTTCGGTCTGGATCGCAGGTTGACGATCTCGGTCTCGACGATGAACGCGCTCACCGGCCTCGATCAGCTGCTACACGGAAATGATCACCTACACGGCTGGGGCCAGCCGTCCTTCCCCGATCGCACGCTGCTCTATGTGCGTGGATTCGATCCAGCGACCAATACATACCAGTATCAGGTCAACGAGCATTTCGGCGCCACGAATGGAACACGGAACGCGTTTCGTGTTCCATTTCAGATCGCAATTCAGGGGCGTTTGACGCTCGGGACGGATCCCGCACGCCAGCAATTCAACAACGTCGTTGGACGTGGCGCCGGTGGAAGAATGAATCCGGAGGCGCTCAAGGCGCGGATGACGCGCCTCGTGCCTAATGCATTCCTGGACATCATCGCCATCAACGATTCCGCCAAGCTGGATCTGACACCTGATCAGATTGCGAAGCTGCAGACGGCGGGTGACGCATTCAAAGTGAAATCGGATTCGCTGATCGAGAAAGTGGCAAACATCCTTGGCGACTCGACAGTCAAGAATCCGGATCCAATGACGGTCTTCGCCAAAGTTCAGCCGTCGATCGCTGAGGGACGCAAGCTGGCGACGCAGGCAATCAACGATGCAAAAGCGATCCTGACGCCGGCACAGTGGGCGAAGGTACCCGACAGTATCAAGACGCCTGGCATGCGCCGCGGCGACGGTGAAGGCCGCTTTGACCGAGGTGGGCCGGGCAACTAGCGTGCATGGGTTGTGCGAGGGTATTCTCCCTCGTCCAACCCTCATGCTACGACCCAAATGAAAGGCCTTTTCCGCCGACTCGGCTGTCTCATACTCATCATCGTATTGCTACTCGCGGCCTGGTACTGGTACGCGCGGGTAGATGCAAAACCGTCGTCAACGGCGACCAACGCAGCAGCGATTGATATCGCAAAGGGCTCCAACAACAGCGGCTGGCAATCTTTCACGCCATCTGACGCTGATCGCGGTCGCGCTGCACTGCAGGCATTCAACCGTCCGTCAGGCCCAGTCTTCGTCAACCTGACGCCGGCGGAAGCAGGCTCCTATCTGCTCGCGTCGCTCAATCGCGATTTGCCGCCATCTGCGACCAACGCGCAGGCAGCGGTGATTGGCAATCGTCTATACGTGCGATCTGAAGTTGCGTGGAAGGACTTCGGCGATTCTCGCTCGCTGAACTCGATTCGAATGCTGCTTGGCGAGCGTGACAGCGTGCTCGTCGGCGGTACCATCAAGATGCTGCACCCTGGACTCGCCGAGCTGAACGTCGAAGAAATGAAGCTCGGCAAATTCGATGTCCCGGCGGGGCTGCGCACCAAGCTCGTAGGAGAGATCAAGAAGCGTAATCCGGTGGCGGGCGTTTCCCAGGACGCACTACCGGTGGTCCTGCCATCGTACATTACTGACGTGCGAATCGAGAACGGGAAGATCACGCTCTACAAGAGCGTTCGTTGAGCAGGCGAATACTCGTCATCGACGACGAGCAGGGAATTCGCGCGGCCCTCGGCCAGCTGCTGGAGTACGAAGGCTACGAAGTCCACTCGGTCTCGAGCGCGCAGGACGGTATCGCGGAATTTCAGAAGTGGCGTCCAAACCTCGTCTTCCTGGATGTGAAGATGGCGGGCATGGATGGCATGGAGGCGCTGAAGAAAATCCGCGAGCTCGATCCAACGGCGCTGGTGGTAATGATCAGCGGTCATGCGACGATCCGTACCGCGGTCGAAGCGACTCAGGCAGGCGCGTACGAGATTCTGGAGAAGCCGCTCGACACCGATCGCATTCTGGTGATGCTGCGCAACGCCCTCTCCAGTCTCGAGCTTCAAGAGGAGAACACCCGGCTGCGCCAGTCGATCGACGCCCCGTTCGAGATCGTCGGCAAGAGTCCGGTGATGCGCGCGCTGATGGACAAGGTCGAGAAAGTCGCTGCGACTCCGGCGCGGGTGCTTATCACTGGTGAAAACGGCACTGGCAAGGAGCTCGTCGCGCGAGCACTGCATCGACAGTCCCCGCGAGCGAACAAGCCGTTTGTCGAAGTGAACTGCGCTGCGATTCCGGGTGAGCTGATCGAGAGCGAGCTGTTCGGGCACATGAAGGGCTCCTTCACCGGCGCGGTGGCTGATCGCGCGGGCAAGTTCGAGCAGGCAAACAAGGGCACACTCTTTCTCGACGAGATCGGCGACATGAGCCTCGCCGCGCAGGCAAAGGTGCTGCGCGTGCTGCAGGACAACGTCATCACCCGCATTGGTGGATCGAAGCCGATCTCGGTCGATGTGCGCGTGATCGCCGCAACCAATAAGACCCTGGAGACGGAGATCGCCGCCGGGAAATTCCGCGAGGATCTCTACTACAGGCTGAACGTCGTGCCAATCCACGTTCCGCCGATTCGCGAGCGACGCGAAGATATTCCGCTGCTTGCGCAATACTTCGCGTCGACCCTGTCCGCTCGCGAAGGTGTGCCCCCACGGACTTTTGCCGCCGACGCGCTGGAGCGTCTGAGCGGCCTGGACTGGCCAGGGAACGTTCGTGAGCTGAAGAACACCGTCGAGCGCCTGTTGATCCTCGCTCCCGATCCGGTGATCGCTGCGCGCGATATCGACCGTCTCGCCGGCCAGCGAGCGCTGGATGACGCAGGTCTCGCAACCCTCACCCAGTGTCGCACCTTCGAGGAGTTCAAGGAGGCGGCGGAGCGCGCGTTCCTCCTCAACAAGCTCCGGGAATTCGATTGGAACGTCTCGGAGACCGCGCGCGCCGTCGAGATGCCGCGCTCCAACCTTTACAAGAAAATCGAGCGCTACTCACTGTCGCGCGAGCACACCTGAGCGGCGTTCGCATCCACAACGAATAAATCGAAATGAAAAAGTTCAACAACTTCATTGGTGGCAAATGGGTCGCTCCGGAATCGGGCGAGTACTTCGACAACCGCAATCCTGCTGATCGCGATGACATCATCGGCAAGTTCCCGCTCTCCGATCGCCGTGATGTCGAGAAAGCGGTAGAAAGCGCGAAGCGCGGGTTTGCACGCTGGCGGCGGACTCCAGCCCCGGCGCGCGGTGACGTCCTGCGTACCGTGGGTGATCTGCTCACCAAGCGCAAAGAAGAAATCGCCGACGCGATGACCCGCGAAATGGGGAAGCCGCTGCAGGAGACGCGTGGCGACGTCCAGGAGGGAATCGACACCGCGTACTACGCTGCCAGCGAAGGCCGTCGCCTGTTCGGCAAAACAGTGCCGAGTGAGCTGCGCAACAAATGGGCGATGAGCTATCGCCGTCCGATTGGCGTCGCCGGTCTCATCTGCCCGTTCAACTTTCCGATGGCGATACCCACCTGGAAGATGTTTCCCGCGCTCGTCTGCGGTAACGCGGTGATCTTCAAGCCCGCCGAGGACGTGCCGCACACCGGGGCGTTGCTCGTCGAGATTTTGATTGAGGCTGGTCTGCCGCCCGAAGTGATTCAGCTGGTGCACGGTCGCGGAGAAGATGTCGGCGCTGCCATTGTCGACCACCCTGCCATTCCGCTCATTTCTTTCACGGGATCTACCGAGACTGGTCGCATTGTCGGTGAGACGTGCGGCCGGCTTCACAAGCGTCTGTCGCTCGAGATGGGCGGCAAGAACGCGCAGATCGTGATGGACGACGCCGATCTCGATCTCGCACTGGAGGGCGCGCTCTGGGGTGCTTTCGGCACCACCGGTCAGCGGTGCACCGCGACCAGTCGTCTGATCCTCCAGAAGAAAATCCACGACAAGTTCGTTGGTATGCTCGAGGACCGCGCCAAGTCCCTCAAGCTCGGCGACGGGCGGAAGAAGGGAACCGACGTCGGTCCGCTGATCAACGAGGACGCCCTGCGGAAAGTCGAGACGTACATCGACATCGGCCAATCCGAGGGCGCCGAGCTCATCACCGGCGGCGAGCGTCCTTCCAAGATGTCGAAGGGGAATTTTTTCCGGCCCACGATCTTCACCGACGTCAAAGCCGGGAGCCGGATGGAGCAGGAGGAGATCTTTGGGCCGGTTTTGTCGGTCATCCGGGTCAAGGATGCCGACGAGGCTTTTGCCGTAAATAATGACGTGAAGTACGGTCTGTCGTCTTCGATTTATACGCGCGACGTCAACACTGCATTCCGCGCGTTGAACGAGCTCGACAACGGCATTACTTACGTCAACGCCCCAACGATCGGGGCCGAGGCGCATCTGCCATTTGGCGGGGTCAAGCAGACCGGAAACGGTCACCGCGAGGGCGGCTGGGAAGTGTACGAGTTTTACTCCGAGACCAAGGTCGGATACGCGGACTTCTCGGGCACGCTACAGCGGGCTCAGATCGACACTTATTTGGGAACGCCGGATTGATAACGGCGGTATAGACCGATCATGGAAGGGTACGAAGAAAAACGACGACACGCGCTGCAGCTCGCCAACCGCCGAAAGACGGGTGGCACGCTTGCGTTCTTTGCGCATTGGGCGAAGATCATCGTCATCTCCCTGGCGCTTTTCATCGTAATTCGCGCCTTCGGCGTCGAGGCGTTCAAGATCGCCAGCGGCAGCATGGAGCACACCTTGTTCGAGGGTGACTTCCTGCTGATCAACAAGCTGGTATACGGGGCCGGAATTCCCGGCAGCGGGCGCAAGCTCCCGGCGCTCCACGCGCCGCGGCATGGCGATGTGATAGTGTTCACGTATCCGGTTGATCCGCGCCTCAACTACATCAAGCGGATCGTCGGCATTCCCGGCGACACGCTGGCGATGCGCGACGCGCAGCTGATTCGCAACGGAAAGCCGGTCCTCGAGGACTACATTCAGCGCACCCCGACCGAACCGGACCAGGCGGACGACGATTTCCGGTGGCAGAAGGCGTATCTAGTCGGCAACGCTTCGGTCGAAGACTACCATCCATCGCGTAACAACTGGGGCCCTCTGGTCGTCCCTGCCCATGACTACTTCGTCCTCGGTGATAATCGCGACAATTCGTCCGATTCGAGGTACTGGGGCTTCGTGGCCGACTCACTTGTGCGCGGCCAGCCGATAGTGGTCTATTATAGCTACGCGCCTGACACCGGCGACAAGCTGGATTGGTTGACGCGTTTACGGTGGAAGCGCTTCGGAGAGATCGTACATTAGTCCGCAGTTTGCAATAAATCGCAAACCCGGACATCGTGCTTTCTCTCTACTTTCCGGGAGAGGGTGACGCTATCGCTATGAAGGTTTCGACGAATCGGAAATCGACCGTCGACGAAGGATCGCTGGACCAGTACCTCAGGGACATCAGCGCCTTCCCCCTCATCAGCCGCGAGATGGAGGTCGAGCTCGCGAAGCGCATCCGGCAAAGCGACCAGGACGCACTCGATACGCTCGTGCGCTCCAATCTTCGCTTCGTCGTGTCCGTCGCCAAGAAATATCAGAACCAGGGCGTCTCGCTCTCCGATCTGATCAACGAGGGCAACCTCGGTCTCATTCGCGCCGCCCACAAGTTCGACGAGACGAAGGGCATCAAGTTCATCTCGTACGCGGTGTGGTGGATCCGCCAGTCGATTCTGCAGGCGCTCGCCGAGCAGTCGCGCATCGTGCGCGTGCCGCTCAATCGCGCCGGCACTCTGCATCGCATTGGCAAGCGCGCGAGTAGCCTGTTGCAGGAGCTCGGACGTCAGCCAAGCAACACCGAGATCGCCGAAGGCCTCGACATCAGCGAGGACGAAGTCGCCAAGACGATGATGATCTCGCAGGTGCATCTCTCACTTGATGCGCCGATGACGCCCGGCGAGGATAATCGCCTGCTCGATTATCT
Source organism: Gemmatimonadaceae bacterium (assembly GCA_035718845.1). Taxonomy (GTDB): domain Bacteria; phylum Gemmatimonadota; class Gemmatimonadetes; order Gemmatimonadales; family Gemmatimonadaceae; genus UBA4720. Next base: position 51,459 of record DASTGU010000135.1, on the reverse strand, counting down.
GCCGGACAACATGAATCCGACGCCGGACGAGATCACCTTCGAGAAAGCGCTGTCGGAAGCCATCGAGGAATCACTCGCCTCATTGAAGGAGCGCGAGTCGAAAATTCTGCGTCTGTATTTTGGTCTCGACGGCGCGGATCCGATGACTCTCGAGGATATCGGGACACTGCTGCAGATTACCCGCGAGCGCGTGCGTCAGATCAAGGAAAAGGCGCTGCTCAAGCTGCGTCACAACTCTCGTCGCCGCTCGCTCGAGTCGTTCCTCGGGTAGCACAATGCGGTTGCGTCGCCGTCACCAACGCACGCGTACCGCTGGCCGGGCTCTAAGCCTGGCTTTTCTTTTTGGTGCCGCCGTTCCATCTCACACGGCAAATGCTCAAGGGCGCCATGCCGGAATCATCTTTTCTGACTCGGTCTCCGCCGTAGTTCACATCGGCGCTGGGGATACGAGTGTTACAATGCTCACGCCCCGCGGCCAGTTTCGATTACGAGCGGATTCATCCGCGCTTGCTGCGTGGGCAAAGGCAAGTGCGCAGTTGCCCGCGCCCGAAGCCCCAACTGCGAGTGCGCCAGACGCGCCCAAAAACATGTCGGCCAGCATTCTCAGGGCATCTGATCAGTCCGGTAACGCGATGAGGCTCATGAGGCTCTCCGGCGATTCGGCGTCGGTGTATCAGCTTGCCGCGTCGAATGGTGCGTGGGAATTCGCGGATCGTATCTCTCCCGAACACGTTGCCACACTGCTCACGGCCCTTCGTGGTGAGGAGGGTAATGGCGTTGCCTGGCGTATGGACGTTCCTCCAGTCCGTGAGCTTCGTCCTGGCTACAAGCCAGCCGAGATGGCGCCCGGCAATCCGCGACCAGAGTATCCGCCGCACGCGCTGATAAATCTCGCGTCGGGCGAGGTCGTAGCAGCATTCGTCGTCGGCGTCGACGGAAGAGCCCAAATGGGGACACTGCTCATCGTTAGCTCGACGCACCCGCTGTTTTCGCTGGCAGTCCGCAACGTGCTTCCATCGATGCGCTTCGTCCCGGCGAGCGTTGATGGACGACCCGTACCGCAGGTTGTTAGTCAGAAGTTCGAGTTCAGATTCCGCTGAACCTGATTTCCGCAGCTCGCGAGTTAGCTCGCGGTTGGTTTAGGGAGCGTCAGAGTAAAAGTAGATCCTTCACCGACTACGCTCCGGACCGTAATATCTCCGTTCATCGCGCGCGCCAGCTGACGGCTGATCGCCAAACCGAGTCCGACGCCGGCTTCACTGGCAACGAGTGAGCGTTTCGCCTGCGCGAATGGCTCGAAGATTCGCTCGAGCTCGTTGGGCGGCACGCCGATACCAGTATCACTGACGGCAATTGCGACGCGCGCAGCTTCATCCGCAACGTTGATCTCGAGCGTACCTGACGCCGGGGTGAACTTGAGCGCGTTCGAAAGCAGATTGAGCAGGATCTGCAGCGTCTTGTCGAGGTCTGCTGTGATTCGCAGCTCCGGTGGGATTGGCGGCGACACCAGCTGCAATTGTTTCTCGGTGAGCTGCGGTCGGATCATATCGACCACAGAGCCGATGATGTTCTTGACGCTGACGGGCTCACAGCGCAGCTCGATTCGCCCGGCGCCCAACTTCGCGAAGCTCAGTACGTCGCTCACCAAGCGGTCGAGATGGTTCTTGCTTCGCTGAATTCGCTCCAGGTCCGCGCGCTGCGCATCGGTGACCGGTCCGCGCACGCCCAGCTCGATTAGCTGAGCATATCCTCCAATCGCGTTGAGCGGCGTGCGCAGGTCGTGGCTCATCGCCGCCAGGAAGTCGCTCTTGGCGCGGTTCGCCTCCATCGCCTCGTTGGTGAGCCGCCGCAGCTCCTCCTGTGCGCGCTTGGATTCTTCGATGTCCGTGTTGGTGCCGAACCAGCGGAGGATCTTGCCGTCGGCGTCACGCTGTGCGCGCGCGCGCGCCAGATACCAGCGATACGCATTCTGCTCGGGAATCCAGAGCCGAAACTCCACCTCGTAGGGTTCGCCGGTTTTTAGCGAGCGGGCCCAGCGTTCGAGGGTCGGCTTGACGTCGTCCTGGTGTAAACTGCCAAGCCAGCCCTCACCGATTAGCTGCTCGGGAGTCCGCCCCAGTGACGACGCAGTCAGATCGCTCACGTAGTCGAGATTTCCGTTAGGCGTCGCGGTCCACACGTGAACGGGGATAACGTTCGCGAGGAAGCGATAGCGTGCTTCGCCGGCGGCGGTTTCTTCGCGCGCTTTCTCGCTCTCGCGTAAAAGGCGTTCTACGTCTCGCCGAGCGTTGACGGCCGTGGTGACATTCGATCCGTGCGCCACGATGCCGACACGCTCTCCGTTCTCCGTCAGCGGTTGATAAACGAAGTCGAGGTACAGCTGCTCGGGCTCTTCGCCCGGTGCGCGCTGAAGCAACACGTGCGTCTCACGCCCGACGTAAGGCTCGCCTGTGTCATAAACGCGATCGAGCAAATCCACGAAGCCTTGTTCGGCTATTTCGGGCAGGGCTTCGACGACTGGCTTGCCGATGATATCGCGATTCCCAATCAGGTGCAGATATGCTTCGTTGGCGAACTCGAAGACGTGATTTGGTCCGCGCAGAACGGCGAGAAACGCGGGCGCCTGTTTGAAAACTGAGCGCAGTCGCTCTTCTGCCTGTTCCGCCGCGGCGCGCGCTTCCTGTGTAGCGCGCTCTGCCAGAACGCGCTGAGTCGTCTCGGCGGCGATGTTGAGGAACGCGACGACCTCACCGAGTTCGTTGCGTACCGGACTGAGAGAATACGTGAACCACGCTCTCCCGGGCGGGCCGCTCGCGCGTTCCATCAGAAACAAGGCATCCTCCGCAAAGGCCCCCTTGCCCTCTTTACGAATCTTGTCGAATAGCGGGGCTATCTCAGACCAGATCTCGCTCCACACCTCACGGCCCGGATGACCCAGGGCGCGCGGATGCTTGGCGCCGAGGACCGTCGAGTACGCATCGTTGTAGATCAGATTCAGATCGGCGCCGCACCAGAGATTCATCGCGAAAGGCGATTCCATCGTCGCTGCCACGATGATACGCAGCGCCTCGGGCCATTCGGAGGGTGGGCCGAGGGAGGTGCCGGCCCAATTGAATTCACGGCACCGTACGGCCATCTCGCTGTCCCCGGGAAAGACTATGCGGAGATCAGTAGTCGCTTCGGTGTCGGCGCGCATCTTCAGGGAATATACTAGGGTCAGCGATCGGACTTCATCCTTTGAGCATTCAATGGGCCGCAACATCGCCTGGGTTGTATCGCTCGGACTTCTCATTTTCTCGGGAGTTGTCGGCACCTACAATGGCCTAACGGAGTGGGGCGAGGGTCGAAACTCACTCCAACACTCGGTCACCGTTGGTGTGCTGATCTACGGAATTTTCGGACTGATCAGCGCCTATGGATTGCTTCGCCGTCAGTGCTGGACTCTCCGGACCGTGATTGTGTGGACGATCGCGGTCAGCTACGTGCCGGGTGTTGCGGTGATGGCCTACGCCGGGGAGGACGCAATTCTCGCATCTGCAATTGCCGCGAGCGTCGGCAGTTTGCTTCTCGCGCTCGGCGTCATCTGGACGACGAAGGTCATGACAAGAGCGCAGGGATGAGCGCGGGTGTTGCAGTGACGTCGGACGAATCTGCGGGAGACAGGAAATGACATTGAAAGTCACGTCGTCAGCGTTCCAACAGGGCGGACCCATTCCGACGAAGTACACCTGCGAGGGGGACGACATCTCGCCGCCGCTGTCATGGTCAGCAGTGCCGGCCAATGCCAAAAGCGTGGCGATGATTGTCGATGACCCTGATGCGCCCGATCCAGCAAAGCCGCAGCGCGTCTACGTGCATTGGGTGGTTTACAACATTCCGACCAAGACAACGTCGCTAGCCGAGAACGCATCGAAGGCTGCGCTCACAGGCGGCGCGGCGCAGGGGAAGAATGATTGGGGCAACACCAGTTATGGGGGACCATGTCCGCCCATCGGCCGCCATCGCTATTTCTTCAAGTTGTACGCGCTCGACACCACCTTGAACCTGCGGGATCCAACCAAGGCTGATCTCGAGAAGGCGATGAAGGGCCACGTCGTTGATTCGGGTGAGCTGATGGGCACATACCAAAAGGCGAAGAAGTAAGTGCCGTCGCGAAACGCGGAGAAAGAAAAACGCCCAGTCACTTCGACTGGGCGTTTTCGCATGCGAGTGTGGCTTTTCAGCGTCCGATCAAGCAGCCCTGGATTTTGACGTTGTCCCAGTTCATTTGCACCAGGAACGGCTTGCCACCGACGAGCAGGTTCCAGTAACCGAGCGCGTTCTTGGTAAGGGTCGAGCCGTAGTGGTACGCGCACTTATCCGCATTCTCTCCGAAGTTCACATCATACCAGCCGTAGAAGAACTTCTTGTCCCACAGACTCACGGGATCAGTTGCTGTCTCTTCGATCTCGTGGATCATCGCGCTTACGGTTCCGTCGGCGCCGACGTCTCCATTTGGCGCTCCGTTCTGTGGAACGCAGAGATAATGGAAACCATCAGGATTGTTCGACGGGTGCGCAGGAGTGAAATCGGCGTCGTACGGCATCGCGGAGTACTGGACGATGCGTCCGTCGGCAGTGCGATACGCCGAGTGCCATGCGCAGTACTGCAAGTTGGTGCGTGAGAAACCGCCGCCGAGATTGACGCCCGGTCCAGTGAAGATCTGGTACAGCGTGTTCGGATCGTAGGTGATGGCGCCGGTGGCGAAGCCTTCTTCGATCAATGCCGCCATTCTGTTCTGATCCACGACTTCGCCGGCGACCGGCGCGCTCAGATTCGCGGGGCCTGACTTGGGCGCCCAGAATCCGGTGTACACCATCGAGTTGTTGATGTAGCCCGTGTTGGTACCTTCGTTCTCGAAGTAGGTCGAGTTGATGTTCCAGTACGGGGAGCCTCCGATGTTGCGGAGGAAATGACCGACGAGCGAACCATCGCGACTCGCCGGGCCCGTGCTGCCGGGCCGCGGACCGTTCGTGTAAATGCGATCGCCGGAGTAGTAGATGGCGACCTGCTTCATGTCGCGAATCACCGCGCCGTTCCAATAAAGGATATTGGCCGGATTTGGACCTGGAACGCCGTCTCTCGCGTCACGGGTCACCAGCGACGCTTGCTCTTCGCCCGCGGCCAGAGCGAGCGGCTCTGACGTGTGGATTGGTGCGAACTCGATGCCGGCGCCCACATTGGCGCCCTTAGCGACGCCGCCGATGGTGAGCTGGTGGTTGTCGGTTGGATTCTCGGCGCACGCTGCGAACGTTGCGACTGCTGCGAGGAGCGTGATCGATCTGATTTGCTTCATACAGAACCCTGCGGTGAGTGGTGAAAGTGCCAAAAAAACAGACTCGATGTTCGCGTCAACACCGAGTCTGTCGTCAGCCAATCTTCTGTCCTCTTAGAGGCCAAGAGCGTTCTTGACGCTGATTCGACTGCGGCCTAGCAGCGGATTGATCGGGTCGCCAGTCTGCATGATCATTTGCTTAATTCGCTGCGGCTGTCCATGACCATACTGGGCAACCAGCAGGGCCGCCAAGCCGGTGACGTGCGGTGAAGCTTGGCTGGTGCCGATGTAGCCGTTCAGACGTCCGCCCGAGCTGCATGGAAAGGAGCCCGGAAGATTCTGCGCGTTCCAGCTTCCAATCGAGAAACGGCTGCAGAACGACCAGACCCAGGAGGCGATATCAGTCAAGTTAGGTCCAGCGCCCCACGGCCATCCGTTGCTTGGGACGATGTTGCCTTTCGCGTCGAATGCCGCATTCCCGCCTGGAGCAGCGACGCCGACCACAGATCTGCCGTAGTTGGTGTAGAACGCTGGCTCGTCGCCGTTGCCAGTCCACGTCGTCGGACCAACTGCCGAAACGCAGAGCACATGCGGTGCATCACAGTAGTCGGATTGGAAGTTCCCGTTGTGCTGGAGATCGGCGCCGGAATTACCTGCCGAGACCACGATCAACATTCCCTGCGCTTTCGCGTAGTTGAAGACCTTGTTGATCAGTCCAACGAAGCGTCCGTTGCCCGCTTTGCTGAAGCCGCCACCAAGGCTCATGTTCGCCACATCGGCGCCATGATCCGCCGCCCAGAGAACACCGCTGAGCACCTGACTGAATGAGCCGGAACCATTCGAACCAAGCACCTTCACGCCAATGAGCGTGGTGCGCGATGTCACACCAGGGAATGCGAATGCCTTGCTGCTAACAATTGCGCCAACGTTCGTCCCGTGTCCGTTGTAATCGGTGATCGCATTGCGTGTCGGGAACACCTTCGCGGTCACCGTGTCATCAGCCGGACGAACGGTCGAGGTGTCCGTCGCCTTGGAGAACGTGGACATGAACGACTTCGACCGAGAAAGGTCTACCAGGCCCGTCAAATCCCGATTGTCGTAGTCGAGACCCGTATCGAGAATCGCGACCGTCACATCAGAGCTGCCGAGCTTGCCGGCGGCCCATGCTCTATCGGCCCCGATCAAGCGCATGTTCCAACTCCAGCTCGCAAGGATCGCCGAAGCGGGGTTCGTCTGGCTGTCGATCGACGGGTTGTCGAGCGCGGACGCGTCGGCCTGAATTGACTGCGGAATATCGAGTGCGATGGCTTCGTCGGCTTGAATCTCAGCTACGGAGCTGAGTGCGCCAACCTTTGCGGCGGCGTCTGCCGTCAGGCCGGAGATTGCCGCGAAGCCGGCCTTACCGTTCGCGTACATGATGCTTCCGCCCACGCTCGCAACGCGGCTAGCGAAGTCGGAAGGGATCGAGCTTCCCTTCAACGATACGAGATAGTTTCCGCTTTCCGTTCCCGTCGAAATCGAGAGACTCGGCCCTGTCGGAACCTTCATCGGTGACACGACTGCATCGGTGGAGCAGGCCGCGAAGAGGATCGCGGAGGACAACGCTACGAACTGGTTTCTGAGTCTCATCTGCCGTGGAGTGAGTGGTTTCGGCGGGTGGTGGGAAGCGGTGTAAGCTCTGCAGTAAATGAAATTCCGCAAGACGGGGTGCGGAAAAGACCGGCAAACATGTGTAGTAACACATGGCCTGTCAAGAAAAATCGCCGGGCCGGGCAGACATTTTACAAAACGGTCAAAATCAAAAACCAAACCGAGTGAAACCCATCGCCGGTTAGATTTCCGCCATGCCGCAACAAGCTTCTTTCGACGTGACTACCGGCGTCGACCTCCAGGAGGTCGATAACGCCGTCAATCAGGCACAGAAAGAGATTTCACAGCGCTACGACTTCAAAGGATCCCCGGCGACCATCGAGTTGAATCGGACGGAAGGGAAGATCAATCTCACCGCGGAGAACGACTATAAGATGAACGCGCTGTGGGACGTCCTTCAGTCGAAGCTCATTCGGCGCGGTGTCTCGGTGAAAAATCTCGACGCCGGTGAGATCAAACCTGCCGGCGGTGATACGGTGCGCCGCGAAGTAACGTTGAAAATGAACCTCGATGGCGAGACCGCGAAGAAAGTCGCCGCTGCCATCAAGGATGCGAAGCTCAAAAAAGTTCAGGCGGCGATTCAGGGCGATCAGGTCCGCATTACCTCTCCCTCGCGCGACGATCTCCAGCAGGCAATCGCCCTGCTTCGTTCCAAGGATTTCGGCGTCGAGCTAAAATTCGGAAACTACCGGTGACCCGCCTCTCTCCTCTCGCCTCCCGCCTCGCGCTGTGAAGGTCGGTCTCATCACACTCGGCTGCGACAAGAACACCGTCGACAGCGAGCGCTACCTCGCGCAGCTCTCCGATTATTCGGCGGAGTACACGCCGCAGCTCGACCAGGCTGACGTCATCATCGTCAACACCTGCGGCTTCATCGACGCGGCGAAAAAGGAATCAATCGACGCTATTGTCGAAGCCGCGCGCTACAAGAACAACGGCAAATGCCAGGCGGTCGTTGCCGTCGGCTGCATGATCGAGCGGCACAAGGAGGAGCTCGTCGAGGCGCTTCCCGAGGTCGACGTCTTCCTCGGCTCCTCAGAGATGCAGCGGCTGGTGCCAGAGCTCACCGAGCGCGGACTGCTCGGCGTGGCGAGCGAGGAGCTCCATCCGGGTGTGAGGCTTTACGCCGGCGATCTGCCCCACGTCAGATATCTCAAGATCAGCGAGGGCTGCGATCACGGCTGCGCCTTCTGCGCGATCCCGCTGATGCGCGGCAGGCACCGCTCCTTTGCGCTCGATGAAGTCGTTCGCGAAGCGCAGCTGCTCGAGCTGCAAGGCGCCCGCGAGCTCAATCTCGTCGCGCAGGATCTGGCGCACTATGGACGCGATCGTCGCGATGGAGTGAAGCTGCCCGAGCTGCTCGAATCGCTGGTGAAGGAGACATCGATCCCGTGGATCCGCATGCTCTATCTGTACTCAGCGGGAATCACTGATCGCCTTCTCGAAGTCGTGACTCGCCACGATCGGATCGTGCCGTATCTGGACATGCCGATCCAGCACGGCTCCGATGAAGTCCTCGCGCGCATGCGTCGCCCCGAACGTAAGCGGACTATCCGCGAAAAAGTGCGGAAGTTTCGGGATGCGATTCCAGATGTCGCGATTCGCACAACGTGTATCGTTGGGTTTCCGGGCGAGACGGAGCGCGACTTCGAGGAGCTGCTCGAATTTCTGCAAGAGATGCAGTTCGAGCGCGTTGGAGCATTTACATACTCGCCTCAGGAAGGCACTCGCGCTGCACAGCTCGCCGATGACGTGCACGAAGCGATCAAGCGCGAGCGATTGGAGCGGCTGACCGAGATTCAGCGCGCGATCACCGCTGAGAGATATGAGAGTCGCATCGGTCGCAGCGCTCCGGTACTCGTCGACCGCGTCGACCATGAAAACGGGACCTCGCAAGGACGCTTGCGCTGGCAGGCCGACGACATCGATGGAGTCACCTACATCGATGAGGCGATTCCAACGGGAAGCATCGTCGAAGTCGCGGTCGAAGAAGTCGTCGATGATTACGATTTCCAGGCGTCGGTCATCCGCACGATATTGCCGGCGGGGGCGCCCGACCGTCGCAAAGGATCGCGACAGCTTCCACTCAAGCAGGTGTCGATCGGCAGCTACGGACGCTAGTATGCGCTCGTCGGATTTAATGGACCGCGCCCGCTCGTTGTTTCCAGGCGGAGTCAACTCACCCGTTCGCGCCTTCCGCGGTGTCGGCGGCGAGCCGGTGGTCGTCGAGCGTGGTGAAGGCTCTCGAATCCGGGACGTCGACGGCAAGGAATACATCGACTTCGTTCTTTCGTGGGGCCCGCTCGTGCTCGGCCACGCCTCACCGATCGTGATTGACGCCGTGTCCGATGCGATGCAAAGGGGAACCAGCTTCGGGATGCCGAGCGAGCTCGAGGTGAAGCTCGGAGAGCTCGTACGCCAGCGAATGTCCCACATCGAGATGATGCGCTTCGTCTCCAGCGGCACCGAGGCGACGATGAGTGCAGTTCGTCTCGCGCGCGCCTATACCGGCCGCGATCGCATTCTCAAGTTCGAGGGCTGCTATCACGGGCACGCAGACTCTTTCCTCGTTCGTGCCGGTTCTGGTGTCGCGACGCTTGGCCTGCCTGATTCGCCTGGCGTGCCACGAAGCCTGGCCGAGCTCACTCTCACAGCGCCTTTCAACGATCTTGGCGCGGCGCGTGATCTCGCGCGCAAAAACAAGGATCAAATCGCGGCGATCATCGTCGAGCCGATCGTCGGCAACTCCGGATTCATTCTTCCCGTCGACGGATTTCTGAATGGTCTGCGTTCTCTCGCGGACGAGATTGGCGCGCTCCTGATTTTCGACGAGGTGATGACTGGTTTTCGTATCGCGCCCGGCGGAGCGCGCGAGCGATTTGGCGTTACGGCTGATCTGACCACGCTCGGCAAAGTCATTGGTGGCGGGCTCCCAGTCGCGCTTTACGGAGGCCGCCGCGCGATCCTGGAGCGAGTCGCGCCCGCGGGGCCGGTCTATCAGGCCGGAACTCTCTCGGGTAATCCACTGGCAATGGCGGCGGGAGTCGCCACGCTCGGCGCACTTACTCCCGCGCTCCACGCGAAGATTGAAAAGCGCACTTCGACACTGGTCGAAGGTTTGCAAAAGATTGCCGATGACCATGGCGTACCGCTCACGGCGGACTGCGCCGGGTCGATGTGGGGTTTCTTCTTTGCCAGTGAACCTGTTCGGAACTTCGCCGATGCCAAAGCATCAGACGTGGACATGTTCCGCCGTTTCTTCCATGCTGCGTTGGAGCGCGGTATCTACCTCGCGCCGTCTGCCTTCGAGGCGTGCTTCATGTCCGCCGCACACAGCGACGAAGACATCGAGGAAGCACTGGACAAGATGAACGACGCGATGAAGGTGGCCAATGCTTAAGAGATTACGTTCGCACACCGCGCTGATCGCTGCGCCAGTAGCGGCAATCGCCGCGTGCGTTTCGCTGACACCGCCGCGCGGCTCGACTGGCGGCAACGTCCCATCGGTGCGCGTCGGCTTGCAACCAGGCTCGCGCCAAATGGTCAGGATTCTGCTTGGCACCCTGAGCGATACTGGCCAGGTGCCGTCGACGCGCCGCGCGTCTGGCGAGTCATTCGTTACATACGGTGGCAAGCGATACCGCGGCGAGCTTGCCATCGTGTCGAGTGACTCGGGCCGGCTGGTCGTCAACACGCTGTCGATGGATGACTATCTGCGCGGCGTAGTTCCACTCGAGATCGGCAACCGAACCGCTGCGGAATTCGCGGCGGTGCAGGCACAGGCTGTTGCAGCGCGTACCTACGCTTACAAGCATCTCACTTCGGCTCGTGCCTTCGACATGTACGCGACGGTGCAGGATCAGGTTTACGGCGGTGTCGACGCCGAGAAGCCGCAGTCGGACAGCGCGATTGCCACGACGTCTGATGTGGTGGTGTTGTACAACGGCAGGCCCATTACTACTCCTTACCACTCGACCTGCGGCGGCAGCACGGCGGCCGTCACCGAAGTCTGGTACAACCAGTCCGACGAGCCCTACCTTCGTCCCGTCAGCGATCGAATTCCCGGCACTGACCATTACTACTGCGACCCCTCCCCGAGATTCAGCTGGACGCAGAATTACGATGGCGCCGGTTTGCGAGCGATGATGGAGAAATATCTTTCTGCTTATACCAACGCACCGAAAACAGGCCTGGGACGCATCACCAACATTCGCGAGACGGGCCGTACACCCTCGGGTCGTGTGGCGGCACTGATCGTTGAAACCGAAAGCGGCAATTACACGTTGCGTGGCAATGACGTTAGGTTCGTGCTGCGGAATCCGACTGGCGCAACGCTCAACAGCACGTTCTTTACGTTCGACGAGCAGCGCAGCGGTGGCGAAGTTACCAGTCTGGTGATCAACGGCCGCGGCTACGGACACGGCATCGGCATGTGCCAGTGGGGTGCGATTGGCCGCGCGCGGGCGGGACAGAATTTTCGTACGATTCTAGAGACCTATTACCCGGGGACCACGATTGGCCGAATCGCCGGCTAGCGGTAGAGAGTCAAAAGCAGCGCGCGAGACCGTACGACTTGGCCTCGTGGGCGCCGGCGCGATTGCGCAGCTTGCCCATCTTCCCGCGCTGACTAAAGTCAGAGGTGCCGAGCTCGTCGCGCTGTGCGACAACGATGGACCCAAAGCGAGTGCGATCGCCGAGCGCATGAAGATCCCGGATGTCTTCACCGACATCGAGGATTTGCTCGAGCTCGATGAAGTCGACGCGGTGATCATCGCCACGCCGAACCATCTCCACGAGCCGCACGTTCTGCGCGCGCTCAAGTCGAAGGTGGATGTGCTGTGCGAGCGGCCGTTGTCGCTGACGTCGCGCGGGGTGGAGAGAATTCTCGCTGCCGCCAAGCAGGCGGGCCGCAAAGTCGTCGTCGGCAACAATCATCGTTTCCGCAGCGACGTTCAGCAGCTCTATCGATTTCTGCAGGGAGGCGAGCTCGGGCGGCTGATCGGCGTGCGAGCCGGTCAGTATCAATTCGCTGGCACCCGCACCGGCTGGCGGTTCAGACGCCCGGAAGCAGGCGGCGGTGCTTTCTTCGAGCACGGCTATCCGCTCGTCGACCTCGCGCTTTGGGTTGCCGATTTCCCCGAGCCTGTTCGTGTCACAGCGCACATGGATCGCGCGCGCGGCGCGACTTCGGTTGAAGATTCGATGATCGTGCACGTCGAATGCGCCGCCGGGATCAGCTTCGCGTTCGACGTGTCGTGGACGTACGTCGGGCAGGAAGAGCGCTGGTGGTTCGAGGTGTTATCAGCGCGCGGCAGTGCCCGGCTGGCGCCGCTGCGCGTCGTGAAGCTTTTGAACGGCAAGCCGACGGATGTGTCCCCCAGCGGTGCCGCTGCGCGCGAAAGCGTATTTCTACAGTCGTACCGCGCCGAGCTCGCGCACTTTATCGCCGTCGTAAATGAAACGACTCAATACGAGCCGCCCGACGATCAGCTGCAGGTTATCAAGCTGATGGAAGCGATCTACAAGGCCGCGGACGAGGGCAAGGAAGTCCGATTGTAGGTGCTCAGTCGATAGACTGTCCACCACACCGCGAGGTTGATCGGCAACGCGAGCGCGATGATCTCGCCGTTTTTCTGATAGAAGAACGGAATCCCCTGCGCGATGAAACCAAACAACGAAATCGCCGCGATCCATCCACCAAGCTTCACCGCGCGCGATTGAGCCTTGTGCGCATGGATGGAGAGGGGGATCAGGACCACCATCACAATCGACAACGGATCGAACTGCATCAGGTTCTCGTTGCGTCCCATGAAGTAGTGCCGCGTAAATCCCCACGCGAAAATCAGGGCCAGTCCCCCGATCCCCGCGACGAGACTCCACAACGTCGCCAGGGCCGTTGCGCCGAACATCGCGCCACGGCTTCCGCCGTCGGCGCTGCGCACCAGCATCACCAGCACCGCTGCGTAGGCAATGCCGATTCCAACGAATAAAGGCAGGTAATTGGGCGCCGTCACCGGCTCCGGCGCTCGGCCTGCGACGAACAGCGTCGATTCAGACCGAACGAGCGGAATCTGATTGCCGAGGCTGTCTGCGACCTTCACAGTTCGGAGGTCGATCGCCATACGAACAGGCAGGAACATCTCCTCCCAGATTGACAGTGGCTTATCGGCGGGTCGGCCGAGCGCCAGTGTCACGCCGGTGTAGAGCGGAACGTCACCCGTCATCAGTCGTTGGGTATGCCAGCGGTAGGAGCCAGTGGTCATCCGTGAGACGGTTGCTGTTTGCAGCTGCCCACTGAGCGCATGGTCGAGCGCGTCACGTAGTCGCGTCGAGCAATTGTCGCGGTAGTAGTCGTAGCGATAAAACTTGTTTTGCGGCAGCGCGTTCAGCATCACGAACTGCTGCAGCCTCAGTCGCTGCGCGGGTGTGAGATTGAGCTCCTGCGCGAGTATGGACCGATTGAACCGGCGATAGTACGTCACCATCGACTGCAGGTCGATCGGCTCCATCCAGTACTTCGTGTCGCCAGTCACGAAGCGCCAGATGAAATGCGGCTGATTGAAGTCGAACATGCCCCAGTTGTAGGTCATGTCGGTGTTGTGCGCTCGGTCCTTGATCCAGATCGCGTTGTGGCCAAACCGCTCCCAAACTGCGTCGCCCCAGCCGAAGGTCAGGAGGTAGACCGTGAGCTGAGAGCCGGGCTCAGCGGTCGAAATGCTGAGGGGCGCGGGTGGCGTAGTGGCTGGCTGCTGCGCAGCGGCGCGCTGGGTTGATGCCAGCGCGAGAAAGAATGCGGCGGCGATCTGTCTTTGCATCTGCCAAAGATGCAAAAAGGCTCACCGTCTGGTGAGCCTTTTTTTCCGCGCAGAGCGAATCTTAGCGAGAGGATGCCGCCATCTTCTCGCTGTCCCTTTCACGCTGCGAAGTGGTCGTCGAATTCCTGCCGGAGGTCTTTCCCTGCTGGTGATTCGAGACGGCACCGCTGCCTACTGTGGCCTGCTCCTTCTGCTGCGCACCGCCGATCTGGATCCGTTTCGGCTGAGGCAGTGCGGCTTTCGGGATGCTGATGCTGAGCACCCCGTGCTCGAACTCGCCTTTGATCAGGTCTTCGTTGACACCCTGGGGCAGCTGGAAGGTGCGCACGAAAGTGCCGTAGGTGCGCTCGACGACTTGATAGCGGCTGTCCTCGCCCTCCTTGTGTTCGCTGAGCTTTTCACCACGGATCGTCAGCACGCCGTTCTCGGCGATGACCTCGACGTTCTCGGGTTTGAGTCCGGGGAGTTCGACGTCCAGCCGGATCTCCTTTTCGTTCTCCTTGATGTCGACCGCCGGGGTAAAGCTGCCTCCCTCGCGGGCGAAGGTGTCCTCGAACAGCCGGTCGATTTCGCGCCGGAGCCCGAAAATCGGCGCGCTCGTCGTCATTCTGTAGAGCATTTTCGATCTCCTTTGTAGAGTGGTTTTCGTGGGTCGAACGCCGGTAGGAGATGGCAACGGCTATACCCGTCAGATTTTGCCAGATTGGCAAAACTGTTTGTCGAGTTTGCGGAGGGTTGTCAAAGTTGCAGACTGGGGACTGAAAAGCGCTCGCGCTGGTCGCTGTTAGCAGCTGGCCATTAGCTATTGGCTGCCTGCGAAGGGACAGGTTTCATGGCATAAACGCGGACAGATAGCGTTTCTCCAAGAGGTCGCGATCTGTCCTGTCGGTCGCAGCTATAAGCCAGCAGCAAGCTGCCATCAGCTACCAGCGCGAGCGCTTCTCAGTCCCAGTCCTCAGTCCTAACTTGTTTGAGCAGCCAAGCTTAGCTATACTTCTCAGCTGCCTTCGAAAACCAAGAGAGTGTCAAAATGAAGCCCGATATTCATCCAGTGTACGCCACCGCAACCGTTCGTTGCGCCTGCGGAAATACATATCAGACCCGCTCCACCCAGGCGGAGATTCACACCGATATCTGCGCCCAGTGCCACCCTTTCTTCACGGGCAAGCAGAAGCTCGTCGATACCGCGGGACGCGTTGAGCGCTTCCGTCAGAAATACGGCAAGCAGACCGCTGGCTCCAGCTCTGAAAGCTGAGCCTGCGCGACCGGGTGAGAGACGCCGTCGAGCGTTTCTCCGAGGTAGAGCGAGAGCTCTCTGATCCAAAGACGGTAAAGGACCAGCAGCGCATGGCAGCGCTGGGCCGCGAGCATCGGCATCTCCAGCCGTTGGTCGAAATGGGGAACAAACTCGAGAAATACGAGCATGAGCTCGCGGAAACCCGCGAGCTCATTGATTCTGATGACCCCGAGATGTCGCAGGAGGCTAAGGCTGAAGCCGGTCGCCTCGAGCAATCGATCGAAGATTTGCTCGAGCGCATTAAGCCCGCGCTCATTCCCCACGATCCGCTCGACGATCGTCCCGCCATCGTCGAGATCCGCGGGGGCACTGGCGGCGACGAAGCGGCACTCTTCGCCGCCGATCTCTATCGCATGTACACCCGCTTTGCCGAAGGCCGCGGTTGGCGCATCGAGGTCATCTCCCAGTCCGACGGCACACTCGGCGGGATCAAGGAAGCGATCTTCAAGATCAAAGGCGAAGGCGCGTACGGCGAGATGCGCTGGGAGTCGGGCGTGCACCGCGTACAGCGCGTCCCTGTCACCGAGAACCAGGGTCGGATTCATACATCGGCGGCGACCGTCGCCGTGCTTCCTGAAGCCGAAGAAATCGATCTCAAGATCGAAGACAAGGATCTGCGCATCGATGTGTTCCGCTCGTCGGGTCCCGGCGGACAAAGCGTAAACACCACCGACTCCGCCGTTCGCATCACCCACATTCCCAGCGGCATAGTAGTCAGCCAGCAGGATCAGAAGTCCCAGCTGCAAAACAAGCTGAAGGCGATGGAAGTACTCCGCGCGCGTCTGCTCGACGCCAGGATCGCGGAGCAGGAAGCCGAACGAGCGCGGATGCGAAAAACCCAGGTTGGAACCGGCGATCGATCAGCTAAGATTCGTACATACAATTATCCGCAGAATCGCGTCACAGACCATCGCATCAATCTCACCTTGCACGAGCTGAACAAGGTTGTCGACGGCGATATCGAGCCATTCATCGACGCGCTGAAAGTCGCGGACGTCGAGGAGAAGCTCGGTGAATAAAGGCGGCTCGCCGTTCTTCGTAAAATCGCTGCCGATAGGGACGATCGGGGATCTGCTGGCCGGCTGCGCGGCGATGCTCGAATCTGAAGGCGTCGCTGACGCCGAGCACGAGGCGCGCGAAATTCTTGCCGCTGTGCTCGACGTGCCTAGATTCTGGGCCGCCGCAAATTCTGTCGCCAACGCGTCGCCGGAAGTCGTGCGCTCAGTCGTTCGTGCCGCGATCCTGCGCGCGAAGGGCGCGCCGCTCGCGTACGCTGCCGGACGCGCCGCGTTCAGGCATTTGACACTCGAAGTGGACGAGCGCGTGCTGATTCCGCGCGTCGAGACCGAAGTGCTGGTCGATCGCATTCTCGAGCGCTGCAACGCTATGACGCGCGTCGTCGCGGACATCGGCACCGGCTCGGGCGCCATCGCGCTGTCACTCGCGTTCGAGCACCACTTCGATCGCGTTTACGCCACCGACATCTCGCTCGACGCGATCGACGTCGCCGCAGCGAATGCGAACGCGCTGACGAAGGTGTTGAAATCGGTGATCGAGTTTCGTCACGGCTCACTGCTTGCCCCTCTGCGTGGCGTGAAACTCGACGCAGTGATTAGCAACCCTCCCTACATCAGCTTCGGCGAGCTCGCGGATCTGCCGCCTGACGTTCGCGACTGGGAGCCGTGCATGGCGTTGCTCTCGGCCAACGATGGCCTGGCTTGCACCAGAGAGCTCGTTCGCACTGCGGCGACGCACCTCTCCAAGGGCGGAATACTCGCTCTCGAAGTCGACGCAAGGCGCGCGGGAATGGTTGCGGAAATGATTGCTGTCGATGGTCGTTACAACGACGTGGAAGTCTTACTCGATCTCACCGGCCGCGAGCGATTTGTCTTCGCTCGTCGCGTTTAGCGCCGACCCGGAGGAAGAATGCTGGAAGACAAGGCGAAGGACCTGGGCCGACAGATTGGGCAGAGCCCGGAGTATCAGGCGCTGAAACGATCGAGCGACGCGCTGAACGAAGATCGCGAAGCGGTCACTTTGCTGCAGCAGATGGAAAAGCTGCGCGGTGAAGCGCAGCAGCTCATTCAGAGCGGGGAGAATCCGACCGAGGAGATGGAAAAGCAGCTCGATGAGCTCCTCGAAAAGATTCAGGGTCAGCCCGCGTACCAGCGCGCGGTTTCATCGCAGGAAAACTTCGACAAACTGATGCTGCGCGTTAATCAGTGGATCATGGACGGCATGAAGAAGGGAGCCGCCAGTCCGATCATCACGCTGGGCTGACCTCGCGCGCGCGTCGGTCAAACTCTCCACACAATGGCTCGCGGCAAGCTGATCGTGCTAGAAGGCGCGGAAGGCGTCGGCAAGACGACCCAGATCAAGCTTCTCGCCGAGCGTCTGACAAAAGCCGGCATTCAATGCGTTGCGGTCCGTGAGCCGGGAGGAACGCCGGTGGGCGACGACATCAGAGAGATTCTTCTCCAGCCGGAGCAGGAGATCACGCCGGCGACGGAGGCTCTCTTATTCATGGCGTCACGCGCCGAGCTCGTGAGCAGAGAGATTCGTCCGTCGATCGAGAAGGGGATGATCGTTCTTGTCGATCGCTTCTTTCTGTCGACCTACGCCTATCAGATCTACGGCCGCGGTTTGCCCGAGGCCGAGATCCGCGCTGCCAATCGCCTGGCGACCGGTGGGCTGGTGCCCGATCTGACGATTCTGCTAGACCTGCCGGCGGCCGAAGGTCTGGCGCGCGCGGACAGGCGGGGCGCCCGGGATCGGATGGAGCGGGCCGACGATGCCTTTCATCAAAGCGTCGGGAACGCTTTTCGCGAGTTTGCGAGGTCCAGTTGGCAACACTCCCATCCCGAGTGTGGACCAATCAAGTTGGTAGAAGCGACAGGCGAACAAGCGACGGTCAATCAAAGGATTACCGCTGCGCTTGCCGCTACTTTCCCGCAACCTTTTGCTGCGCTGAAGGTTTAACTAAGCATGAAGATCAAGTTTCCCAGTGCTTCCATGCGCTCTCGCACGCTGATCGTTGCCGGCACCATGCTCGGCGCGCTGGTGACCGGCGGCTGGCTGCTGCAACGTGGTGCGCACACCGGCGCGTTCACCACCTATGAGGGCGCCCGGTTGTTCGAGAGCGTCTTTCGTCGAATCCAGACGGATTTCGTCGATACCGTCGCCGACTCGGCGCTGTATCGCAAATCCGTCGACGGAATGCTCTACGAGCTCCGGGATCCGTATTCTACGTTCCTGCCACCCGACCGCTTCGCGCGTCTCAACGAGACTACCACGGGCAACTATGCGGGACTCGGCATCGAAGTCGATTTGCGCGACGGTTGGCTGATCGTAGTTGCACCGCTGCCCGGCGGGCCCGCCGAGCGCGCGGGAATTCAGCCCGGCGACCGGATCATTGAGATCGGTGGTCGCACCACCAAAGGCTGGACGAACGAGGAAGCATCGAAAGTTCTGCGCGGCAAACCCGGCACACTGGTGTCGATCAAGGTCGAGCGGCCGGGAGTCGTCCAACCAATCGAGCTGCGTCTCGAGCGTACCACGATTCATCAGAGTGCAGTGCGGCGTACGGCCATGCTCGGCGACGGCGTCGGTTACATCGATCTCAAGGCATTCAGCGACTCGACTGCCGACGAGCTTAACAACGCGATCACGTCGCTGCTGGGGAAGGGCATGAAGACGCTGGTGCTCGACCTGCGCACCAATCCTGGCGGTTTGCTGACGCAAGGTGTGCGCGTCAGCGATCTCTTTCTCAATCCGGGTCAGAGGATCGTGAGCATGCGCGGTCGCCTTCCGGATGCCAATCGCGAGTACGCTGACACTGCAAAGCAAGCATGGCCGCAGCTGCCGCTTGAGGTCCTGGTGGACAGCCGCAGCGCCAGCGCATCGGAAATCGTGGCCGGCGCGCTTCAGGATCACGATCGTGCAGTGATCATCGGACAGCCAACGTACGGAAAGGGAAGCGCACAGAGCGTGATTCCATTCGGGGATCAAGGTGGGCTCAAGATCACCACCGCGCGCTGGTTTACTCCTGTTGGCCGCTCGATCACCAAGATTCGTCCCAGCGACGACGACGACGAGCCGCCGCCGGTGAAGAAGGAGCGATTCCGCACCGACGCCGGTCGAGTGGTCTATGGTGGCGGCGGAATCACGCCCGACGTGCTCGCGGGCGACAGCGTTGCCCCAGCCGCCGAGACCGAATTTCTGCGCGCGCTCGGCGCACAGACGTCTCGCTTCCGTGATGCGGTCACCGACTACGCTCTATCCCTCAAGGCGACGCATGCTATCACGACGCCGGATTTCGTGATCGTTCCTGCCATGCGCGAAGAGATCTGGAACAGGATGCGCGCACGCGGCATCGACATTCCGCGCAGCCTGTATGACGACGCGCAGTCGCTCGTCGAGCGGCAGCTGGCGTACGAGATCGCGCGCTACGTATTCGGTCCTGATGCGGAGTTCCGTCGTCGCGCGTCTCAGGACCAGATACTCCAAAAAGCGTTGCAGCTGGCGCGCGGCGCTCGAACCGAGCAGGACCTGCTGCGGCGCGCGACCGCGCAGGCAGCGCCCGACACGACTGATGCGGTCGCGACGGGCGGCGGGGGCCGGTGAGCGAGCGCGTCTTCATCATCGGACCCGGTCACGTTGGGCGCGGACTATTCCGCGCCTTTCGCGCATCAGGAGTCGAGGTTGTCGGCCTGCACGGCAAACGACCTTCCGGCGTCACCACCTCGACTGGCGACATTCCAAAAGATGCGGCGCAGGCCAACGTCGTCGTACTCTGCGTGCGCGATACTCAGCTGGACGATGCGATTCAGGAAGTCGCTACAGCGGCGCGCGATGGGCGCATCGCGCGCGGGACTGTAGTGCTGCACACGTCGGCGATCGCCGAGCCGACGGGGCTGCAGGGATTATCGAGCGCAGGGTTCCCTGGCGGGACTTTTCATCCCCTGGTTCCGTTCACCGATCCAGACATCTCCGCCGAGCTGCTTCGAAAAGCGTGGATTGGAATCGACGGTGAAAACGCGGCCAAGAACGCGTCGCGTCGTCTCGCCGGTCACCTCGGCGCGCGGACCCTGGAGATTCCGCCAGGAAGAAAGCCCGCGTACCACGCCGCAGCGGTGATCTCGAGCAATTTCCCGGTCGTGTTGGCATCGGTTGCGGGTCACTTGCTGCACGACATTGGGATTCCCGACGCCAGCGCATATCAGGCGGTTGACAGTCTGATGAGCGGCGCCATCGCCAACATGAAGCAGGCGCTGCCGGACGACGCGCTGACGGGACCGGTCGTGCGCGGCGACGCCGAGACGGTGGGCAAGCATTTGCGCGCCCTCGAAGGTCACGAGCCCGCGCGAGAGATCTATCGCGCGTTGTCCAGCGCCGCGATTGAGATTGCGCGCCAGCGTGGTACCGACCCGCGCAAGCTGGCCGCCGTCGGAGCGCTGCTCCGGCCGGCGGCGAAGAACTAGAAGTCGCCCAGCGTCTGCTGGTCGACAACCTTCACGCCTTTAGGTGGCGCGAAACGGAAGCTCGACGTCGGGACGGAAGGATTGGCGGTAAAGCGCGTGACGACGACGCGCCGACGTAAGCCGTTCGGGCTTTCGACGTCGAATTGTCTGATACTCGAGTCGGTGTCGTCGATCCAGATCCTGGCGCTACGAAACTGGTTGTTGGCGCGTTTTGGAACGAGCGTCACGATGTGAGCAGGTCTTCCCGCGATAGTCGCTGTCCCGCTCGACGTGACGCTGAATCTGGTGCGCGGCGATTTGAGGAATTGATCTGCAGGATCCACCGACCCAGCCGCGGAATTGTTGTACGGCATTCTCATTACCTGATCCGGCACACTGCTCGGCAAATAAGCCCACAGGGTCGATCCATCGGCGACAACGCGGTCGCCGCTGTCAAAGGTGATGCTGAGAAGATTGGGCTTCTTGCGCAGAATGACGCCGCTTGTCGTCTGGGTGCTGCCGGTGAGGGGATTGGTCAGCGTCTGCCGGAATTCGGCGCGCATGCTATTCAGCTGCGCGTAGGCGGCGGCGGCGCGATCGATGATGGCTTCAGCGCTTTGCGCGCCCGCGTTGCTGGAGATCGCGACAAACGCAACCACGGAGGTCAGGATGAGCTTTTTCATATGTGCGGTACACCGGCAGGTGCTATGCCGTTCCTGCCTTTGCTATCGGCACTGAGCGGCCGATCGCAGCTGCGACCGCACGCAGCTCGCCCACCAGCTGGGTGAACTGGTCGGGGTATAACGATTGTGCGCCATCGGATAGCGCGCGGTCTGGCTCCGGATGCACCTCGATCATCACGCCGTCAGCGCCTGCCGCAACTGCTGCGCGCGCCATCGGAATGACTTTGTCGCGCAGGCCGGTGCCGTGACTCGGATCGGCGATGATCGGCAAATGCGAAAGGCGGTGCACGATCGGCACCGCAGTAAGATCGAACATGTTGCGCGCGGCGGGATCGAAGCTGCGCACTCCGCGCTCGCACAGAATGACATCATTGTTGCCTTCGGCAAGAATGTATTCCGCGCTCAGCAAGAGCTCGTTGATCGTCGCTGCCATGCCGCGTTTGAGCAACACCGGCTTTTTGAGTTTGCCGACCGATTTCAGCAGCGAGTAGTTTTGCATGTTGCGCGCGCCGATCTGGATGCAGTCGGCGTGTTCGGCGACCAGCTGCGCACCTTCAGCATCCATCGCTTCGGTGACGACGGGCAAGCCACACGCTTTGCCCGCTCGCGCGAGCAGCTCCAAACCTTTTCTCCCAAGTCCCTGAAACGAATACGGCGAGCTGCGCGGCTTGAATGCTCCGCCGCGCAGGGCTGTTCCGCCGGCAGCCTTGACGATGCGCGCGGCAGACATGATCTGCTCCTCTGACTCCACCGAGCAGGGCCCACCAATGACCACGACCGCATCCCCGCCGACTGTGACGCCATGACCGAGATCGACGACGGTGTTCTCGTTCTTCCACTCGCGTGACACCTGCTTGTACGGCTGGGTGACGTGGATGACCTGCGCGACGCCAGGCAGCGCCTCGAGTCGTGAACCATCGACTCGACCGTCGTTACCGACGAGACCAACGGCAGTGCGCTGCGCGCCCGGCATCGGCCGGGCCTCGTAGCCCATTTCCTTAATGATTGCTACAACGCGCTCGACGTCTTTCGCCGTCGCGTCGTGCTGCATCACAACTAACATTTACGCGATAAGTGGAGCTGACTCGGCGGCTTCGGGCTCGTCGTGCAGCTGTGGGATGTGCGCGGGATGATCCGGCGTGATCGTCTCGTCGACCGTGCGGCCACGCATGCGCACGCTCACCAGCGAAGAAACACCCGGCTCCTGCATCGTCACGCCATAGACCGCGTCGGCGGCTTCCGTCGTCGTGCGCGGATTATGGGTAATGACGATGAACTGGGTGTTGTTCTTGAACCGGTTGAGCATCCGCACAAAGTGGCCAATGTTCTGATCGTCGAGCGGCGCGTCCACTTCGTCGAGCAGACAGAAGGGACTCGGCTTGGTGAGAAATATCCCAAAGAGGAGCGAAAGGGCAACAAGCGCTTTCTCGCCACTCGAAAGCAGATGAATTCTCTGGGTGCGCTTTCCGCGTGGAGAAGCGTGAATCTCGATGTCGCCTTCGAGCGGAGTCTCCGGATTCTCGAGGCGCAGATCGCACTCGCCGCCACCGAAGAGCGTCATGAAGATGTTGCGGAAGTTCTCGCGCACCCGAACGAATGTCTGCAGGAACAGCTCGCGGGCCGTGGTGTCGATCTCACGGATCGCCTGCTGCAGCGAGTTTCTGGCAGAGTTGAGGTCGTCGCGCTGAGTGGTGAGGAAACCGAGTCGCCTGGTTTCTTCCTCGTGCTCTTCGATGGCGAGTGGGTTCACCGGGCCCAGCGCTTCGAGCTGCTCGCGGACCAGCGCTGCTTCGGTGCGCAGAGTCTCATCGTCCAGCTCGAGGACTTCGGCACCAGCGAGCAATTCGTCGACAGGTTTCTTCCATTCGGCTTCGAGGCGTTCCCTGATCGCCGCACGCTTGCCTGCCAACTCCGTGTAGCGGAGCTCGGCGGCGTGCAGCTCATCGCTCAATGACGCGGTGTGGCGACGCATCTCGACGAGAGAGTGCTCGTCGGTGGCGAGTTGCTCGTCGAGATTGTGAACGGCGCGCTCGGCGTCGGTGAGCTTCTGTTCGGCCGCTTCCAACGCTGCCTGACGCGAATCGAGATCCGCTTGCCATTGCGACAGCTGATCACGGAGCTGCGAGTCCGCGCTCGAAAGGCCCGTCAGCTCCAGCTGCAATGACTCGAGCCGTCCCGTCGCGGACGCGTATTCCTCATTGAGGTGACGATGACGGTCCGACGCGACTTCGAGCTGCGCCTGGGCCTGCGCGCGACGGATCTGACTGGCAGTTCTCTGCTCACGCGCATCTTCCTGGCTGCGCTCGGCGTTGGCGAGCATTTCACGCGCCCCGATGACGGCAGCCTCGCGCTCGGCAATCGACGCTTCGATATCGCGGCTGGCGGTCGTAAGACTCTCGATGCGAGTCACCACGGCCGTCTCACGCTCGCTGAGGCGATCCATCAGCGCTCTGGCTTCAGCTGCCTCGCGTGCAACGCGTTGATACTGGCGACCAAGTACGGCCGAACGATCGGCAGCGTCGGCGCTGGCGCGCGTCGTTTGCGACGCGGCTTCCTGCGCGACCAAGGCAGCGCGCTCCGCCGCGGCGAGTGCTGCTCGCTCGCTTTCTGCCGCGAGTGTGGCTGAATGGCGGGCCGCAGCGCTGTTCGCCACGGATTGCTGTAGCTCGCTGATCTCCGCGCGACGGCGAAGTGGGCCCGGGCCGGCTTCGGGGGCGGGCAGCCATATCGCGCCACGCGAATCGACGAAGGCAGATCCGCTCTCGACGGAGGTGACGCTACCGAGAAGCGATTGCACCCAGTCACGCGCAGGCGTGGTCGCCTCAACGAGGGCAGCGAGGTCGGCCGTTCCGTTCGCCGACGATCCGTTGTGGCCGTTGACCGAATCGACGGGGAGGAGCAGCAGCGGCCCCGGCGATGCCGACGCGTGCCACGCGCGGACGGACTCTGCGACGCCGCGATCGCGCACGAGGACCGCGTTGACGGTTGGCCCGAGGAAACGCTCGACGAGTGAAGCCGCCTGTGAGTTGGTGCTGATGAAATCGCTGAGCGGGCCGATGATCGCGCCCTGACCGAAAATCGCGCGCTCCTTCAGCAATCGTGCTGCAGCAGGCGCGAGACCGACCCGCTCGCGCTCCAATCCTTCGAGCGCATTCAGCTTGGCCGTAAGCGAGGTGTACAGCTCCTCGGCGCGGGTGAGCTCGAACCGAGCTGCGCTTTCACGCTCGCGCGCCTGGCCGAGCGCAGTCTGAGCGTCTTCAGCGACCGCGACTGCTTCTCCGGCGCGCGTGGCAGCGACGCTTGCTTCGTCTTCGGCCGCCGCAAATTCGCGACGTGCGGCTTCGGCGGCGTCGAACAATGATTCCTGCTCGGCGCGCAGCGTCGAGAGTCGCGCAGTCAGTTCATCGCGCTCGCGCTCGGCGCTCTGCCGATCGAGGTCGGCACGATGGAGTTGTTCGCGCAGCTCACGCAGCGTCCGCTCGCCTTGCTCGAGGCCGCTTCTGGCAGCGCTCAGGCTGTTGCGAACTTCCTCTTCATGGCGGGAGTGCGCGGCAAGCGCTTCGTCGGCGCTACGCAGTGCGGACTCCAGATCCGCGAGCTCAGTGGCGGCCCGCTCCAGCTCGGTGCTGACACGGCCCGCAATCGCGTCGCCCTCGCGACGCTCTTCTTCGGCGCGCTCACGACGCGACGTCGCGTTACGCAGTCGCTCTTCGGCGACTGCAATCTCGCCACGAAGCTGTTGGGTGCGTTCGCGCTGATCGGATACGATGCGCGCGAGCTCACTGCGTCTCGCTTCGGCAGCCGTACGCTCGCCGAGGGCGGCATCACGAGCTGCCTCCGAAGCGCGCAGTCGTTCGTCTTCGCGTGGAACTTCGCTGCGCAAGACGATGACGCGTTCCTCGAGCTGGTTCAGCTCGTCGCGCCACGCCGACATTTCCCGCGCGGCATGCGCGACCTCGAGCGTGAAGCGTCGTGCCGTCAGCTCCGCGTGACGCTCGGCGCGCTTGCGCTGTCGGGCGAGGGACCGAACCTGGGACTGGACTTCCGTGATCAGGTCGTCGATGCGCGCCAGATCGGCGGTGGTCTCCTCGAGACGTCGCTCGGCGCTGCGCTTGCGATCGCGATAGAGACCGATACCCGCAGCTTCTTCGAACAGCTCGCGGCGATCGTCGGGGCGATCGCTGAGCAATGCGTCAATCATCTTCGACTCGATGACGACACCGGAATCGGCGCCGAGCCCTGTTCCGCGCACCATGTCGTGGATGTCGCGCAAACGGCACGCAGAGCCATTCAGGAAATAATCGCTCTCGCCGGACCGACTCAGTCGCCGGGTGATGACGACCTCACGGAACGGGATGTCGAGCGCGCCATCATCGTTCTCGAAGTGCAACGAGACCTCGGCGACATTCACCGCGCGCCGGGCCGATGATCCCTGGAAGATCACCTCTTCCATCTTCGCGCCGCGCAGCGCCCGCGCGCGTTGCTCGCCGAGTACCCAGCGGACCGCGTCCGAGACATTGGATTTGCCGCAGCCGTTGGGGCCGACGATCGCCGTCACTCCCGGCTCGAACACCATGTCGGTGCGATCCGCGAACGATTTGAATCCGTGTATCTCGAGCTTCGTTAAACGCACTACGGCGCTCTCCCTTTCCGGTAGACGAGCACTGGTTTTAGTCCTTCACCACGAAGTGTTCTGATCAGTTCCGCCGACTGGTCGGCGCTTGCGAAGGCACCTGTGTAAATCAGTGCGCCTCCGTCGTCCTGCATCAATGCGTAGAACGCGAGACCAAGCGGCGCGTACTTCTCATCGTACCGCTGCAAGGTCGCCCGAACGCTGTCGGCGATCCCGCCCTGGGTCGGCACGCTGTCGACGAGCAGCGACATTGGCGTCGTCGCCACGCCGTTCGCCGGAATGCCCAAGTTTCGCAAGGTGGTAAGCAGCGAGTCAGCCTGAGATCTCCTCGTGTACGCGCCGGCGGTCACTTTCCACCATATCGTCCGATCAGCACCGATCGGAAGTGGCGAGATCGCGGCGGCGGGTAGCGCTCTGCCGTTCTTCTTGACGAACAAGTTAGCACCTTCGCCGGTGTTTGATAATTGCAAATCGACGGTGAACTGAGCCGCATTTGCAGAATCTCCTGAGTTCGCCGGAGGCGGAACGTGCAGGGTTTCGGCTGGCACTCGGGGCGGCGGAGCCGCCGGACGAGGTGTCGAAGTTGCTTTGGTGACAATTGCCGGGGATCGACGCGGATACCTGAACTTCAGTAATCCGAATGCGAGCCCAACCGAGGCGAGAATAAGTAGCGACGCCACCGCGATTGCGGGTAGAAACCACCGATTTGCCCGCCATATCGCCGCCCGCTCGGTGATGCGATGGATGGGCATCTTGAGCGTGGGCGTCGCGGTTGGCACTCTCGCCAGTACCATTGCAGAGGGCGCGTTGGGAAGCTCGGCGTCCTTGACGAGCACGACTCCGTCGAGCTTGTCGATCAGATCCGCGAGCCCCGGTGCATCGTGCTCAGCGACGAGCAGCAACAGCCCGCCGACTTCCGTGAAGCCGCTGACGATTTTTCGCCACTTTGCACTGCGAAAGACGTCTTCGTCGATATCGGGGTCGGTGCCGCTCGGCATGATGAACAGGTTCGACGTG
Organism: Gemmatimonadaceae bacterium; assembly: GCA_035718845.1. Taxonomy (GTDB): domain Bacteria; phylum Gemmatimonadota; class Gemmatimonadetes; order Gemmatimonadales; family Gemmatimonadaceae; genus UBA4720. The sequence goes on along the minus strand of DASTGU010000135.1, from coordinate 24,591 downwards.
CCGGGAACCGCATATCCGATTCGGTTCAGCGATACACCGTAGACGAAGCTGTCTGTGATACCGTGCGCGTCTTCCTGACTGACGAGATCGCGCAGCGGAGGTACGTCTCCCACCAGATCGCCGATTACGATGCGACGATGTTTGGCTTCAGCGCGGGCGAGACCCAGCGCGACGTAAGCCGCAGCGAAAGGGTCGGAAGAGACAACAGCTACCGCGGAGTAGCTGCCGAGCAGGGGAGCGATCTGCCGTCCGGCGTCTTCCCAGGCGATTGGGCGTCCGCCGGACACGCGTGCGTTCAAGGGGATCCCTCGTAAATCCAGTAATCACGCTTCGAGGCGCGACCGACTCGCTCAGCTTCATCGCGCGTAGCGAACGGGCCGAGCACCACCCGAAAGATGGGCGAGCCCGCGGTTGTAGTCGATACGACGTGCGCAGTCATTGCACCAACTTTGATGGTCGCTGCCACCTGCTGCGCTTTGTCCTCGCTCAGCAGTGCCGCAAAGGAGACCGTGAATCCCGTCGTCGGAGCGGGGGGAGCCGTCGCCGTTGGCGGTGGAGCGCTATCTGCCGGTGGGTTTGTAGCAGGCGTGCCGGAAGCCGTTGAGCTCGCGGTGCTGTCGCGAATGCTATCGGATGGGAATGTCACTGGCTGATCCAGGCCCTGAGCCCTTGGCTTGAATCCATCCCACGCAAAGAAATACCAGAAGTCCTTTCCGCCGCCTGCGATCGTCGATTTTGCGGTGAGCTTCTCCGGATCGACCAGCGTGACGTCCTTGCCGTTGAGTGTAGCGAGTTGGCCTTCGGGCGTTATCGCCGGCAAATCCGTTTCCCATTTCGTCGACACCGCGCCGATCAAGCGGTTGGTGCCGATCTCAATCACCCACGCCGAATCGCCCCTGGGAAACTGCGCCAGCAGATAACGTCCCAGTGCGTCCATCCGCAGATCGAGCGGCGCTGCGGGTAGCGTGAGACCCGACTGGACGGTTCCGCTGTAGCGGTCGACCACCGATAGCGAGCTGTCGCCGATCGTCGCGACGTAGATGCGATCACCACTGGGCGTCGGCGCGAGCGCACGCACGCGATTCGGCAGCTGAATGGATCCGACCGGTGAAAGATCTTTCGCCTTTACACCTACAAGTCCGCTGTCGACGGTGAAATAAATTCTGTCGCCCACCTGCGTTCGCACGGCCCGACCCGAAAGAGGCAAGACCACGCTGTCCTGAACGACATCGTCAGGCGGATGCACTTTCCAGACTGTCGTCTGCGCGCCCTTGTTCGCGGTGACGATCAGATCGCCGTTCGGTTGGGCGAAGACTGCCCGCGCCGTCAGCGGCGGCTTGAAATGCCAATCTGCGGCCGTCGGGTTGAGCCGCACGATCTCGCCTTTCGGATTGATGCCGTAGATGTCGGTACCGTTCGCCGAAGTCAGCGAGGTGAGCTTGGCGCGCGACGCCTTACCGATATCGGTCTCGCGCAGATCGATGCGTCCAGGAAACCCTTTCGCGTCTACGAACGCAATGGTGCCCTGCTCGGGATCGAAACCGAGCACTCGGTCGACAGAAGGGACTTCATCGACGACCCAGACGGCGGAATCGAGATTTGGATAGCGATATACCCGGCCGGTGCCGCCCGCGCGCGGAACGCGCAGGAGCAGCTGCTCCGGTCCATGATTCTCCGCTACCTGGACATTGGTGCTGTCAGGCGCTGCTCTTTCTTTGGAGCAGGCTGCAAAGAGCAGCGCCAGCAGTACGAAGCGACGCAACGGTTAGTAGCTCGCTCCGAGTGAGAATGTCCAGTTTGGCTTCCGATCGTTGTTCATCGGTCGCGCGTAGTCCCAGCGCAGGATCGCGAGGTTGAACAGGTTCACCCGCAGTCCAGCGCCCCAGCTCGTCAACGGATAGCGGTTGAGATTCGGATCGTTGTTCTGCGGTGCGCGTCCGAGGTGCGGCGTCTGACCTCTGCTCCACGCCAGACCAGCGTCGTAGAAGAACAGACCGTCGACCGGCGGCAATCCAAAGCTGCTGCCGATGTCGAAGCGGCGAATGATCGGGAACCGCAGCTCCGCGTTCGCGACTGCGACTCTGCTTCCCGCGAGCTGCGCGTTGTTGCAGCTCACCTGCGAGTTGAGAACCGAGGTGCAATCGTAGAAGTTGAAGTTCGCGCGATCGTATCCGCGGATGAAGTCGGGCCGGCCGATGTACTTCGGGAACAACGACTCATCGGGACCGACGGAAATCGAGGTCAGGAACCGCGTTGCGAAGGTCAACGTGTTGAAGATGATCGGATCGTAACGGCGATAGTCAGCGAGGAAATCGCTGAACGTCACGTTACCCATGCTCTGCGACGCCTGGAAGCGCATCCTGCGTCCCATGATCGGGCCGGTGTTTCCGAACAGAGCATTGTCCGATACGAACGCCATCGACGGCGTCGCATAGTTCAACGTCTTGTACTTCTGCGCGGTCTTGAACTGTACGTCGGTGCAATAGCCCGCGACGTTGCAGTCCTGATATACCTGCATCACGCTCTGGCTGATGCTGTTAAGCTGCAGCCCCGTCTCAAACCTCGAGAAGCGGTTGAACGGATACTGCCCAACGAGGAAGATGTTTCTGATCACGTAGCGCAGATAGTCCGTCTCGAAGCGAAGGACGTTCGGATTGTTCGGATCTGCGAAGGTTCCACCCGCAACCGGAATGTAGACCGGGTCCTGCGAGATTCCCGATGTGTACTGCAGGCGATGACTCAGGTTCGCGTAGCCGAGGAACACGCTCGCATCGCTCAGTCGGCCGTAGACGTTGCCAGCAACGGCGAGCTGATGATTGCCGAGCAGATCGCTGAACACGAACGCAGTTCCGCCCGCGAACATCCCGCCGTAACTCGGCGTGTAGCCAACCGACGGATCAGCGATGTAGTCCGGGTGGAACGTCGCGTGATACGGGTGCTCTTTGAAGCGAGTGGTGTCAGGCAGCCCATAATTCGGATCTGCATTGAGTGAGGCGATGCTCGGCGGAAGATCCGCAACGAGCTCTTGCGTCGGCAGCACCGACGACTGGCGCGATCCAGATGACGCGCGGTAGGTAGAAGTTGGCTCGCCGGCGCGCGGTTTCAGGGTGGTCGAATCAGGGACTGCGACGGTTGTCGGCGCAGGCGCGGCGGCGTTGGTGGCAACCGCATTGTTCTGGCCCGGCACAAACGCCGCGCGCTTCAGACCACTCGGATGATCAAACGACCATACGGTGTAGTCGCCGCGCTCGAAGTACGTGTACGCCATGCGGTCCGCGCCACGAGCCCACGTGATCGCCGGGCTGTACTCGGTGATGGCGCTCACACCGCCCAGCACGTTGGTGATCTGATAATGCTGCTGGGTGGCGAAATCATAAAGGAAAATGTTCGGTACGCCGGTGCGGTCAGAGACGAACGCGAGCTCGCGTCCGTCGGGCGACCACTGCGGATTCAGATTCAAGCCATCCTGACCGGGCAGATTGGTCACCTGTCCGCTGGCAATGTCCAACACCGCGATCTGCCACTTGCTCAGCTTCAGAATCTTCAGGTCGCTCTGGGGAGTGCGATCAGTGGCGAAGGCGATCTTGGTTCCGTCCGGCGACCACGACGGCTGCAGGTCGGCGTACAAATCGTTCGTGAGCTGGCGCAGGTTGCTGCCGTCAGCATTGACGATGTAGAGATCTGTGACGCCGCCGTGGGTCCCGCTGAATGCGATCTGACGATCGTCCGGTGAGAACACCGGACTCCAAACGGCATCGACCGGTAGATCGAGACGCTTCTTCACGTTGGCGCTGGCGACGTCGAGCAGGTAGAGCACGTCCTTGCCCTGGCGCTCACCAGTAAATGCGAGGGTCTTCCCATCGTTCGAGAATGAGCTCTGCGAGTAGAGCAGGCGGAGCTCTTCGAAATTCGGATTGGTGGTGCTGTTGACGAGGCGCTTGATGCGTTTTCCGGTCCGCGCGTCGGCCAGCCAGAGATCGATGAAGACCTCTCCGCGCTTCATGCTGCCATTGGACAGGAACGCGATCAGGTTGCCGTCGTGCGACAACGCCGGCGCCAGGAAAATCTGGCCACCGCTCTTTCTCTCGGTCAGAAGCGGCTGCGAGAAGGTGCGCGGGCGATCGAGCACTGCTGCCTGCGGCAGGTACTTCGCATTCATCGCTTCGCGCCAATCGTCGCTGAGCTCGTGCAAGGTGAGGCCGAGCTGACGCTGGAATGCGCGTGCGATGCCGAGCGTTGTCACGTTCTGGAGGATCTCGCCGATCGCGGCGTCGCCCCAGCGCTGACCGATGTACTCCCAGAGAGATTCACCGTAGCGATACGGGAAGTACTGATCCGGCCGCTCCGTCATCTGCTCGATCGTCGGCAGCGTCCCGTTCACCACGGCGTCGCGAATCCACGTCTCGGTGAGCAGGTGGTTCGGTCCGCTCGACAGATACTCGGCCATACCTTCCATGAACCACAGCGGCGGGTCGATCTGATTGAGCGTCTGCAGGTTCGCGCCGGCTTTGCCGCGCGCGAAAATGTCGAACTGGAACTCGTGCACCATTTCGTGGGTGAGCACGTGCTCGAAGCTCTCGAGATCTCCCGTCATTGGGAAAATCATCCGGTGACGCAGGGGCTCGGTGACACCGCCGGTGCCTTCGCCGAGGTCTCCCGTCACGTTGTTCTGGCCAAACTCTGAGCGCGATGAGAAGAGGATGATCGGCTTCTTCTCGCGGAATTGGTGGTCGAGAACTTTGGAGAGGCGGGCGTAGGACCGCTCCGCCATGCGCGCGGCTTCCATCGCGCCTGCGCGCTCTTCCGGGTAGTAGTGAACCGACCAGTGCTCGGTCTCGATGACGCGCCAATCGAAGTGCTTGTACTGAACCTGATTCATGCCGAAGTACTGCTGCGCGTCGAGGCGAGCGCCGACAAGCAGCACCAGCAGGACCAAAGTTGCCCGAACCGCTTTCATTGTGACCTACTCCTGTGGTTCCAACGCCACCGTTTCCGCATCGCTCCACAAGCGCTCTATCTGATAGAACGACCGAAGCGTGGGATGGAAGATGTGAACTACAAAATCAAAAAAATCGAGTAACACCCAGCGGCCCTGCTGTAACCCTTCCGTGTGGTGCACGGTCACGCCCGCCTTCTTCATCTCCGCTATCACATGCTCGCCGATGGATCTCACGTGGGTGTCGGAGGTTCCGCTCGCGATGACGAAGTAGTCAGTCATGTCGGTGACGCCGGCAAGATTCAGTATCACGACGTCGTTGGCTTTCATGTCCAGGCAAGCCTGGGCGGCGCGCTGCACTCGTTGCGCGCTCTCGCGTGCGGTTACAGATGGTAGGGATGTGGCCATGCGGTTCGGTAAAGGTTTATCGCGGCTCGTCGGCCCATTGGAAGTATGTAGCTTATCCGCTGGACGAAAGTTCCGTGAGGGGTAAGAAAACGCATTTCGCTTGCCACTTGCGCGATAGAAAATGACCTGGCCGTCCATGCATATAGGACAACCAGGTCACGTCTTTCCCCACGGCGAAAAAAACTACTGCTTGATGACCCAGACTTTGATCTCGGGGTGGACGTCGGCATGCAGACGGATCGGAACACGGTAGACACCGAGCGCGCGAATCGGCTCGTGCAAGTCGATCTGACGCTTCTCAATGTGATACCCCTGTGCCTCCAGCTGGTGTGCGATGTCGGCGGTCGTCACTGAGCCGAAGAGCTTGCCTTCCTCACCGACGCGGGCAGAGAAGGTGAGTGAGACCTGCTCGAGTTTGGTCGCCTGCTCGGCGGCCGTCGCGCGTCTCTGTTCCTCGGCCTGCATCAGGCGCTGACGCTCCTGCTCGATGCGCTTGCGATTGCCCGCTGTGGCTTCGTAGGCGAAACCGCGGGGGAGGAGATAGTTGCGGGCGTAGCCGGCTGAAACCTTCACGATGTCGCCCGGGTGTCCGAGGCTCTCAACCGCTTGTCTGAGTATGACTTCCATGTTGCCTGATTCCTTTGCGTGATCGTTTTGAACGTAATGATAGTCGAAAATTCGCTGTTGCCTATGGCGAAGTTGGCTTGACGCGCCTGCGCAGGTCGAGCCAGGTGTCGCCAAGTCCAAGAGCAAGTGTCACAGGTATATAAACGGGGGGATAGAGGCTGAGCAGAAATACCACCAGCCAGCGTCCCCTCAACATCCAGGCGAGCACTCCGGTACCGCGGATCAAGTAAAGCATGCCGAAGAACAGCAACAGGTTGTAACCTGCGTTTCTGCCTTCCTCGAACTGCGGCAACAGACAAAGCGTACCCCCGACGGCGAGTCCCCAAATGAGCTGGTCGTTGAACCGAAACTCGGTGAGGCGGCCCAGCGCCGGACCAATCTGGATCGAGGACAGCCGGCGATAGACCGCCCATCCGAGCCCTAACGCGACCAGGGATTCAAGCGCCAGCAGCGCCGGCAGCAAGGGTGCAGAGTGGTTCGGGATGTCTCGCATCAGCACCTCCCCTTCGTCGTAAGCGGCATCGACGGTAGGGAAGCGGGTCGCAAAATCCTGCCACTCCGGGGTGCTCCGCCGTTCCTCGATGAGCTGGATCGACCCCGAGACGCGACGAGAGAGCTCCTCGCCCGCAGCGTGCTCGAACCGCGCCATTCCACTCGAGGAGGAAAGCGCGATGATGAAACCAACGCCGAGCGCGAGGCCGACGGCAAAGATGGCGCGCGTGAAGAACGGCATCGCGTCATTCCACAAACTCACCAGTCCGAACGACGCGGCAAGCAGCAGCGCCCAGCCACGGGCCATCACATCGTACTGGCTGCCCGGCGTCCCGGCCGGCTGCAACAGGAGCCAGAGGCTCAAAGTCAGCCAAATCACAGCGAGCGCGGCACGCGCGCCGAGTCGCCAACCGACGACTGCACAAACAGCGACTACCGGCACCAGCAGCAGCAGCGACTGCTGGATTGGAGCGATTGCCTCGAGGTATGGCAGGTAGGGACCGGCGAGGAAAATGGCCAGCCCCCAGAGGAGCGGCCACCACGAGTTCTTCTTTTCGGTCGTCGTGGCGGCCGTCGCCATCTTAGACCTGGTGCCCTCGAATGTACGGGATCAGCGCCAGGAACCGCGCGCGCTTGATCGCGGTCGCCAGCTGACGCTGGTGACGAGCGCACACTCCGCTCAGGCGCGAGGGAAGAATCTTTCCCTGATCGGTGATGAAGCGTCCGAGAGTACGATCATCCTTGTAGTCGATCCAGCGGACGCGGCTCTCGCAGAACGGGCAACTCTTTTGTTGTCTTCTCATTGGTGATTAATCCTCGTCGTCGTCATCGTCGTCACGGCGCGTAGCGGCAACGAGATCTTCTTCCGACTGCGGCGGAGCACCGACTTCGTGCTCGTGCAGAGTGAGCAGGTAGCGAATGACTCCGTCGTCGAGCCTGAGCGCGCGCTCGTACTCGGGGAGCACGTTCGGTTCGGCGTTGAACTTCGAGACGACGTAGTAGCCGTTCTCGCGCGAGCCGATGGAGTAGGCGAGCTGACGGCGGCCCCAATGGGCGACTTCCGGCTGCTCTTTGGCGCCGAGCAGGCCGTTGAAGCGGTTGATCTTTTCGTTGATGGCGGCGTCTTCGAGTGTGGAATCGAAGATGTAGACCGCCTCGTAGGTGCGAGGCACTGGCAATCCTCCTTTTGGTCGTTAGCCGCCCCCCGCTGGTTGCCGGAGCAGGGGGAAGGTGTAAAGGCCGAAATCTTCGGCCGTTGTGAGAGACGAAACCTAGCCGCTCGGAGAGTCCAATTCAACTGAGGACTGAGGCGTTCGGGCCAACTCCCATTGCTGATTGCTGATTAAGTGAGGAGTGCGGAGAGTCCGAATCCCTCACTCAATCCGCACTTCGGACTGGCCGTTGGTCCGAACGCCTCAATCTTCGATTAACCGTCCGCCGCGCGGGACGGAGAACTCACCGCGGCTGCGTGGTAACTCGCGTCAATGACCTTTATGCGCCGGTAGCCGGGTCTAGGTTGTAGCCTGCGCCCCATCCGGAGGTTAAATGCGCAGGAAAACCGTTGGAATCGCCGCTGGTATCGTCGGAGCGGCAATACTCACTCTCGTTGCCGCCAGCTGCGGCGACAGTACTTCGCCGGGCAACAAGACCTACGTCGCCAATCTTTCACCCGCCAACGAAGTACCGGCGAAGACGACGACCGGCACTGGGGTCGCCACGTTCGTTGATCTCGGCAGTGAGATCGACTGGACGCTTCAGCTCACCAATATGACCGGCGTCGTCGCGTCGCACATTCACGGCCCGGCCGCAGCCGGCGTAAATGCCGGCGTCATCATCAACTTGTTCCTGCCCAACGTTGCGACGCCGACTGTGAACGGAGTTGTCGCGCACGGTACGATTACCAACGCAAACAATGCGAACGTTTCGCTGGATTCCCTGCGCACATTGTTCAACAATGGGAATGCCTACGTGAACGTCCACACCAGCGCGAACCCAGCCGGCGAGATTCGCGACCAGGTTCACCCAAAGTAGAGCTGCAGACTAAACGTTGAATCGGAAGAGGAGTACGTCGCCGTCCTGGACGATGTACTCCTTTCCTTCCGAGCGCACCGCTCCTTTCTCCCGCGCGCCTTTCCAACCGTCGTTGCCGACGAAGGAGTCGTAGGACACGGTCTCCGCGCGGATGAAGCCGCGCTCGAAGTCGGTGTGAATTACGCCGGCAGCTTTGGGGGCAGTGTCGCCGCGATGAATTGTCCACGCGCGGACTTCTTGCTCACCCGCGGTGAAATACGTCTCGAGTCCGAGCAGCTTGTAGCCAGCTTGGATCAAGCGATCCAGGCCGGCGGACTCCAGCCCAAGCGACGCCAGGAAATCAGCGCGATCCTCGGGCGGCAGCTCGGCCAGTTCGGCTTCGATCTTGGCGGAGAAGGGAACTACTTCGGCGACCTCTCCGCTTTTGCGAACCGCGTCGCGGAGAGCTTTGAGATGTGGTCCTTCATCACCGGACAGCTCGGCGTCGCTGACGTTGGCGGCGTAGAGCACTGGCTTTGCCGTGAGCAGTGCCAAAGGCGCCAGCATCGCTTTCTCCGGCTCGGTAAGCCGGGCTTCCCAAAGTCCTTTGCCGTCCTTGAGAAACTCGTACGCCCTTTCCAGCACTGGCAGTTCTGTCTGGGCTTCTTTGTCGCCGGTGCGGGCGGAACGTCGGGTCTTGTCCAGCCGCTTCTCGAGCGATGAGAGATCGGCGAGTGCCAGCTCGAACTCGATGACTTCGCGATCGCGCACCGGATCGACTGCACCCATCACGTGGGTGACGTCCGGATCCTCGAAGCAGCGAACGACGTGGACGATCGCGTCGGTCTCCCGGATGTTCGAGAGGAACTTGTTGCCAAGTCCTTCGCCCTGTGCGGCGCCTTTGACCAGACCGGCGATGTCCACGAACTGCACTACCGCCGGCACCGTCTTCTTCGGATTGACGATTGCGGTGAGCTTGCTCAAACGTGGATCAGGTACTTCGACCATGCCGACGTTCGGCTCAACGGTGCAGAACGGATAATTCGCAGCTTCCGCTTTGGCGGCGGTTAGCGCGTTAAACAGTGTTGATTTGCCGACGTTGGGAAGGCCGACGATTCCAAGCTTTAACATTATGCGGAAAGTAACAGAGGCCGATTGAGGCGTTCGGATCAAACAACCAAATCGGCGGAGTGCGGATTAATTGAGGAGTGCGGGCCGTCCGGATCCCTCACTTAATCCGAACTCCGGACTGGCACTTGATCCGAACGCCTCACTCCTCAGACTGAGGACGGCGGTTAAACAGATTCATCGCCTTCTCGATACCATCGCGCAGCCATGTCTCGACGAGCTCCGTCATCCGCGGCATCAGCGCGAGGATGTCCTCTCGCTCATCGCGCGCGAATGGAGCCAGAACGAAATCGGCGAGATTCGGATAAATCCCCTTTCGCTCCTCGCTCGGTCCAACTCCGATGCGTAGCCGGGGATACTCTCGGCTGTCGAGCGCGTGCTCGATGCTTTTTAAGCCGTTGTGACCGCCGGCGCTGCCGTTCGGACGCAGGCGAATCACGCCCACCGGCAGCTGCACTTCATCGACGACGATCAACAGATCCTTGGCAGGACTCCAGAACGGGCGACGAACGAAGTTCTTGAGCGCCTGGCCGCTCAAATTCATGTACGTCTGCGGCTTCACGAGTCGCACCTTCACCCCGCCGACCGTGCCGTTGGCGACGTGCGACTCGCCGTCCTTCTTCCAGCCGTCAAAATGCCAAACGTCGGCTAGGTGGTCGACCAACCACCAGCCGACGTTGTGTCGTGTCGGGGCGTACTCGCGGCCCGGATTTCCGAGACCGACTATGACTTTCAAAGGCTACTCGATAGTTACTTCTTGCCGCCCTCGTCCTCACCCTCGCCTTCACCTTCCTCGCCCGGACCCTTACCAATGACTTCGGGCTCCGCAGCAGCTTCAGGCGCGGCGCCTTCGGCGGCCGGAGTCTCCTCGATCACCGCGCGCGGTGCGGCGCAGACTGCGACTGAGGTTTCGGGATCATCGAGGACTTCGACACCGTCAGGCAGCTTGATGTCGCTGACGTGAATCGAGTCGCCGATCTTGAGCGCGCTGACGTCGATCTCGACGTGATCCGGAATGCTGGACGGATCGACTTCGATCTCGAGCTCGCGCAGCGACTGCTCGAGTACTCCGCCTTCGAGCTTCACGCCCTCGGGAACGCCCACGAGTGTGATCGGGATGTTGACCGTGACTTTCTCACCCGCGACGAGCGCCTGGAAATCGACGTGCAGAATCTGGCGCTTGATGGGATGGCGCTGGATTTCGCGGATCAGCGTCTTCGACGTTTGCCCATCGATGGTGACCTCGATGACCGTGCTCTCGGCCTGAATGTGGCCGAGCATTTTGTCGAGGTCGCGAGCGTTGAGTGCCAGGGACTGCGGCTGACGATCGTGGCCGTAGATGACGGCGGGGATTTGTCCGCGAGCGCGAAGTGAGCGCGCTGCGCCTTTGCCTTTGCCGTCGCGAGCCTGCGCTGTGAAAGAAACCGTTGCCATTTCAGTTCATCCTTGTGGCGCGGCGACTTTGTGCCACGCCCATTCAATTAAGTCCAAAACTGCTGCCGCGAATTCCTTCGCGACCTTCTCGATTGCCTCAATCATTACCGCCTCCCGCCTCCCGCTATTGCTCGAACAGCGAGCTCACCGACTGCTCGCTGTGGATGTAGCGAATTGCCTTTGCAAGTAACTCGCCCACCGACAAGACGCACAGATTCGGAAATCTCTTTGCCGCTGGAATTCTCACCGTATCTGTCACGGTGACTTCCTTGATCGGTGCGTTCGTCAACCTCTCCACTGCCGGCCCCGAAAGCAACGCGTGCGTTGCGCAAACGTAAATGTCGCGCGCACCCATGTCCTTCAGAGCTCTTGCTGCCTCGCAGATCGTGCCGGCGGTATCGATCATGTCGTCCGTCAGCAAGCAATCCTTTCCTTCAACTTCACCGACGACGTTGACGACTTCGGACACATTGGCCGCGGGCCGTCTCTTGTCGATAATCGCGAGGGAGCCGTTGAGCCTCTTCGCGAATCCTCTCGCCATCTTCGCGGAACCTACATCCGGTGCGACGACGACGAGCTCGTGCAAATTCTTCTTTCTGTAATGCGATACGAAAACCGGCGCCGCGTACAGGTGATCCACCGGAACATCGAAGAATCCCTGCAGTTGGTGCTGGTGGAAGTCGAGTCCGAGGACTCTGTTCGCGCCAGCCGCCGTAATCATGTTCGCCATCAGCTTCGCGCCGATCGCGACTCTCGGCTGGTCCTTGCGGTCCTGCCTCGAGTATCCGTAGTAGGGCATCACGCACGTAATGCGAGCTGCTGAAGCCCTGCGCGCCGCATCGATCAGGAGCAGGAGCTCCATGATGTTGTCGGCCGGCGGGTTCGTCGGCTGCACGATGAAGACGTCGTTGCCTCTGACATTCTCATCGATTCGCACGAAAATCTCGCCGTCGGCGAACCGGTTGACCGTCGTCTTGCAGAACGGGACATCCAGCGTTGCCGCGATCTCATCGCACAGCTCCAGGTTGCCAGGCCCGGCGATGAGTTTGAAGCCATGAGCGGGTACGGACAAACCGTCCATGCAGCCCTACAAGTTAAGTGGAGAAAGGACTTAGATCAATTGCCCCCGGTGGATTCGAACCACCATTACCGGATCCAAAGACCGGTGTCCTGCCATTGGACGAGGGGGCAGTCATGCGGGAGGCGAGAGAGGCGGTGGGCGGGAAGCGGTTTTCGAAATGCGCAAACTGCGAAGCGAAACTGGAGCGAAAACTAGTCCAGAATCTCGACCGGGACAACGCTATCGGCTGTCCGCGTGACGACTCTTCTTGTCCCTTGAGGAAGTGAAAGCGCGGGTAAATCTGCAGCCGGCTCAATGCCGGTTCTCGTGACGCCCGGAATCTTGAAGACGGTCGACCCCGACCCGCTCAGGCGGTAGAACAGCTCGTATTTGTCTGCGCGCTTGAGAATCTGATCGATCGCCGGGTAGCGCTTTCGAATCACCGGCTCGAAATCGTTGACCGAATGGCGCGCGGCAGACTCCCAGTCCTGAAACATCTCCGCTGTCAGATCCGGCGACTCGCTTGGACGATCCCCGCGCGCCTCATCGAGCGCGGCGTACGCCTCGCCAGTCGGTACACCGAACGGCGGGAAAAACAGATACGCGTCGCGCGACGGCAGTGGCGGCAATCCGAGCAGCTGCTCGCCACGTCCCCAGGCGAGCGCCATCGAATAGTCGCTGACGAGGAACGGGACGTCGGAGCCGAGCTCGAACGCCATCGCCCGCAGTTTTTCACTCGACACGGGATGCTCGGCAATCGCATTGAGGATTCTGAGCACCGCCGCGGCATCGGCGCTGCCGCCGCCCAGTCCACCGCCGATCGGGATTCGCTTCTTGATCACGATCTCGAAGCCGTGTGGCCAGCCAGTGTGCTTCGCGTAAACCCCGGCGGCCCGAAAGGCGAGGTTCTCAGACTCTGGCTGATCGCGCATCACGCCGCACCGCAGCGTGCGGGTTTGCTCGCGGATGTGAACTCTCACATCATCGCCGAGGCCGATGCGCAGGAAAACGGTCTCGATGGAGTGATAGCCATCGGGCTGCCTGCCCAGAACGCGCAGCGCGAGATTGATCTTGGCCTGCGCCAAAGTGCGCCCGCCACGCGCGGTCATTGTGACTCGGCGACCGGCTGCAGGTCCCGCAGCTTCACGCCCAGCCGCGCGAAGTAGTAAGCGCCGATGAGCGTGATGGGTATGAAGGAGAAGAGGTGATATCCGATCGCCCATGTCGCTGCCTGCTCCCGATTCACTCCGTAAATCGACAGGCCCTGCACCGACATGTACTCGAACACTCCAAAGAATCCCGGCAACGCCGGCACCGCGGTGCCAAGTGCGATGAACGCCTGGAGGAAGAGCGCAGCGGAGAAGGGAGCATTGATTCCGACCGCGCGAAACGAAAGCCAGAACCCAACTCCGTTCAGCATCCAATGAGCGAGGGTCCAGCCAAAAACCGCCAGGAACCGCCGCGGACTGCGCAGCACGCTCAACCCCTGAAAGAACGTCTCCAGCATCCGGCGACCGCGCTCTTCGACGCTCGGCGATACGCGTCGCGCGAACAGCTCGAAAAGTCGCAGCAGCTGGTTCGGCAGGAAGACCAGCGCATAGAGCACGACGAGGAGAAACACCACTACGGTTCCCGCGCTCACTGCAAAGGAGCCAAGTGGCCTCCCCATCAATCGCTCGTCCGCCAGAGACGGATCGAACAGCGCGGTAGCCGCGAGGACGAGCAACACGATCGCATCGAACAAGCGATCCACCGCGAGCGAGGCGAGTGAAGTCGCGAATGGAACCGGCGCTTCGCGGGTGAGGGCGAACGCGCGCGCAATCTCACCAGCGCGCGCTGGCACCACGTTGTTCACCATCATGCCGATCGCGGTCGCCCGCCATAGCGGACCGAACGCGATCCGTCCTGCTACCGGCTCGAGAATCGTCCGCCAGCGTCTGGCGCGCAGAGCAAAAATCGCCGTGGCGCAAAAAGTCGCCGCGGCGAACAGCCACATGTTGGCGTGCGATAGTCTGGCAGCGACGTCAGCGGCGGAGACTCCGCGCAGCGTCCAGTAAATCAGCGCGACACTTAGGAGCGCGCCGAGCGCGGCGCGCCATCCCGGCCGCAAGCGCTACTCTGAGGACGCGAGCTCCACCAGATCAACGAGCTCGTCGACGAGCGCTCGTGTCGGCGGAGTACCGCTCTTCTTCAGTGCACGACGGATTTCGGCGGCGCGCTCGATCGCACGCTGGCCGCGATAGAGCAAACTCTCGATTGGGACGAGATCGTTCGATGGCTGCGCGCTCGAGTTGCGCGTCTCCAGCGACCGCATCGTGGCGAGACTAGAGTTCAGCACATCGCGCAGCTCGCGACCTTTAGGCGGCGTTTGACTGCTCGCCGGGGTTGGACGCGCGGATGCGGCGGGCTGCGCGTTCTGCTGCTGCGACGGAGTCGGCACCCGCTTCACCTCGGGCGAGAGTACGCCGGGACCGATGCCGCCGCCCTGCTCGCGCAGCTGCTGCTCGTAGTGTGTGCGCGGATTCGGCGCGACGTAGACGATGTGCGGACCCTCGTCGCCGTAGAAAAGCTGCGAGATCGGCAGGATCACGTCCTTTCGCTCTTCACGCGCCGGTGCATACCGCGCCAGCCGTCCCACACTCTCCTCTAGTCTGGTATCCTGCTCGGCGCCCCAGTTTCGCACCGACCGCACCAGCAGCTTGAGATCTTCAACGGCTCCCACCATCGCGCGCTGTACATCGGGCTCCCAGGCCAGTGCGCCCTGCGCCACGTTCGACGCGATTCTCTCTACCGCCGTCGCGAGCCGAGCCGGTCCGCTCGCTTTGGCCATCGTCGCGCTGCCGCGCAGACCACGCGCGGCAGCGACGAACTGGGTGGCATCCGACGACTGCATTCCTGACTTGCCGACGAGCGTCTCGAGACGCGTGAGATACTCACTCGCCTCGAGTGCGAAATAGTCGAGCAGCCGGCCGGGCATCGTCATCGGTGCAGTCTCCGTATCACCCGCGAAAGGTGAGCGCCTCTGCGCTCGCAGTCAAAGCGGGACACATTATGACGACCGAGCAGCGCGCATCGCTTCGTGCATTTCCTTGACGGCGGCGTCCAGACCGATGAACACCGCCCGGCTGATGATCGAATGGCCGATATTGAGCTCCTCGATTTCGGGGATCTCGGCGACCAGTCCGACATTCTCGACCGTCAGGCCGTGCCCCGCATGAACGGCGATGCCGAGGTCGGCACCGCGGCGCGCTGCATCGCGCAAAGCGTCGATCGGGCCGGTCGAGGCCGGATCGTGGGAATACGCGCCCGTGTGCAGCTCGATTGCCGGCACCTTGAGCTTACGGGACTGTTCCACGGCGGCTCGGGTCGGGTCGATGAACAGGCTGACGCGGATGCCGGCGTCGCTCAGCGCGTCGACCGCGTTCTGAATTCGCGCCGGATCGCTCAGAATGTCGAGCCCACCTTCAGTGGTGATCTCTTCACGGCGCTCGGGCACAAGCGTCACTTGCTGGGGTTTAATTCGACGAGCGATCTCCAGCATCTCGGCGACGCACGCCATTTCCAGATTGAAATAGGTGCGCACTTTTTTCTTGAGTCGCTCGACATCATCGTCCTGAATGTGGCGACGATCTTCGCGCAGATGCGCGGTAATGCCGTCGGCGCCTGCCGCTTCGCAGGCAAGCGCTGCCTCGACCGGATCAGGTTGCCGGCCTCGACGCGCCTGCCGTAGCGTGGCGACGTGGTCAATATTGATGTAGAGCCGTTGTTGCTTTGCCCGCATTATTCGCGTCCGTAGGTCGCAGCTCTTACTCTGTGGAGAATTCTATCGTGTCCTTTAGAAAAATCGCTGGTCTGTTTCTGCTCGCGGCATGCTCGAGCGCAACCCGCAATGCCGCCAACGATGGTCAGCTCACCGGCGCTCCGGCGCCACAGCTGGCTGTGGAGCAGTTTCTGAGAGCGGTCAACGCCAAGGATCTGCAGGCGATGTCGACTGTTTTTGGCACCAAAAACGGTCCCGCCCGCGAGACCATCGAGCGTAACGAGCTGGAAAAACGCGAGATCGTTCTCGCCTGCTATTTCTCGCACGATTCGTCGCGGATTCTGAGCGAGACTCCCGGTGTGCAAGATCACCGCGATGTGAGAGTCGAGCTGAAGAAAGGTGCCCTCACGCGCCAGACGACTTTCTATACGATCAAAGGGCCCGGCGATCGCTGGTACGTCGACAACATGGACATCGCTGCCGTCCGCGATTTCTGCGGCAATTCCGGCGGCACGAATCCGGGCCGTTAGTACTCGGAAAGCTCGACCAGCACTCCACCGGTCGACTTTGGATGCAGGAACGCGATGCGCTTGCCCTCGGCGCCGACGCGCGGTTTCTCGTCGATTAGCCGGACCCCTGCGCGACGACAGCGCTCCATCGTTTCGTCGAGATCGTCGACGGAAAAGCAGATGTGATGAATCCCCGGGCCGCGTTTGGCGATGAACCGCGCGATCGGGGATTCTTCATTTTCCGCCTCCAAAAGCTCCACCAGCGGCTCGCCAGCCTGTAATCCCACGATGCTCGCCCCATCGGCGTCATCCAGCGGAGTTTCGCGCAGGCCGAGGACATCGCGGAAGAACGGAAGGGTTTCCGCCAGGGCCTCTACGGCGATTCCAATGTGGGAGACCCGCGTTCCGCGAGGGGTTGCTCCGGTCATTAAATTGCTGGTTGAGCGTTAGGCTGCGAACCCAATCAGGGAGCGCAATCCTCGCAAAGCTAACTGATGAAGTCCCGCGGGGTATCCCGTGGTTTAGGAGAGTACAAAATGTCCAATGCAGTTGAAGTAAACGACGCGAACTTCGAGTCGCAGATCGAACAGCACAAAGGCCTCGCCGTCGTCGATTTCTGGGCGACCTGGTGTGCGCCCTGCCGCATGGTCGCTCCAGTTCTCGATCAGCTCGCCGTCGAGTATCAGGGACGGGCGAAAGTCGCCAAGGTTGATGTTGATGTGAACATCAAAACCTCGACGAAGTTCAATGTCCGCTCGATTCCGGCCATTCTGTTCTTCAAGGATGGCAAGCTGGTCGATCAGATGATCGGCTTCGCCGGCAAGCCGGCACTCGCTGAGAAGTTCAAGCAGCACGCCGCGGCGTAAGCAGGGCCCCCGGCCGATTCGTGAGCTCCGACAAGGAGGTTACGACGCGGGCAAAGACCGGCGGTGGGCAGGGCACGTTATACCTGGTCAGCACGCCGATAGGAAATCTGGGTGACATGACATTTCGCGCGGTCGAGGTCCTTGCCTCGGCCGCGCTTGTCATTGCGGAAGACACTCGGCACTCACGACGCCTGCTCGACCACTTTCGCATCAATACTCCCGTCAGCTCGTATCACGAGCACAATGAAGCGAAAGAGACGCCGCGTATCGTCGCCCGATTGCAGGCGGGCGATTCGATTGCGCTCATATCCGATGCTGGGACGCCGCTGATCTCTGATCCCGGATCACGGCTCGTCGCGGCGGCTCTCGAAGCTGGATTAAGAGTGGTTCCTGTCCCGGGCGCGTCGTCGGTGATGGCGGCGCTGGTTGGCTCGGGATTGTCCCTCGACCGCTTCGCCTTCTTCGGATTTCTGCCACGCAAAGGAGCGGAGCGCACGACAGTGCTGGCGGAGATTGTCGCGACTCACTCGACAGCAGTGGCATTCGAGGCAGCAAACAGGCTGGCCGGAACCCTGGAAGATTTGCGCGACGCCGGAGCGGGCGGGCGCACTGTGGTGGTCGCGCGCGAGCTTACGAAGCAGTTCGAGGAGTTCAAACGCGGCACCATCGCGGAGCTTGCAGCAGTGTACCGCGATGCAGAACCTCGTGGTGAAGTCGTGCTCGTGGTTTCGGGTGCTGAGGCACGCGAGGTATCCGCGGACGAGTTGAACGCTGCCGCGAGCCGGCTTCGCGCCGACGGCAAAGAGCCGCGCGAAGTCATGCAGTATCTCATATCCACGCTGGGGGCGTCGCGAAACGTCGCGTACCGCATCGCTCATTCGGTGTAGAGCGGTGAGGTGCGAGTCGCTATTACTCACGTCTGGGTCAACACGGTGAGAGGTGCGTGTAGCGCAGGTGCGAGCAACCAGGTAGCTCTGAGCTAACCTGGTACCAGGCACCTATGCTACAGGTACCTCTTACCGCGTTAAGGTTAAGTGGATAGTGGCAGTTCACAGTCCGAAGTCATCCAGAAAACCAATCAAGGAAATCGGTGACTAACTGAAATGCGTACGATCCGAAATCGCCCTGGCAAAATCGTTTGCGTCGGCCGCAACTACGTCGAGCACGCAAAGGAGCTCGGCAATGAAGTGCCAAAGGAGCCGCTGATTTTTCTGAAGCCGCCGTCGAGTGTGATCTGGGAAGGCGAGGCAATCGTGCTGCCGGAGATCTCACGGCGAGTCGAGTTCGAGGGTGAGATCGGAGTGATGGTAGGGAGAACGCTGAACCGGGTGTCAGAAGCTGAGGCCGCACGCGGAATTCGCGGCGTAATAGCTGTCAATGACGTGACAGCGCGCGACCTCCAAAAAACAGACGGACAATGGACTAGGGCCAAGGGATTTGATACTTTTCTTCCTCTGGGAGAGGAGTCATCAGAGCTTCCGGACCTCGACAGTTTGACCGTCGTCACCCGGGTTAATGGTGTCGAGCGACAGCGAGGGAAAAGCAGCGAGATGGTCTTCTCGATCCCGTCCCTCCTCGCCTTCATCTCGCGCATCATGACATTAGAGCCAGGGGACCTTGTTGCGACCGGAACGCCTTCGGGTGTCGGGCCGCTGGTCTCCGGTGATGTGGTGGAGATCGAGATTCCAGGCGTCAGTCGCGTCACTAACCCCGTTCAAGCGAGAACATAGTGCCCGCCTTAACCGATCGCGTACTAAGCCTCCCTGAATATCCGCTGGCCAGAATCCCCGCGCAGAAACGCGAGCTCATCGCGCGCGGCATGGACGTAATCGACCTCGGCGCAGGCGACGCCGATTTGTCGCCGCCGCCCAAAGTCATTGAGCGATTAACGGAAGCCGCGCGTATTCCTACCATGAGTCGCTACGGGTTTGCGCTGGGCCTGGTGGAATTCCGCGAAGCAGTCTCGCGCTTCATGAAGCGGCGCTTCGGCCAGACCTTCGATCCAATGACGGAAGTGATTCCGTTGATCGGCTCCAAGGAAGGGATCTCGCACCTCGCGCTCGCGTACGTGTCGAGGGGTGACTACACGATCGTTCCGGAGCCTGGCTACAACTCGTACCTCGGCGGGACTCTGCTTTCCGAAGCGACGATGTACAAGTATCCGCTGCGCCCGGAAGAGAACTTCCTGATCCATCTCGACAGGATTCCGGCGGACGTACTCAAGAAGACGAAAATCCTGTATCTGAATTATCCCAACAATCCGACTTCGGCGATCGCTCCGAAGGAGTATCTCGAGGACGTCGTACGCCGCTGCAAGGAACTCGACATCCTGCTGGTGTATGACAATGCCTACTCCGAGCTCGCCTACGACGGATACGTACCGCCCAGCATTTTCGAGATCCCCGGTGCGCGTGATGTCGCAATCGAGTTCCACTCGATGTCGAAGACCTACAACATGACCGGGTGGCGCTGTGGTTGGGCGTGTGGCAAGGCGGAGTTCATTGCGGCGCTTGGTAAGGTCAAATCCTTCATCGATACGGGGACGTTCTTGGCAATTCAGGCAGCCGCGGCAACCGCGCTCGACGAGTGCGTCGATTGGATTCCGCAGAACGTCGCCGAGTTCAAGCGCCGCCGCGACGCTGCTGTCGATGCGTTTTGCGAAGCCGGCTTTCCGTGCGTCAGACCGAAAGCGACGATGTATCTCTGGTGCCCACTTCCCAAAAACATTCCGAGCGCGGTGTTCGGTGAGCGACTCCTTCAGGACGAGGGCGTCGTTGTGCTGCCAGGCTCGCTGTTCGGTCCGGGTGGCGAAGGATTCTTCCGCGTTTCCTTCATCACTTCGCCGGAGCGTCTGCGCGAAGCAGCGGCCCGCGCCGGCCGCGTGCTGAAGCGGCTGCAGGGACAGGCAGGCGCTGACGTTCGCTCGACGGCGCGTCAGGAAGAGCGTCAGGGGATGGCGCGCGCCTGATGATTTTTCGCCGCGTCGCGAAGGACTCCGAGAAGAAGAGGCGAAGGCTATCGCCTTCCGTCCTCGTCTCGCTCGGCATCCACCTCGTGGTCGCGGTGGCGCTGATGCGGATGCTCATTCTGCACATCGACCTTTCGCCGTCGCGCAAGCAGGCGACGGCGGAAGAGCGGGTGGGCTTCGTGAGGCTGGCCAAGCGAGGCGAGAACCCCACGCCGGGGAAGCTTGGCGGTGACGGGCGCCCATTTACTCCGCGCGAGATTCACGTCGTCGCACCGCGGATTGTGCCGAATGCGATCCCGATGCCAAACGTTACCGCCTCGAAGCCGACCGAGGAGCCTGGAAACGGGCCGCTGGTCGGTGGTGGCGGACCATCTCGGGGAGTGAAGCCGTCGTACTCGGACGGTCGCGTGTGGGAGCCGCCGGGCGGGGTGGTGAGTCGCCCGAAGACGGTCAAAGAGACGATCGATAGCTTGATCGCCGACGGGATCGCGCCTTACAACGACTCAATCGCAGCGGCCGCGCAACGCCGCGATCCGACCGACTGGACGGTTGAAAAGGGTGGCTACAAGTGGGGAATCGATCGCCACGCGATTCGTCTCGGACCGGTGTCTATTCCAACGGCTCTCCTGGCGATGCTTCCGCTCAACGTTCAGGGGAATCCGACGACAATCGAGCGCGATCGCGCTTTCGCTGCCATGAATCGCGACATCACCTGGCACGCGCAGCAGGCGATCAACGACGCCGATTTCATGAAGGCGGTGCGCAGCATTCGCGAGCGCAAGGAGCGTGAGCGCGCAGCACTCACCTCCACTTCCAGTCGCGACTCCACCGGCGACCACCCGCGCTAAGCGGGATTTCCGCGGAACTCGATCAGGAAAACTGCGCGAAACCGACGGTGTTGCCGCCCGGCTCGCGAACGTAAATCTCCGTGCTGCCATAGAACGTGTCGTGGCGCGCTTTGACGACCGGCGCGCCGGCGAGCGCCTTCTCGATCGTGTCGAGATCGTCGACGGTGATGAACAACGCGACCGAATGTCCGGTAAGATCGCGCGCAGCGCCGGGGTCTTCGCTCAGCACGCTGGCGCGCGTCTGGTACATGATCTCGACAGGGCCCTTCTGCACGCTGGCGAAAATCAGCTTTCCGTCGTCGCCCGGTACTTTATTCGTCATCTCGAAGCCGAGTCGGTCAGTCCAGAATTTTACGCACGGCTCGACCGCGTCGACGATCAGCACCGGCGTCAGCTGCTTCAAACCAGGGGTACCGCCCTGAGAATCAGTCATTGATCTACCTCGTTGGGCACCACCATAACAAAAAAACGGTCGGCCTGCGAGGCCGACCGTTTAAGCAATCGTGAGAAATTACGACGGTATCGAGTTGCCGCCGATATTTGCGTCGAATCCCGGACGGAAAACACCGCAGACCACGCCAAGGACTCCGAAATCAGTTCCGGGCTGCACTGTAATGTCGCGTTCAGCTGGATTCGCAGCCTCGAGGACGACGGCGCCATTCCGCTTCTTGTACGTCTTGACGGTCGCCTCTTCGCCAAGGCGGGCCGCAACGATGTCGTTGTCCTTTGGATCCTGATGCGGGTTGACCAGCACGTAATCGCCTTCGGTGATGCAGCGTCCCACCATGCTGTCTCCCTTCACCTTAAGGAAGAACACGTCCTCTGACGGGATAAAGCGACGATCGAGAGTGATGAAACCCTGCCGATGCTCAGGCACTAAGGCCGGCTCGCCAGCGTGAATCTTTCCGTAGAATGGCACCGGTTGCGTACGCATCGCAGCGCCGAATCCCAGCAGGTTGACGCCGCGCGAGCGCGCAGGGTCGCGCTCGATGTAGCCTTTGCGCGCGAGCGACTGCAGAAGATCAGAAACGGTTTTGGTCGATTTGATCTTGAACTGTTTACCGATGTCCCTGATGCTCGGCTGATAGGTGTTTTCAGCAGTAAAATCGAGCAGGTAGTGGTATACCGAGCTCTCAAGCTTGGTTAGTTGCTCGGCCATTGGTTCGGTCCTGGAAATCGAGTTCGTAAGGGGTGGCAAACAGTAATTTGTGTACGAAAGCGTACGTGGTCAACAATTTTTGTCTCTGACAAAACTCGTTACAAAGCGAGTTTTTGCAATGCCTTGTCGATGCGCTTTAGCGACAATTTAGGTCCCATTTGTACAAGCATCTCGAAGATGCCGGGGCTGACGGTTAGGCCAGTTAAGGCCACCCTGAGCGGCTGGAAGATCTTTCCGGCGGCAATTCCGCGCTTTTCCGCGAGTGTTCGGAGCGACGTTTCGAGCGTCACGGCGTCCCAGATCTCGACACTGCCCAGCGCCGAACGCGTGTCACCAAGCAACGCCGCCGCCTCCGCTGTGTCCTTCCAGTTCTTGGCCACAGCGACCGGATCGTATTCGATGTCTTCCAGGAAGTACGGCCGAGCCTGATTGACAATGTCGTCGATGGTGCGCGAGCGCACGCGTAAGAGATCGAGCAGGCGAAGGTACCACTCGCGGCGTTCGACAAGCTCTTCCTCCGTCGCGAGTCGTGCTTCGACGATCTTTGGCGTCACGCGCGGCTCGAGCTCTTCGAGGGGTACCATCGAGAGATGCTGACCGTTCATCCACTCGAGTTTTTTCGGATCGAAGATCGCCGCTTTTTTCTGCAGACCGTCCACGCTGAACAGCTCGATCATCTCCGGAATCGTCATCACCTCGCGATCACCGCCTGGCGACCAGCCGAGTAAGGCGAGGAAGTTGAGCATCGCGCCGGGAAGCAGACCGTAATGCTGGTAATCTCCGACGGCGGTGGCGCCGTGGCGCTTGCTGAGCTTCTTGCCATCGAGACCGTGAATCATCGGCAGGTGCGCGAACGTCGGCAACGGCGCGCCGAGTGCGCGATAGAGCTGAATCTGCTTCGGAGTGTTCGAGATGTGATCGTCGCCGCGCATCACGATGGTAATGCGCATCGCGATGTCATCGGACACAACGGCGAGATTGTAGATCGGCGTGCTATCCGAGCGAAGGATGACGAAATCGTCGATGTCCTTGTTCGGGAAAGCGATGCGCTCATGCACGAGATCGTCCCACTCGGTGATTCCGTCGGGCACGCGGAAGCGGATGACGTAGGGCATCCCCGCCGCGACGCGACGCTCGACCTCATCGTGGGGCAGGAAGTCGCAGCGACGATCGTAGCGAAACGCTTCTTTGCGCGCTTCCGCCTCGCGACGACGCTCATCGAGCTCGGCGGGCGTGCAGAAACAGCGGTAGGCGGCGCCGCTCTCGAGCAGTCGCTTCGCGTCGGCCTGATGCCGCGAGAGATTGGCCCCCTGATAGACGACCTCTTCGTCCCAACTCAGTCCAAGCCACTCGAGGCCCTCGAAGATCGCGCGAGTGCTCTCCTCGGTGCTGCGGGCTTTGTCAGTATCCTCGATGCGGAGGAGAAACTGGCCGCCGTACTTTCTGGCGTAGAGCCAGTTGAAGAGGGCGGTGCGCGCGCCGCCGACGTGGAGATATCCCGTCGGCGAAGGAGCGAACCGCAGTCTTGGCTTCGTAGTGTCGGTCATGAAGTGCGCTAAAGCAAAGCGGGTCCACAAAAAGGTGCGGACCCGCCGAGCGGAGAGAGAGGGATTCGAACCCTCGATACGCGTTTCCACGTATGCCGGTTTAGCAAACCGGTGCCTTCAGCCTCTCGGCCATCTCTCCCGGAGTCACGCAAGTTATTTCTCTACATGCACTTCTTCAACCCTGAGCATGCTGCTCAAACTTCCGTGACGAGCGAAGTTGAGGCAGTACTTCAGGCAAACCTCTGCGAATTCGCTGCGGAATCCGAGATAAGTCTCAATTGAGCTTGATTGGGTAATCCAGCGATGCTTCTCGAAAGTAATTCCGCGTCCTGCCTGAAATAATCCTGAGGAACGTGGCTGGCGTAGCGAAGCGTCATGGTCGCCGTCGAGTGGCCTAACCATTTCTGGACGCGCGAGAGCGGTATCCCAGCTTGCAACGCATGAACGGCGAAGGTGTGGCGCAAATCGTGAACGGTCGCGTGAGGTACGCCAGCGCGCTGTAAGACGCGAAGCCACGTCGCACGTGCTGCACGGCGGTTTGCGCGTGCGCCGGTGAAGACCGGATCGATCGGACGACTCGGAACGCGTTGAGCGTGAATGATGATTAACGAGGCCAAGTCCTCGCTGATTGGAACGTCGCGGTTGGAACTTTTCGTCTTCAACCTTCGGCCTGCATGATCGCGGATAGCAATCACACGGGCTTGAAGGTCGATATCGCTCCATCTGAGTCCTTGAGCCTCCCCAACCCGCATGCCCGTATGAATCAGCATGGCAAACAGAGTCCACCACTCCGCGTGGCAAGACTCTTTCGCCATAGCGATTTCTTCAGCGCTAAGCCA
>DASTGU010000134.1:0-11805 GCA_035718845.1 Gemmatimonadaceae bacterium | reverse complement strand
GGCAGCAGCTGATTCGCGAATGGATAATCGCCGATGACGAGGTCGAAGACGTGTCGCTTCGTCTCACCCGGCGAGAAGATCGTCTGCGACGGATCGAGTCCGAGCTCATCGCGGCCCGTTGCGCCGTTTGCTCCGTGCACGTCGATCGAGAAAGTCTGAGTCGCGGCCCCAACGCCGGCTGCTGGTGTCACTGCAATCCAGCGCGCGGTCTTGTTGTGGGCGAGCACCGTGATCGAGAACCGTCCTTCGTCGAAGTTGCGCGCCGGTGTGGTCGGCTCGACATCGAGCGTCAGATCGATCGAATCGCTGTTGACGTGAATCGGCGTTTGCGGCGGAGTAGGATATGGTCCCGCATCGGCGATGCATGGCTCTTCGCAGTCAACCACGCCCCCACACTTGTTGAGAAACTGATCGCGGGGATGCCCGCTCTTTTGACGAAGCGCGTGCAGCATCTCGTGGCGCACGGTGCCGCCGTCCATCATCACCAGTGTGTTGAGCACGATCTGATTGCTGCCGGGCACCCAATAGCCGGCGATCACATCGCCGGTGCGAGTGTCGGTGACTTGCTGCGCGGTCTGATACCAGGTGACCGCGGCCAACTGGCCAGTGAGTCCCGAACAACTCTCGGTCATCTGCCACCAGGTGGAATACACCGGCGGCGGCGAGTACTGTTGCGCGTCGGCAGGAAGCTTCGGTGCGGTCGCGTCGCCGCACGCGAGCACGATCAGCTGCGCGGTCACGATCATTCCGGTTGCGAGCTGCTTCAAATTCCCTTCTCCATTCGCACCAGCGGTACATCGACCTCGCCAGGCAGGCGCACGGTGGAGCGCTCCATCGCCCTGAACCCAAGGGCAGAGTAAAGCGGCTCACCAGGCAGCGTTGCCATCAGCTCCAGCCGGCGGAATCCCGCCGCACAGGCCGATCTCTCGCACTCCGCGTAGAGCTGTCGGCCCAGTCCGCGACGCGCAAACTGCGGATGGACGAAGAATGCGCGGATCCGCGCGGCGTCCCTCGCAGGATTCAACAGCGTATCCTCGCCCGACTTTGCCTGATCACCGCCGTAAAGTGTGCGGCGGAAACTCCATCCACCAGTCGCGACTGGCTCACCCTCCAACCTGTCGATCAGGTAATAAGTGCCGTCAGCTATCAGCTGCGTATCGACGCCGAACACGTGCGTGATCAGCGCTTCGACCTGCGCCGCCGAGTAGAAGCCCGCGCTCAGCTCACGCGCCGACGCGGCGATCAGGGTGTTGAGCGAACGCACGTCGGACATCGTCGCGACGCGCAGCCTCACCGCATCTACTTCCCGCTGAACCAGTGTGGCGTGTCGCTCCATTTCTCGGCGACGAAGAAATCGGCGGGCAGGTTCACGTTGCCTCGCCAGTCACTGTAGTCCTCGGCCTGGCGTACGATTCCGCTTTCCATGATTGCAACGTGCGTCGCCAGCCAGCCGCCACCCACCGGCACGTACTTCTCGAGGCGGATGTCGTTGGGCCTGGCATCGGGTGCGGGATTGAGCTTGACCAGAAACCGAACCGGCTGCAGATGTTGGCGCTCGATCCAGAATTGCGGCGATTCGAGATCGTCGGCTGAATTCGCCCCGACGACGTAAACCGGCGCACCTTGCCACGTATCGGTGCGGATCTTCGACAGATCGAACTTCCACGATGCCAGCTGCCGCAGTGTAGTGTCCACGGGCTGATCGTACACACCGGCGACAAACGGCAGGAATGGATTTCCCGAGCCAACGGTGCGGGTGATTTTGCCGGCGCGCACGACGTAGAGTGAATCGGTGGTGTACAGCGCGCCGTTTCCTTTGGACGGATCACCAAAATCGATGCGCAGGCGATCCGGCGATCTCAGCGCTTCGTACCACGTCGTCGTATCGACTGCGCCAGTTGGACGAGTGACGATGGTCCGCTGCACGAACGTAATGGTCTTCGGCCATTTGCCCACGTACGCGTCATGCATTTGCCGCAGCAGATCGACGCCGTTTGCGGGCGTGCTGCGGTTCAGGTTCGACTGCGACGTCGCGCACGCAGATAGCGCCAGCGCGGCAATCGTTAATGCCACGAAATGTTTGACGTTCATTTAATGCATTCCTAGGTTAGGAGCTACGGAACTAGTCTGGCCGCAACCCGAATATCTGGCAAGCTACGCCGACGCGCTGCGCCGCGGCTGGTCGCCCGACAATCTACGTCTGGAGGTGAAGGACGAAGAGCTCGCGGCGATTGAGCGCGATAGCGCGCTCTTCCTCGAGCGCAAAGTGGATCGCGAAGGAGCGGGCCCGCCGGTTACCCTCCCCGACGGCAGCACCATTCCCCGACTGCCCGGCTATCACCGCTGGATGTGGGATGGCGAATTCTGCGGCTCGATCGGTTTTCGCTGGCAGCCCGGCACCAACGACCTTCCTCCCTACGTCCTCGGCCACATCGGATTCTCAGTGGTGCCGTGGAAACGTCGCCGCGGTTACGCCACGCGCGCGCTCGCCGAGCTGCTGCCCGAGTGCAAAAAGGAAGGCCTCGATTACGTTGAGCTCACCACCGACGAGACCAACATCGCATCGCAGCACGTGATCATCGCCAACGGTGGAAAGCTCGTTGAGAAATTCCGGAAGCCGCCGCACTATGGCGGTGCGCCCAGCCTGCGCTTTCGGATTTATCTCTGAGCGCGCGCCGCCGCGATGTGCGCGCCGAGTAATCTCGTGCGCAGGTCTCCGACGGCATCGCGGCCAACGAATGGCATCATCGCTGCCAACGCTGCTTTGGCGCCGCCAGGATCACCGTTCCTGAGGTGTGCTACCACCGTTGCATCGCGCAGATAGCCAGGCGGCACCCACCAGTCGCCCTTCCGCATCTTCTTGATCAGTTGATCGCCCGCCGCCTGCAGCATCGCGAAATCCCACGAATCGGCGGCCTTCACGAAATCCACTGCCTGTCGTACGGCTGCCGGCGCATTCACGCGATCGACGTAGGCATCGACACGCTTGAAGAACGCGCTGTCGATCGAGCCCGGCGACCCGCCATGCACGTCGCGGTTCACTTCATATAGTAGTGAGACCCAGCGATGCCAGTGGGCTGGCGGGATGTTGGCGGAGATTTGCGAGTCGAACAAGTTGCGCACCTGCTCGATCGCCGCGTAGTCAGCATCATCAGTGCTGGTATCGCCGGCAAATAGCCGCAGCCGGGCACTGTGCGCGCGCATCTGCAGCCGCGGAACGTTGGCCAGCGCTTCGGGGTCGCTCGCGAGCGGCATGCCCCGTCCCGCCAGCGCTGCCGTGATGTCGAACGGCGATGCGTTGAGATTCTCGAATCCACTGGCGTCGGTGAGCAGGTAGCGCGCCCTCTCGCCATTTAGATCCAGCACCGGAGCGAAATCGGAGTTCGGTCGCACCCGCGTGACTAATGGCGCCAGCGTTCTCGAATCAGCGAGGTGCAGCGAATTCAGCGACGCTGGCGTCAGCGCCGACACTCGCTTCAGGTCCTCCGCCATCATCGGCCATTCCGTCACGCCCCAGTCGGGTGTCGGCACCAACGACGCCGTTGTCGCAATCACCACGATGTCGCTGTCGTCGGTGAGGTAGATGTCGTACGCCGCAAAATTCTCTTGCACCGCGGAGAGCATGCTCAGCACCAGCGAGTCGTTCATCTCGTAGAGGTGCATCCACTGCGCGAACACGCCCCCATCGGCGAGATAGCGTTTGATCCGCGCATAGAACTCCGTCGTGAACAGCCCGGCGACTCCGCTCACCCACGGATTGCTCGGTTCCGAGACGATCAAATCGAAGCGACGGCCTGCGCCGGCGAAATAAGATCTTGCATCATCGATGATGAAGCGCGCCCGCGGATCGGTGAACACCCGTCGATTCACCGGGCGAAATGCGTTCGACGCGCGGATCATCTCCGGCTCGATCTCGATCGTCGACAGCTCGCGCAGGTTGGGGTTGGCGAGCAGGAAATGCGAAGTCATTCCCGATCCCTGGCCGATCACCGCGGCGCTCTTCGCCTGTGGCGCGTGCGCCATCGCAATCAGCGGCAAGAGAATCTGTGTCGATACGTCGTCGCGCAGCGGTCGCTTCTTGGCCGCCGGTTTGGGAGCCAGCCACTCGGCGGACACCGAGGCGTCAGGCTTGCCGTTCGTCGACAGCACCAGAATGCCATCGCTAGTGCGCTTTACCGTGACCGTCGCTGTGCGGCCATCCTTGTAGAAGGTGGTGACGAACTCGCCCGGCGCTGGGAGCCCGCCGAACCGATAGACGCCACTGCCGAGCAGAGTGCGATCGAATCGCACCGTCGATGCGGCGACAAGAACTGCGAGTGAGCCAATTCCCGCTGCGGCCAGCACCCGTGTGCGTGAGGAGCCGTTACGCGGGATTCCGACGGAGAGCAGTACCAGCCCGACCACGACATCCAGCGCCGCTCCTGCAACCAGCAGGAATTTCACGCCCAGCAATGGAAGCAGGAGCAGTCCTGCCAGCTGGACACCGACGATCGATCCGGCCGTGTTCGACGCGTATACCTCACCGATCGCCGATTCATCAGCGCCGTTCCGATAGAGGATTCGCGTGATCAGCGGCAACGTCATCCCCGCGCAAAACGTCGCCGGCAGCATGATCGCCAGGCAAATCCCGTAGCGCGCGATGGTGAAGCCCGCGTATCCAGGTGATGTTTTCGCGAAAACATCGATCAGATCGGAGATCCACGAGAACGACGCGATGTAGAGCGGCATCGTCGCCACGGCGAGGGCACCCATCGCGCACTGCACCAATCCGAGTGCGCGCATTGGGTCTTGCCACCGGTCCGCGCGCTTGCTCACCCACAGCGCGCCGAGCGCGAGACCGAGGATGAACGCCGACAGCATCAGCTCGAAGGAGTGCGTCGCGCTGCCGAGCACCAGCGAAAGCATCCGGATCCACGCGATCTCGTACGCGAAGGACGCGACGGCCGTCCCGAACGCCGCGCCGAGCAACAGCCATTTGCGCCTCGGTGCCGCCGTCTCTCTCGAGCGCTCGACGTGCGCCGGAGTGGGCAGCAGCTCCTTCCACTGAACCACCAGCGCCAGCGTGATTCCGGCGGCGATGAAATTGAGAATTGCCGCGAAAATCAGCGTTCCCGGGAAATCGAAGCGACTGACGAGATAGAATCCCGCCACCAGCACACCAACCGCCGCGCCAAACGAGTTCGACGCATAGAGCCACGACAGAATTGCACCCGGCCGAACGTTCCAGCGACGCAGAATGCCGGCGCTGATCAAAGGGAACGTCGCGCCGAGCAGGATCGACTGCGGCAGAATCAAAAGGGCGGCGAGCGCCCACTTTACCGTGATTTGCGCGCCTGGCGACGCGACGAGCGACGGAAAGATCGAGTCGTACGCTGCCCCCGAGACGGCGCGAAACACTGGATGAAACAACAATCCAAGCACACCGATCGCGATCTCTACGCCCGCGTACCAGGTCAGTGGATTGCGCAGTCTCTCGGTGTACCGCCCGACGAGATACGACCCGACAGCCATCCCGCCGAGGAAAATCGTGAGGACGAGGATTTGCGCATACGCGCTGTGTCCGACGAGGAGAGCGAGGTAGCGCGTCCAGATCGATTCGTACATCAGGCCCGCTGCGCCCGACAAAAAGAAGAGGGCGTAGAGGGCGAACAGCATCAGCGGCCGATCAGTCTCGGATTATTGAGGAGCGACACTCTCAGTCCGGCTTCGGGAAGAACAGCTCGTTGCCGTCCGGATCGTCGACCGCGAGCGTGTCGTATCCCCACCACGTCTCTTTCGTGGTGACGGCCCGATCCGCGAGCTCCCGACGCAGATCGGCGAGTCCCTCGGCAGTCAGCTCGATGAACAGCCGACCTTTGTCACTATGCGCCCGGTCCTCGCACAGAATGATCTCGCACTCGCCGCGATCGACCTGACACACGTTGCCGGTGCCATCGCCCGAATGCCACTTCTTCTGGAAGCCGAGCATGTCGGTGTAAAACCGCGCCGCGCGATTGACGTCGCTGACGAAGAGAACTGGCCGTGCGTACCAGCGATGACTCATCTGGACTCGAGACCGACAATCAACACTCGACCTGCCGCCGGATAGCGGTAGATCGCCGCGGAACCGCCGGGATCCGGAAACGCGGTGACATCATAGCGCTTATTGAGTGCGTTCTGCAAATCGACGGTGAGCCGCGCCGGTCCAAACGGGATGCCGACGCGCGCATCGAGTCGGGTGAAGCCGCGCAGCGGAACCAGATTCTCGTCATCGACGAACGCCCCGTCCAGCGAAGTAGCGACGACACCGGCGGTGATTCCACGCCAGACGTCGAAGTTCGTTCCTGCCGACGCAACCGTGCGCGGAATCGCCTTGAGCTGCTTCCCCGCGAACTGGCCGTTCTCGGCAATCACCTGCTGCCGCGTGAAATTCGCAAATCCAAACCAACGCCCGCCGGCATCCGCGGTCAGCCCGAGCTCAGCGCCGCGGTGCCGGCTGCGGCCAATGTTGATATAGCGGAAAGTGTTGATGTCGAAGTCGAGCTCCTCGCGCATCTTCTCCTGGTAGACCGCGCCCGACCAATCGATCCGTAACGCATCGGACACCTTCCACGATTGATAGAGGCCGCCCTCGATTGATGTCCCGCGCTGTGGGACGAGATCCGGATTCGATACCGTCGCCGAGAACGGCGGGAATGGAATCGGAATCCGTCGGTCGTCGAACAGCTGATCGAGGGTCGGCGATTTGAACGCTTTGCCAGCCGCAACGAACAAATTGGTCGAGCTTCGCTGCGAAGCCGGCAACGCGAAGTTGAGCCCGACGTGCGGACTCAGCGCCTCGTGGGTCTTGTGACTGTCCGCACTCCCATCGCTCGGCACGAACTTGTCCGTCTGATGATCGCCGCGCACTCCGAGAGAAAATCGGACTGGCGCAATGGGACGCAGCTGCCAGTTGACGAACCCTGCGACCGATTCTCTGGTCGCCTTCGACGGCGCCTGCGACGGACCCGCTGTCCCGTCGGCCGCTGAATACGCAGTGAGATCGCCGGTGACGACGTCAGCGTAGCGCGAGGTAAGCCTGCCCGCCGACGCATCGACGCCGGCCACAAGACGACCCAGCTTGCCTGCGTCGTCGTCGCCGACCTCGACCTGACCCGATGTCAGAACCCGTGGCGCCGTCGTCCGACGGAGCTTGGTATCCGCGAAGGCAGTCGACAACGGCAGCGTCTTCACCGCGCGTGCTGTCGCGTATTCCCCGACCAGGTATCCCGAGATCTTTGCCGGCCCGACCAGCCGTGCCCCGTTGATTCCCGCGCGATCGACCCGCTCCGCAGCGTGGTCGAAACGGAAAAACGGATTCTGTGCCTGACGGTCCGCATCAGTCGTGAGCAGCGGACCGGGATCGTCGGTCTTCCGGGCGTGGAGCAGCACAAACGCGCCAATCGAAGACGACGCGCCGTATCGCTCGATCTTGGCGTGGACGTTCGAAGACGCAAGGTAATCCTCGACGCGATAGCCGTTCGACGAGCGATAATCACCCGAGATCTCAGCGACACTGCCACCGAGAGCGCGGCTCGCGCGCAGCGCCGCATCGCCGATGGCGTACGATCCATAGGCGGCGCGCCAGAACAGATCCGACGGTACGACCGGCACCAGCTCATTCAACGTTCCACCCACTGCCGCATCGCCGTGCAAATACGACGTCGCGCCGCGGACCAGC
The DNA here is from genome assembly GCA_035718845.1 of Gemmatimonadaceae bacterium. Taxonomy (GTDB): domain Bacteria; phylum Gemmatimonadota; class Gemmatimonadetes; order Gemmatimonadales; family Gemmatimonadaceae; genus UBA4720. Next base: position 4,106 of record DASTGU010000134.1, on the reverse strand, counting down.
TCCAGCCGATTGAGCGCCCACGGCGACAGCATCGTCCAATCGACCGCGCCCGAGCCGAGCGCTGCGATCGGGACGCCATCGATTTGCGCCGCGACGTAGTCGGTCTCACCGCCGCCGTAGAAACCGCGCGCGATGACCCGTGGATTTCCGCCAACCGAGCTGACGTCGGCGACGGCGATGCCCGGCACCATCGCCAATGCGGACCCGACCGACCGGAACGGCAGCGCGCGGATCAAGGAGCCCGGCAATGCGGTGACGGCGACCGTGGACGATTTGATGGTCGACGCCGAGCGATCAGGCGTGACGACGACGGTATCGAGATGGTGGACGGAGGCAGTGTCGCGGGGTGCGCCCGTGACCTGCGCCCCACTCACTGAAACTTCAGCGCAAAGCGCGATTACGAATATCGGAGCAAGAATCTTTGGCAAACGTCGAATCCGGTTGGTGACCTCGAAGGATTGTCGAGCAGGTAAGAGCAGACAGAATGGTTGCCGGGAACACGATTTGGCAATAATGCTATGTCATGCGAATCCTGGTTTTTTCGGTCATCGGATTGGTGGTGCTCGTGCTCGTCATCGTCGCGATCGGCTCCGCACTGCCGCAGAACCACACCGCGATCCGCGAGCGGACCTTCGCCGTCCCACCTGCCCGCTTGTACGATGCAATCGTTAAAGTCGCTGACTATCCAAAATGGAAAACGGGCGTCAGCGCCGTCGACGTCCTGCCAACGGACCAGGGCAAACCGAGGTTTCGCGAAGTGGGCAATGACCCGATCACCTACGAGATAGTCGAAGCCAATCCGCCGTCGCGATTCATCACCCGCATCGCGGAGAAGCTGCCTTACGGCGGGACATGGACCTACGACCTGTCACCAGCGGCGCAGGGCACGACACTGCGGATCACGGAAAATGGCGAGGTCTACAACCCGATCTTCCGCTTCGCGTCGAGGTTCATCATCGGATACTACGGCACCATGGACAAAGTGCTCGACGATCTGAGGAGGTACGTAGCGCGTTGATCGGTCAGTTCTCCCGCCAGATGCTGTTGGGGAGTGCTGACGCGTGCTCATCGCCATCGGCGAGCAGCGCGAGCCCGAAGTTCTCTTCGATGGTTCGCAAGACGCTGTAATGCGTCAGGGCGTTGCCATACCGGCCAGGCTTGACCACGTCGCCGAAGAGCATCGCAAGGACGTCATTCTCCCTGCCCCCGCCTTCGTCCCATACCACCAACAGCAGCGTGCGACGGTGCGCTGCGGTGGTCTTTTTGAAATCATGGACGAAGCCCTGGAGCCATGCGGACGCCGTAGTGAGCGGAGAGTCGTGCCCATCGTCGACCAGGTTCGGACTGTAGAACGAATAGTTGGGTAAGCGATTCGCTCGCACGTCCGCCAGAAACTGATCCGCGTTCACCACCCGCGCGCAACGCCGCGCATTCGTCTGCACCGAGGCGAAGTTGAGCAACGGGACATGTCGCTTCGCGTACAACGCGGTTGGTGTCGCGCGCGGCGTAAGGCGCACGGACCCGGCCTCACTACGCAGATAACATCCCCCCGGAAAGTCCTCGGCGTACGACTTCCACGTCAGGCCTTTCTCCTCGAGGCGGTCAACGATGCTCTTCGCTTTCAGCGGAGCATCGACGTGATCGCGTGTCACCCCGAAGGTCGTGCCGGCAACGAGCGCCAGATAGTTGGGCAGCGATGGATGCGCCAACCCGTGGTAATTGGATAACCACGCTCCTTCCTTCGCGAGCGCGGCAATGCGCGGGTCAGCCAGCGCCTGGCTGGTACCCTCGTTCTCCATCACCACTATCACCACGTGATCGAAGTGCTTGCCCCGCGTTGATGCGTCCGCTTCAACGACTGCCATGGGTGCAAGCAACAGCAAAGCGCAGCACGCGGCCGCGGCGGCGCGCCAGATTCTCGGTCCCAAGGTTTTCCCTTTTTGAGAGGAGCGCACCAGGGGCGCCGCTTGTGACAGGGAAAACCGGCCTCTAGTCGTTGGGGCTGGAAGCAGTCGCTGCGAGTCGACGCTAACAACGACTAGAGGCAACGCTGAACCTAAAGCTTCCCTCTCCAACCGCGTATCGATGTGGCGCCAATTCACGGAGAGCGGCACGAAACCACCTAATCGCGGCACATAGTCAACACCGCCTCTCGCCTCTCGCCTCTCGCCTCTCGCCTCTCGCCTCTCGCCTCTCGCCTCTCGCCTCTCGCCTCTCGCCTCTCGCCTCTCCCCTCCCGCCTCCCGCTACCGCCCGCGCAGCAACCTCTGCAGCCCCGCCCGGTAGCCGTGGGTCGAGATCACCTTCCGCCCACCGCGCAGCGTCACCGCCCACTCGCCGTGCGACCACGGCTCCAGGTGCACGATGTGATCGACGTTTATGATAGACGACCTGCTGATGCGAATGAACTTTCCCGGATCGAGCTGGCCCGCCAGCGAGTGCATCGCGTGTCGGATCTGATGCGACTCCGCGCCCGCGTGCAGTCGCACGAATTTGCCGCGCGCCTCGAACCAGGACACGTCGTCGACCTTCTGCAGCACCACCCTGTCCTTGTTCTTGATCGGCAGATATCTCAAATAATCGTCCTTCTGCCTGCGCATCTCCGCGAGCATCCGCGTCACCGCGCTCGGCTCAGCGGCCGCGCCAGTCGCGCCGATGCGCGCCAGCACGCGATCGATGGCACGGTGCACCCGCTCTTCGTCTAGCGGTTTCAGCACGTAATCGACGGCGTGGACGTCGAACGCATCGGCGGCAAAGCGATCGTGCGCCGTGAGAAATACGACCGCCGGTGCATCGTCGCCCAGCTCGTCGAGCAGCGCAAATCCGTCGCGCCCGGGCATCTGCACGTCGAGCAGCAATAATTCCGGTTTGTCGCGGCGGATCGCAGCGAGCGCCTGACGGGCGTCGCCATAGCTGCCAATTACTTCGACATCAGGTCTGCTCGAGAGCAGCTCCGCAATCAGATCCCGCGCCGCCGGCTCATCGTCGACGATGATGCTACGCAATCTCACGCTGCCGACTTTCCTCGACTGGCTCTTCGGCAACGCGCGCGGGGAAGCGCATGGTGACGCTGAATCCTTCGCCCTGTGAATCCACGCTCATTTCCTGGTCCAGTCCATAGAGTTTCTCGAGACGCTCACGCGTATTTCCCAACCCTACGTTCTCGACCAGCTTCCGGTTACGCAGTCCGACGCCATTGTCCACGACTTTCAGCGTCAACGCGTCGGCGTCGACCGATCCCTCGATGCGGATAACTAGCGGACTGTCGCCGTCCCGCATCCCGTGGTGGATGGAGTTCTCCACCAGCGGCTGCAGCAACATCCGCGGCACGCAGATGCGCAACGCCGCCGGCTGAATTTTCTGCTCAACGACCAGCCGCGCGCCGAACCGGGCGGACTGGATGTCGACATACACGTCGAGGAACTCCAGCTCACTGGCGAGTGCCACTTCGTGTCTCGTCGAGTCACGCAGGCTCTCGCGCAGCAGATCGCTGAGCCGAGCGAGGGTGCGGCGCGCGAGCGGAACGTCCCTCGACATCAAACTCGACACCGTATTGAGGGTGTTGAACAGGAAGTGGGGCTGCAGCTGAAGTCGCAGCGAATCCAGCTGCGATTTGGCGAGCAGAGTCTGCAGCTCCTGCGCGTTCAGCCGCTCGGCGTTGAGCTCGCGGCGATAGCGGATACTATGGTAGAGAACGACCGCCGCGAAATAGACGAACAGGAAGAAGACAACGTAGATGCGGTAGACTTCCCACGCCTGCGCGAGGACCGAGTTGCCGAGATCGAGCTGGGCGTATTTTATCGCCGACTGGGAATTGGCGATGCCGCCTTGGATCACGATCGGCATGATGATCGTGCGCCGTATCGACTCGATGACGAGGAACTGCAGGAAGAGGACAAAATTCGCGAGCACCAGGTGCACCACGAAATTCCGGCCTGCTTTCGGCCCGAAAAGGGGGAGATGCAGCGCCAGCCAGAACACCAGCGGGCTGATGATGAGAACGCTCAGCCAAACGGGGAGCTCGAACAGATAGAGCTCCAGCACCGGCACGCCTTTGATGTGAAGCGCGAGGTTAATCGTCTGCGCGCCGGTATATAGAACCGCGG
>DASTGU010000133.1:0-13103 GCA_035718845.1 Gemmatimonadaceae bacterium | reverse complement strand
AGGGAGAAGCAGCGTGAACTGGAACGCGCTGCGTGCGTTCGTGGTCAAGGAGCTGCACCACATCCTCCGTGATCGGCAGACGCTGACCGTGCTGTTGATGATGCCGCTGGTGCAGGTGATTCTGTTCGGTTACGCGCTGCGTAGCGACGTGCGCGACATAAGAGTGGCAGTCGTCGATCCGACGCCCGACAACGTGACGCTGGAGCTGCAATCCAGATTCCTGGCGACTGGCAGGTTCGAGATCGTCGCCAACAGCCGTAGCACGGACATCATCGAGCCGATGTTCAGGCAGACGAAAGCCGACATCGCGCTCGTATTCGATCCCGATTTTGCCGCGCACCTCCGCGGGACAGAGCCGCCGCGGCTGCTGGTCGCAATCGATGCGTCGGATCCGAACACCGGAACGACCTACGTCAACTATACGCGCGCGGTCATTCAAGCCTACCAGGCGGAGCTGAGCTCGGGGGGCAATCAGGTGAGGATCGTGACGGAGACGCGGATGCGATTCAATCCGACACTCGAGAGCGTAAACCTGTTCGTCCCCGGGCTGATTGCACTGGTGTTGGTACTCGTTTCGGCGCTGATGACGGCGATCTCGCTGTCGCGGGAGAAGGAGCGCGGCACGATGGAAGTGCTGCTGGTATCGCCGCTCACGCCACAGCAGATCATCGTCGGCAAGGTGTTGCCGTACCTCGGGCTTGCTTTTGCCAACGTGCTGACCGCGCTGCTCGCGGCGTGGCTGGTATTTCACGTTCCGTTCAGAGGCAGCGTGCTCCTGCTTCTGATCGAGAGCATTCTCTACACTCTCGTATCACTCGCACTCGGCATTCTGGTGGCGGCGCGAACCGCGTCCCAGCGCGCGGCGATGCTGACCGCGATGCTGGCGACGATGCTGCCCAACTCACTGCTGTCAGGGATGATCTTTCCCATCGCCAGCATGCCGAAGTGGCTGCTACCCGTGACTTACATCGTGCCCGCACGGTGGTTCATCGTCATCGCGCGCGGGATCATGCTCAAGGGGGTTGGATTAACGATCCTCTGGCGCGAGACGCTGGTGCTGTCGGTGATGGCGCTCCTTCTGCTGACTGCGGCAATGCGCAGCACCAAGGCGAGGCTCGAATAGATGCTGACGCTCCGCTATCTGCTGCGCAAGGAATTCCTGCAGATCTTCCGCGACCGGCTGATGGTGATGCAGCTGATGTTGATGCCGATCATTCAGCTGCTCCTGCTCGGTAACGCGGCAACCTTCGAGGTGAAGTCGTCGCGGATGTACGTCGTCGATCGCGATCAGAGCGAGACCTCGCGCGGTCTGGTGGATCGAATGCAGGCATCACGACGTTTCGTCGTGGTTGGCGCCTCGCCGTCGCTCGACGTCGCCAACCAATGGATGCTCGCGCGCAAGACCGATCTCATTCTCAGTTTTCCAGCCGACTTCGAGAAGGACATCGTGCGTTCGCACACGGCGCACCTGCAGCTGATTTTGAACGCCGAAGACGGTGCCGCGGCGGGCGTTACGCAATCGTACGCGGCGCAGATCGTCCAGGCGTATGCGAATGAGATCAGCGCGGAGCTGCATCCGTTCGCGAGCACGATCCGGCCAGGGCAGGCTTCGCCTGGCCGCTCGGTGACGGCATCTCAACCGATCGAGGTGCGCACTCGTGGCTGGTACAACCCGGATCTCGATTATCGCGACTACATGGTGCCGGGGATTCTGGTGCAGCTGGTGACTGTGGTCGGCACGTTGATGGCGGCGATGAACATCGTGCGCGAGAAAGAGATCGGAACGCTCGAGCAGCTCAGTGTGACGCCGCTGCCGCGCTCGACCTTCATGGCGGCCAAGCTGATTCCTTTCTGGGTCATCGCGCTGGTGGAGCTCACTCTCGGGCTGCTCGTCGCGCGATTTGTGTTTCACATCCCGATGCTCGGCAGTATCGCGCTGGTGTTTGGCGCGGCGATGATTTATCTGGTCGCCGCGCTTGGTATCGGGCTATTCATCTCGACGCTCGTCGACACCCAGCAGCAGGCGATGTTCGTGACGTTTTTCATCATCATGGTTTACCTGTTGATGAGCGGACTGTTCACGCCGGTGCGATCGATGCCGACCTGGGCGCAATGGATGGCGCAGCTCAATCCGGTCAAGCATTTCATCGAGATCATGCGCGCGGTGCTGCTCAAAGGCGCGACCGCGCGCGACGTCGCCCGACAGATCGGGATTCTGGCGGCGTTCGGCGTGGTCTCGCTGACGCTGGCGGTGAAGCAGTACGCCCGACGCGTCGGCTAACCACGCCGGACCAATTCAGAAGACCAGGGTCTGAATCGAGTGGGGGAGACTGGTAACTTCTGCCGCGTTGCCATCGACCCACAGGAAGTACTGGATCTTCTCGGTGCCGCGGTTCATCACCACGACCGAAACCGTCCGATCGGGATTGACGAACGCAGTCGACAGCAGCGCGCTCCTGCTCGGCGATGCCGCGATTCGTTTTGCGGCAGGTCGGATAAACTTCGAGAAGTGGCCGATGTAGTAGTACGAGTTGGTGTAAATGAGCTCACCCGTTCGCGTGTCTGCGTGGATCGGCGCGAAGCAGAAGTTGCCGACGTGATTCGGTCCGCCCTGCTCGTCAAGTAGCACGTTCCAGTCGGTCCAGCCGACGGCTCCGCTGTTGAAATCGTTGATCATCGAATAGCCGTACTGCTCGCCGAGCGACCAGTCCTTGATCCGCGCGGTGTCGAACGACGCAGGTGTGCCTTCGGTGAACAGCAGCGGTTTGTCCGGGAACGTCTCGTGAACCAGCTTGACGTTGTCGAACATCATCTGGCCGCCGCTCCACGGCTCGTACCAGTGGAACGCGATGCCCCACAGATATTTCGCGGCCTCGGGATCTTTGAGCAGTGTGCTGACGCGCTGATAGATCAAATCGCGGTTGTGGTCCCAGCCGAGGATTTTCCTGTCGCCGAGTCCGGCGCGTTTCATGGTGGGGCCGAGGAAGTTCTTGAGGAAGTCGCGCTCGTCTTCGGCTGAGTAGATGCACGACTCCCAGGTCTGGGTCGCCATCGGCTCGTTCTGGATGGTGATGCCCCAGACGGAAATTCCTTCGCGCTCGTAGGCCTTGATGAATTTGGTGTAGTAGTTGGCCCACGACTGATGGAACTCCGGCTTCAGCTTTCCGCCGTGCAGGATGTCGTTGTTGGTCTTCATGAACGCCGGCGGACTCCACGGACTCGCGAACAAAGTGAGTCGGCCGCCGGTCGCTTCGATCACGCGCTTGATGAACGGAATGCGATACTGCCTGTCGTGATCGATGCTGAACGAGCTGAGGTCCTTGTCACCTTCTCTGACGTAGGTGTAGCTGGCTGACGAGAAATCGCAGCTGTGGATGTTGGTGCGGGCGAGGGTGTAGCGGATGCCGGTGTTCGGATTGTAGTAGGCGTCGAGCAACTCCTTTTGCTTCGCCGCCGGAATTTTCGCAAAGGTCTCGGCCGACGAATCGGTGAGGGCGCCGCCGATGCCGAGAATTGTTTGAGATCGTTTGGATGGATCGACGAATACACAGATCTGGGTCTCGAGGGGTTGACCCATTGGCTTGAAGCTGAGGGTATCGGTGCGCGACAGCTTGAAGTCGGTGTTGGCTGCGGTGGTGTAGACGGCGATCGACTTTCCCTGAAGATCGCGGTCGAGGTCGGAGATCTCCGGCAGCGCCGGTTCCTCTGTCGTCAGTAACGGTTTCTTACCGAGGGCAAGCGCAGAGGATGTGGCGGCGAGGAAGGTGCGGCGGTCGATTTTCATGCGGGGATTTTGGTCAGCGGCGAGCGGGGAGTCAAATCTCGGCGTGTGGTCCGCTGCGCACAGCCGGCAACTTCAATACAGAAGCGGCGAGCCTCAAGCTTGGTGAGCAGCTACGCGGCGAGCGGCTCTACACTGTCCATGCGTAGCGTTGAGCGCGGAGCTAGCTCCGAGCTTTTAGCTGATGGATAAGTGTGGTAGCAAAGCTCGTAGCGTAGCTGCTCACCAAGCTTGAGGCTCGCCGCTTCTGTATTGTGATTGCCCGCTACGATTACGGACTGTACGCCGAGATGTATTACTGCTTCCCGTGCTTTATCTCCGGCAACGCCCGCCCGAGCAAGTCCTCGACCGGCTGCCGCTCCCCATCCATCCGCATGTCGTCCATCAGATTGATCTTGCGCGCCTGGTCGAGGGCGGTGGCGACGGGGAGATCGCGGTACTGGATCAGGTACGCGGCCCACATGTGGCTCGCGCGCCAGGCGACGGTGCAATGGAGTAACAGTTTTCCTTTCGTCTCCTCCATCGCTTTGCCGAAATCTTTCAGGTCGTCGGGCGAGTAGGGATACTCGGCGTTGCCGCGCATCGGCAGGTAGACGTACTTCATGCCGAGCTGCTGCACGAGCGCCTTCTCGTCGAACGGAACCCGCGTCGCCATCTCGGGCGGAGTGCGGAGATTGACGACGGTCTTTACGCCTTGCGCCGCGAGATCGCGCAGCGCCTGCTCCGTCGGCTGGCCGGAGATGAAAACGTCGTCGCCGACTTTTGCGAACTTGTCCTGAAACTGGCCCTTGGGATCGAGCGTTACCGGTGCGGGCACGTCGCCCGACGGGTTCGGGCCGGTCAGCTTCTGGGCGCTGGATACGTTGGGCATCAACGACAACGTTAGCGCGATACCGGCCAAAGTCACGAACGAAGTGCGAGTCATCGGAATTCCCTCTCTCAATCGCAGTATGCTGACGTCTTTCGATCTTGCGTTTCGTCGGGTTGCGCCACGAAACAGTAAATTAGTCCCGCCGCTTTCACGCTGAGTTGCCAATGCGTTGTCGAAATTTCGTCGCAGTTTTCGCTCTGTTAGCAGCTGCACCGACACTACGGGCGCAGCGTCCGACTATTTCGGCCAACGTTCGTACCTTTGTTGCCATCGACACGCCGATCGTGGCGCTGACCCACGCGAGAGTGATCGATGGAACCGGTGCGACAGCGCGCGACGACCAGACGATCGTCATTCGCGACGGACGCATAGCACAACTCGGCAGCTCTGGCTCGGTCGCGATTCCCGCCGGCGCGCAGGTCGTCGATGTCACCGGAAAGTCGGTGATCCCCGGCTTGGTGATGGTGCACGAGCACTTCTTCTACCCGACCGGACCCGGCGTCTACGGCAACGTCGCCGAGAGCTTCTCGCGACTTTATCTCGCGGGCGGGGTGACGTCAATGCGGACCGGCGGAAATCTCACCGGCTTTGGCGACATCGGCATCAAGCGCGATATCGACGCCGGCAGAAAACCGGGGCCGTGGATCGATGCGACCGCACCCTATCTCGAGGGCAAGGGACTGGGCCTCGACCAGGTGCACGAGCTCACCGACGTCGCCGATGCTCGGCGAATGGTGAATTTCTGGGCGGACGCCGGCGCGACTTCGTTCAAAGCGTACATGCACATCACGCGCGCCGAGCTGGGCGCGGCGATCCAGGAAGCGCATAAGCGCGGAATGAAGCTCACGGCGCATCTCTGCTCGGTGACGTTCCGCGAAGCGGCGGCGCTCGGCATCGACAATCTCGAGCACGCGTTCTACGTGTCGACGGATTTCGTCCCCAACAAGAAGGTGGACGAGTGCCCGGGCCAGGCGGTTGGGCAAAGAGCGGTCGCCGCGGCGGACCCAAACAGCGACGCAGTTCGATCGCTGATTGCGGATCTCGTGAAGCACAAAGTGGCGCTGACGTCGACGCCGACGGTGTTCGAGACATTCGTACCCGGTCGTCCGCTGCCGCCCGGACTCGATGTACTGGATCCCCTGCTGCGCACGCAATTCGAGCAGCGCAAGGCGGCGATCGATACGAGTACGACCTCGGTGTGGCGCACTTTGTTCGCTAAGGGCCAGGCGATGGAGCTCGCGTTTGCGCGCGCGGGCGGGATGTTGCTGGTGGGCACGGATCCAACCGGAATCGGCGGTGTCGTCGCCGGGTACTCGAATCAGCGCGCGCTCGAACTGCTCGTCGAGGAGGGCTTCACTCCGTTGGAGGCTATCCGCATCGGCACGCTCAACGGCGCGACGTTCCTCGGCCGCGCGAATCGCACGGGATCGATCGCGATTGGGAAGGACGCGGATCTCGTCGTTATCAACGGCGATCCCTCGACACGCATCAGCGACATCCGCAATGTGCAGATGGTGTTCAGGCTGGGGGTCGCGTACGATCCTGCCAAGCTCATTGAGTCTGTCAGGGGGCGGGTCGGGCTCTTCTAGAGCGCGCGACTGCGGACTGAGGACTAAAAAAAGGTAGGCGGTCAACAGAGTGCGCAGGTCGAAGTCTGCAGCTACGATATTGGCATTCTGAGCCCCGTGCCCCTGAATGCCACATTCATACGCTGTCACCTGCTGGCCTGAGCCCTCTGTGCGCTGCCTACCTTTTTGTTAGTCCTCAGTCCGCAGCAGTTGTCGAAACGAGCAAGACCCATTCGTCGCCTATTTGAACACAACGGATAGGATGGTATGAGAAAGCTGATAGTCTCGGAATTCGTCTCGCTTGACGGAGTGATGCAGGCGCCCGGCGGCAAGGACGAGGATACAGACGGCGGATTCAAGTACGGAGGGTGGACGTGGCCGTACTGGCACGACGACATCGGCGCGAGCTTCGCCGAGTCGATGAAGGAGTGCGACGCTTTTTTGCTGGGCAGGCGCACCTACGCGCTGCACGCGAACGCATTCGAGCCGCTGCCGAAAGGGGATTTCTTCGGAGATCTGATGAACGCACCGACGCACTACGTCGTGTCGCAGACCCTCGACAAACCCATCTGGCGCAATACCGTCGTCATCCGCGACAACCCGATGGATGAGATTCGGAAGCTGAAGCAGCAGCCGGGAAAGAACATTCTCACCGACGGCAGCAGTCAGCTCGTGCATGAGATGCTCGAGAACGATCTCGTCGATGAGCTACACTTGCTGGTGTATCCAATCATATTGGGAGGAGGCAAGCGGGCGCTGCCGGAGGGTTTGCATCAGACCTTCAGTCTGACTTCGGCCAAACCATATCCGAGCGGCGTCGTAGGGCTGAACTACACTCGCCAGCGATAGCGGAGAATCGAAATGCACGAGTTGTCGGCCGATGCCTGAGTGGAACCGCAATCGGCTGACGGCGAAGCTCGGCATCGATTATCCAATCGTCCAGGGTCCACTCGGCGGACTCTCGTCACAGAAGCTCGTCGCCGCCGTCTCCAATTTTGGTGGACTCGGATCCTTCGGCGCCCTCAACCTCACCCCCGACGAAATTCGCGACGTGATCGCCGAAATCCGCGCGCTGACGTCGCGTCCTTTTGCCGTCAATCTGTGGGTGTCAAAGGAAGACGAAGACGCACGTCATTGCGGCGAGGGGGAATACACCCGCAGTCTGGCGCCACTGCTGCCCTTCCTCGATGAGCTGGGCGCGCCGCATCCTGCGTTCACACCCTATGTCGAGCCGCCGAAATTCGAGGATCAGGTGCGAGCCGTGCTCGACGCGAACGTGCCCGTCTTCAGCTTCATCTTCGGCATTCCGCCGAGGGAGATTCTCGACGAGTGTCGGCGCAAGAACATCGTGACGATGGGAGTGGCGACGACCGCGCAGGAAGCAATTGCACTTGCCGAGGCAGGCGTCGATACCATTGCGGCGTCGGGATTCGAAGGCGGCGGACACCGCGGATCGTTCCTCCGACCCGCGGATCAATCGCTGGTCGGCACCTTCTCGCTGGTGCCACAGGTTGTTGACGCGGTAGATGTTCCAGTCGTCGCCGCGGGAGGCATCGCTGATGCACGCGGTGTCGCCGCGGCATTCGCGCTCGGCGCCGACGGCGTACAGATGGGGACTGCGTTCCTGCCATTCGAGGAATCGGGCGCCAAGCCGGTCCATCGCGAAGCACTGCTGACCCTGGATGCGAGGCGGACGGGACTAACGCGTGGATTTACGGGCAGGCTCGCTCGCGGAATCCGCAACCGGCTGATGGACGAGTTGAATCGCAAGGGAACGGAAATCCTTCCTTACCCACTCCAGCGACAACTCGTCAGAAATCTTGCTGTTCCGGCGGAGGCGGCCGGTCGCGGCGACTTGATGCCACTCTGGGCCGGACAGAGCGCCGGCTTATTGAAAGAGACCAACCTGCAGAGTTTTCTGAGCTCGCTGGTGGCCGACGTCTCCAAAATCATGGGCTAGCGATCCTGAGCTGGCTTGCGGTCTGCGCAGGAGAGTTAGACTTCTTCGCACCATGAAAATCAGCCCACTCGCCGGCAAGCCTGCACCCGAGTCGATTCTCACCAATGTTCCGCGACTCGTCACGAACTACTATGCGCTGAAGCCCGACCCCGCCAATCCGGCGCAGCGCGTCGCGTTCGGCACGTCGGGTCATCGCGGCACGTCGAACGAGTGCTCGTTCAACGAAGATCATATCGTCGCCATCACCCAGGCGATCTGTCAGCATCGCAAATCGCAGGGAATCGACGGCCCGCTCTTCATGGGCTTCGACACCCACGCCCTGTCGGAGCCTGCGTTTGCATCGGCGCTCGAAGTTCTGGCCGCCAACGATGTCGAGGTGATGATCGATTCGCGTGATTCGTGGACGCCGACACCGACGGTCTCGCACGCGATTCTCACTTACAACAAAGGCAGGAAAGACGGACTCGCCGACGGCATCGTCATCACACCGTCGCACAATCCACCCGAGGATGGCGGATTCAAGTACGATCCACCGAGTGGCGGGCCGGCGGACTCCGCGACGACGAAGTGGATTCAGGATCGAGCGAACGAAATCATCGCCGCCTGCCTGAAGGACGTAAAGCGCATCTCATTGTCGCGCGCGAAGTCAGCGAGCAGCACGCATCGCCATGACTACATCGACCACTACGTCGGCGATCTGGGCAGTGTCATCGACTTCGACGCGATTCGCGGCGCCGATCTCAAGCTCGGCGTCGATCCGCTCGGCGGCTCGGGCGTGATGTATTGGCCGGCGATCGCCGAGCGGTACAGGATTCCGCTGACGGTGGTGAGTGACGTCGTGGATTCGACGTTCCGATTCATGACCGTCGATTGGGACGGCAAGATCAGGATGGACTGCTCCTCCCCGTACGCGATGGCTCGGCTGATTGCGATGCGCGACAAGTTCGACGTCGCCTGGGCGTGCGATCCGGATCACGATCGACATGGCGTCGTAGCGCGGAGTGCCGGATTGCTCCCGCCGAACGACTATCTCTCGGTCGCGATTTCGTACCTGTTCACACATCGTCCCGATTGGCCGCCGAATGCCGGCGTCGGCAAGACAGTGGTAAGCAGCGACATGATCGCGCGCGTCGCTAAGGGACTGGGGCGTACCCTGCGCGAAGTTCCGGTTGGCTTCAAGTGGTTCGTCGATGGCTTGCTCAATCGCACCCTGGGCTTCGGCGGCGAAGAAAGCGCGGGTGCATCGTTCGTGCGTCGCGACGGTAATTGCTGGACAACCGACAAAGACGGCCTCATCATGGGACTGCTCGCCGCGGAGATTACCGCGGTGATGGGCAAGGATCCGGGCGAGCTGTACAAGGATCTCGTCAGGAAATACGGTCAACTCTGGTACGCGCGGATCGATGCTGCCGCCACCGCTCAGCAGAAGAAAGTTCTTTCGGCGCTCAAGCCGTCGGACATCACCATCAAGGATCTCGCGGGCGACAGGATCACGGGTGTGTTCAACAATGCGCCCGGCACAAGCGATCCAATTGGCGGAATCAAGGTGACGTCGGACGGCGGCTGGTTTGCGGCGCGCCCGTCGGGCACCGAGGAGATCTATAAGTTGTACGCCGAGAGTTTTCACAGCGCAGATCATTTGAAGAAAATCCAGGACGAAGCCCAACAGATCCTCACGAATGCCTTTGGCCGCTGAGCGGCGGCGGGTTGCATTTCTCCTAGCGCTCCTCATGGGAGCAGCGCCGCTCGGCGCGCAGAGCGCTGAGGTGCCATCAGAGCGCGTAGCGGCGCGAACGTGGTTCCAGGACGCCAGGTTCGGGATGTTCATCCACTGGGGCGTCTACAGCCAGCTCGGCGAGGGCGAGTGGGTGATGCAGAATCGGTCGATTCGCGTCCCTGCTTACGAATGGCTCGCGTCGGTGTTCAACCCCGTGAAGTTCAACGCACACGACTGGGTCGCGCTCGCGAAATCGGCGGGTGTTCGCTACATCACCATCACATCGCGACATCACGATGGCTTCTCGATGTTCGCCACGCACGCGACGCCGTACAACGTCGTGGACTGGACGCCGTTCAAGCGCGACCCGCTGAAAGAGCTGGCGGACGAATGTCATGCGCAGGGCATCAAGCTTTTCTTCTACTACTCCCAGCTCGATTGGCACAATCCCGACTACTGGCCACGCGGGGGAACAGGGCATGCGACTGGCCGACCCGAGTCTGGTGACTGGAGTCACTACATCGATTTCATGAACGCGCAGCTGACCGAGCTGCTCACCAACTACGGTTCGATCGGTGGAATCTGGTTCGACGGGATGTGGGACAAGCCGGACGCTGACTGGCAGTTGCCGCGCACCTACGCGCTGATCCATCGGTTGCAGCCGGCCGCGTTGATCGTGCCGAACCATCACAAGGCGCCGTTGCCGGGCGAGGACGTGCAGACCTTCGAGCAGGATCTACCGGGAGCCAACACGGCTGGATTCAACACGCGCGAGATCGGCGCGCTGCCGCTGGAGACATCGCTGACGATGAACGAGTCGTGGGGATTCAACATCACCGACACCAAATTCAAATCGACGCGCGAGTTGATCGGGTATCTGGTGCGCGCAGCCGGCGCGAATGCGAACCTGCTGCTCAACATCGGCCCGCGCCCTGATGGAACGATTCAACCCGAAGCCGCCGAGCGATTGCGCGCGCTCGGAGAGTGGCTCAAGACCTTTGGGCGCTCGATTTATGGAACTCGCGGCGGCCCAGTACCACCGCGCGAATGGGGCGTGACGACTCAGCGCGGCGACACAGTATTCGTGCACGTCCTGAGCTGGCCGGATCGCATGCTTGTGCTACCCGCGTTCGGTCGGCGTGTGGTCGAAGCGAGAATGCTCGGCGATGGCGCGCGTGTAGATGTCGCGCAGACGGCGGCCGGCGTGACGCTGACAATGCCAGCAATCGCCGCCGATTCAGCGGATCGTGTGGTGGTTCTAACCACGAAGCGCTGATTCTCGCGAGAATCAGCGCTTCGTTGATCAACAGTTAGGTGCCGGCCGGGCGCGGACGCGGCAGCGCCGTCGGCGGCAGCATGCCGTTGAGGCGCATGTAGTTCGCGAGCTGGCTGTAGTGGTCGGCCAGATCCTGCAGGTGACCGATCAACATCCCGGCGCGCGCGATGGTGCGCGAGTTCCCGCCAAAGGTCAGCGTTACGGGCTCGGCGAGCTTCGCATCGTCGACCTGGGCGATCGCCTTGTCGCAGAACGCGAACGATTCCTTGAGTTTCGCGACCAGTTTTTCCTTCGGCCACGTTGCTTTTACGGAATCAGGCGTGGTGGTGTCTTCTGCCGCGGGCGTTCCCTTCAGCGCGCCGAAATTGTTGCAGAAGAAATAATTGTCGCTGGCGACGTGCTGGGCGATGAAGCCGATACTCAGCTGCGCGGCGGTCGGCTTATAACTGAACTTCGACTCCGGAATGGAATCGAAGGCTTGCGCGATATTGCGATGTAATCCGGCGATGCGGCCGCGAAATGTCGCGGTGATCGGATTGGGGGGCAGTGTGCCCGGCGCAGGCTGCTGCGCGGCGAGACCAATTGGCGCAATCAGCGCGGCGAATACAAAACGAGCGACTCTCATCAAGACCTCTGGCAAGTCGAAGGACGGAAATAATAATCGTGGGCGTCACCGCCGCCAGAGACCCAAACTAACGATTGCGTTTGTCAGCCGACTTACTTCGCCTTGCTGGTTTGGCCTCAAAGAGTGTCGCTTCCACGAGCGCACGCGCTGCCCACGCCGAGACGTCCTCTGCTTCCTTGAGACTGAGCGCGCGAATGTCTCGCGACACGATCAGGGATTCCCAGCCGATTACCATCGCCAACGCGGAGACGAGTCGCTCGAATCGCTTCTTATCCACCGTTCCGCGCAGCGGCTCGAGCGCACGTTCGATCCATTCGACCCGTCTGTAACCGCGCAATGGTTGATCGGTTGGCCGATTCTCCATGGGTTGATCGACGGTCAGGCGCAGCAGCGCGCGACCCTGCTTCTCGGTCAGCGCGAAGTCTTTCTGCACTGCTCGCGTAATCGCCTCGACTCGATCCGCAGCATCGTCATTGTCGTTGATCGAATCCAGCGCCGGGTCGATGGTGCTGCGCGTTACCGAGCCCAGCGCGGCATCGATCAGGAGCTGATCGAGCGTCGGGAAATACATATAAACGGTACGCCGAGAGACTTCGGCGGCCGCCGCCACTTCGTTGATGGAAGGGGTCTTACCCTGAGCCAGCAGCTCGCCCGCCGCCGCGACGATCGCTTTCCGCGTGCGCCGCTTCTGGGCGATGCGTCCTCGTTCGTTGTCTCTGGGTGTCATGGTGTACCGGTCCGAAAAAGCTCTTGCGTTAAATATACAAGTGTGCACATATTGCACACTAGTGCACTGAAGGACCAGCTGGCACTGGACACCCCAACGGAGCATTCTCAGCCATGACCGCTACCGCAGAACCAATGAATTCAATCGCCGCCTGGGAGCAGGACATTCGGGCGCTGGAGGAAACGGGACGTCTCGCGTTCCTCGCCGCCGACACCGAAACCCTGGCCGGCATGTGGGACGACGCCCTGCTCGTCAATTCCCCGCTCAACATCATCAACGACAAGGCACGGGTCCTCGACCTGCTCAAGGCCGGCCGCATCCGGCACACCTTCGACGATGTCGTCATCGAGCGTGTCGAGCGCTACGACAACGTCGTGGTCGTGATGGGCCGGGATACTGTCGATGGGCCGCCACACGGTGAGATCATAAACCGGCGCTTCACCAACGTCTGGCAGCTGCAGGATGGAGAGTGGAAGATGATCGCGCGGCACGCGCAGATTGTCCCGCCGAAACCCGCGACCTGACTCCGATGGGTTCCCCCGACTAAAGGCCTGTCCCGTTCAAACCTTCGCCGGCGT
>DASTGU010000132.1:0-2969 GCA_035718845.1 Gemmatimonadaceae bacterium | reverse complement strand
GCCGGGAGCTGGACGCCGTTGTTGAGTGTGATAGAGGGCGTGAGTGTCGTTGTGCCGCCGGGATTCGCTCCCTTCATATAGTGGACTCCATTCGATACGCGATCCAATTAAGGGCGTCGGGCCCTGCTGATCCAGTTGCCGGCAGCGGCCACACTGGTAACTTTTCTTTCCAATGGCCGACGAGCTCGATGGCATGGCGACGTTCGTCGCGGTGGCGGAAGCGAAGGGATTTCGCGCCGCTGCCACGCGTCTCGGCGTCACGCATGCTGCAGTCAGCCAGGCAGTGCGCCGGCTGGAGGAGCGGCTTGGTGTTGCGCTCGTGCGGCGAACCACGCGGAGCATCCATCTCACCGACGCCGGCGAGCGCCTGTATGGCTCTCTGCGTCCGGCGCTGGACGAAGTGCGAGCAGCTGTCGCTGCAATCGGCGAGCTTGGCGAGGAGCCGCGGGGATCTCTGCGCATCCATTCGGCGAGCGCGGCCGAAACCATGTTCGGCGAATCACTGCTCGCGGGATTCCTCAATGCACACCCGCACATCCAGCTCGATCTCGTCGTCAGCGATGCGCCGGTCGACATCGTTGCCGACGGCTACGATGCGGGAATCCAGCTTGGTGAAGTGATCGACAAGGATATGATCGCCGTTCCGGTGACGGGCGACCTGCGCCTGGCAATCGTCGGCTCACCCGCCTACTTCGCGCGACGTGGTGTGCCGAAACACCCGCGCGATCTGACGCAGCACGATTGCCTCAATTGGCATCCGACTGTCGAGGCGCCGCCATACCGGTGGGAGTTCACTGAAAACGGACGGGACTTCTCGGTGACAGTGCCGGCGAGAGTGCTTTCAACTCATGCCGTACTGAATCGCCGGTTTGCCATCGCCGGAGTGGGCCTCACGCTCGCGTTCAAGGTCAACGTGAAAGACGCGCTCGATCGCGGTGAGCTGGTGTCGGTGCTCGAGAAGTATTGCGCGCCCTTCCCTGGCTACTATCTCTATTATCCGCAGCGACGACAGGCTTCACGCGCGCTGCGTGCGTTCATCGATCACTTACAGAAGTGGCGGCGCGAGTCACGCACCAGGCGAAGATGACCCGCGCAATTCGTGCCTTGTTGGGAGCGGAGTAACCATGAAAGCAGTGCGCGTTTTACGATACGGTCCGCCGAGTGTCGTAGAGATCGATGACGTGCCACGACCGGCACCCGGGCGTGGGCAATTGCTCGTTCGGGTAGAAGCCGCAGGAGTTGGGAATTGGGACGCTCTCTTTCGTGAGGGCGAATCCAAACTGGAACCGCTTCCGATCATCCTCGGCTCCGACATCTCTGGTACCGTCGAAGCAATCGGACCGGAAGTTTCCGGACTCAAGCCTGGCGATGAAGTCTACGGCTCGACCAATCCGCAATTCAGCGGCGGCCAGGCGGAATACGCGGTGCCGCTCGCCGGTATGATTGCGCGAAAACCAAGGACTTTGAACTTCATCGAGGCCGCTTCTGTTCCAGTCGTCGCCGTGACTGCGTGGCAGATGCTTTTCGAGTACGCAGCTGCAGTCGCCGGACAAACAGT
Organism: Gemmatimonadaceae bacterium; assembly: GCA_035718845.1. GTDB lineage: Bacteria > Gemmatimonadota > Gemmatimonadetes > Gemmatimonadales > Gemmatimonadaceae > UBA4720. Next base: position 1,411 of record DASTGU010000132.1, on the reverse strand, counting down.
CCTCATCCACGGAGCCGCGGGTAGCGTCGGTGCCTATGCGGTGCAACTCGCCACGCATGCTGGCCTTCATATAGTAGCGACCGCCGGCACCGCTGATCTGGACTACGTGCGCGGTCTGGGTGCCGGGAAAGTCATTGACTACAGAAAGGAGAGATTCGAGGAGTCGGTCTCTGGAATGGACATCGTCCTCGACCTGGTTGGAGGCGCGACCCAGGAAAAGTCGCTGGGAGTCCTCAAGCGCGGTGGAATTCTGGTATCCGTCGTATCAGCTGTGCCCGAGGCGGCACAAAAACAGTACGGCGTTCGCGCGGCGTTCTTCTATGCAGAAGTGACGACGGCTCGATTGAATAAGATCGCCGAACTGATTGACGCCGGTAAACTCTCGACGGATGTGGGGACAGTGCTGCCGCTGACACAAGCTCGCGATGCGCACGAGATGCTTGCGGGTGCGCCGCACAAGCGTGGCAAGATCGTCTTGAACATCTCCGCGTAGACGTTCATCGGCGGTGAGCACGACGAGCACACTTTTCGTCGGCTCCAATGGTAAACACTGTCAGTGTTTCTACCGTGTACATCATCGAGCGTTTTAGTTGTCGCTTGCCGAATTCCGCAAACAGTGCAAGTGTTGCGGACGAATTATGCCAAACATCAGTATCGCGGCGCGTCGATAATGCGCGGAGTTCGCTTCCGCTTTTTTCTCCCGCTGTTCGCGCTCTTCGTGCAATCGGCGGAGTCTCAAACCGCTCTTCCGCGCCGCGTCCGCGCGGCAGCAGATCAAATCTCCGTCGACCAGCTCACTCACGACATCGACTACCTTGCATCAGATGCCTTGCGTGGCCGAGACACCTTCAGCGCCGGCCTCGATAGCGCCGCCCAATACATTCTTCGCCGACTGAAGAAGACAGGCCTCAAACCATCCGGTGACGGCGGCACATACCTGCAACATTTCGTTCTACGCCATGAAGTCGTAGATACGGGCGCGGCCTATCTGGAAATCGGCGGACATCGTCTTCGTTTCGGCGACTTTGTCCTGAATTGGTACGTCCGGCCGGTAGACGCGACGGCCCCGGTGGTCTTCGTCGGGCGCGGCTTCCGCGTCCCATCGATGCACATCGATTCGTACGCCGGGGTGGACGTCAAAGGGAAATTCGCGTTGGCCCAGTTGATCCCGCCCAATGGGATTTCGCCGGGAAATCCCCTCGACATTCAAGGTCCCCGCATCGCCGGGGAGAATCTGGGAGCGATTGCGACGCTGCTCATCGCGACGCCATCCGACCTGGCGCAGTGGAATCAAGGCGTTTCTGCACGGCAACTATGGTCTCGTGCACAGCTCGAGGGTGCTCCCGCCTCCGGACCGCCAGTCGGTACGACGATAATGCTGAAACCGGAGACCGCTCGACTTCTTCTGGCG
>DASTGU010000131.1:0-16638 GCA_035718845.1 Gemmatimonadaceae bacterium | reverse complement strand
CAGGGTCTGATGGATTACGGGAAGGTGGTCTAGATGGCGCGCATTCCAGTAACCAAGACTCCGAAGGTCTACGTCGGCGGACAGTTCATTCGCTCGGAGAGCGGCCGAGTGTTTCCGGTGCGGGAGGCGAGAGGCGGGAGGAGAGAGGCGGGAGGCGGGAAGTCCGATGCGCGCTTGCTCGGCAACATTCCTCAATGCACGCGCAAGGATCTGCGCAACGCGGTAGAGGCCGCTGCGAAGGCGGGGCCGGGTTGGGCGGCTCGCACGCCGTACAACCGTGGGCAAATTCTGTATCGGCTCGGCGAGATGCTCGAGTCGCGCTCGGCAGAGATGGCCGAGGCGCTGGTGATTTCTGGCGCTGCTACCAAGGCGGCGGCTCTGAAGGAAGTCGCGGCGAGTGTCGATCGACTCATCTACTACGCGGGTTGGTCGGACAAATACGAGCAGGTGCTCGGGAATACCAATCCGGTCGCGGGTCCGTTCTTCAATTTCACCGTCGCCGAGCCGATGGGGATTATCGGCATCATCGCCGACGACGCAGCGCCGTTGCTCGGGTTGATCAGCCAAATCGCGCCGGTGATCGTGGCGGGCAACACCTGCGTCTGTCTGGCGTCGCAGGAATTTCCGTATCCGGCGATCGTGCTCGGCGAGCAGCTCGCGGTATCAGATCTGCCCGGCGGAGTGGTGAATCTTCTCACCGGATTCCGAAAGGAGCTGGTGCCGACCTTTGCGACTCACACCCACATTCGTGGCGTCAACGCAGTCGTCGATCAGGAAGAGAAGAAACAGCTGCAGTTGGGCGCTGCGGAAAGCATCAAGCGAGTACGCACCCGAAAGCGTGACGACATCGACTGGTTGGATGTCAGAATACAGGGCGCCTACGAGATTCGAGACTTCATCGAATTCAAGACGACCTGGCATCCGATCGGCGCCTGATCGTATAAAACGAAATCCCAGCTCCCGGGAGGCGACATGCTGAAGGCGATGCGGCTCCTGATTTTGGTGATCTTGTTCGCGCGCACCGCAGGCGCGCAGCAGCGCACGATCAACGTCGGCGACGCGTTGATCAACTACGATGTGTCCGGGCGCGGCCCCGCGATCGTACTGATTCATGGCTGGACCCACAACATGAGCGTGTGGGACGACCAGGTGGCGGCGCTAAAGAGTCGCTACGAGGTCGTGCGCTTCGACAGACGTGGCGCGGGCAAATCGACGGGGTACGAAGATCGATCCGCCGACCCCCAAGATCTTCTCCTTCTGCTCGAAGCGTTGCACATCCCACGCGCGTACATCGTGGGGCATTCCAGGGGCGGAGACGTTGCATTGCGTTTCGCGATTGCCTATCCGCAACGTGTCAGCGGCCTGGTGTTGTATGCTGCGTTTCCGGAAGGGTTTCCCAGAACGCCAGACATGGATCAGTTCTTCGCGTCGCTGCCGGTAGTCGCGCAGAAGAACGGTCTCGATTCAGTTGGCAAACTCATCCTCGCGAGTCCTCTCGGATGGGTTCCACCTGGGCGGAACGACGTCATCGAACGGTATCGCCATCTATGGGCGAGCTACTCGGGTAAGGATTTGCTCGACCCACGTCCCGAATCGCGTCGGGTGCCGGAGCCAACGCCGGACCAGATAAAACAGCTGCGTGTGCCGACCCTGGTGATCGTGGGTGATCACGACGCGCCTTTCATCGAGACGGCTGCTGATTCGCTCACGCGCTTGATACCGGGCGCGAAGAAGGTTGTGATTCCAAATGCGGGTCATGGCGCGCACTTCGCGCAACCCGCTAGCTTCAATTCCGCTTTGATGGACTTCGTCTACAACGCCGAGCGGAACAAGCCGAAGAAGTGAACGCGATCGAAATGCGCGCGCTGCGCAAAGTCTATAAGGGCAGCGGCAAGACAAAAGGAGGCGGCAGCTCTTACAGCGCGCGCTGGGCGCCACCCGGGACGATGGCGCCGGCATCGGGCGATGTTATCGCTTTAGAATCGCTCGACCTCGACATTTTCGCGGGCGAATTCTTTGGTCTGCTGGGGCCCAATGGCGCCGGCAAAACGACCGCGATCGGGATTCTTACGACGCGCGTGCTGCCGACGTCGGGAAAGGCGTTCGTCGCCGGCTGCGACGTCGTCGCCGATTCTGTCCGCGTGCGACAGACGATCGGAGTGGTGCCGCAGCGTCCAAATGCGGATCTCAGTCTCGATGTTCTGGAGAATCTGCAGTTCCATGCGGCGTACTTCGGGATTTCCGCCGAGGTCGCGACGAAGCGCGCGTATGAGCTATTGGAGCGACTCGGCCTTGCCGACAAAGCCAACGCCAAGCTGAACGAGCTATCCGGTGGACAACAACAACGCCTGATGATAGTGCGGGCGCTGATGCACGAGCCGGACATCATCTTCCTCGACGAGCCGACGGTTGGTCTCGACCCGCAGGCGCGACTAGGGTTGTGGGACATTCTGCTCGACATGCACAAACGTGGTCGTACGATCGTGATGACCACGCACTACATGGACGAAGCGGACCGATTGTGCGACCGGCTGGCGATCATCGACCAGGGAAAATTGCTGGCGCTGGATACACCGCGTGCACTGAAGGCAAAGGCGCCGGGTGGAACACTGATCGAGCTCGTGCTCGATGGTGATTCGGCGCCGACCGCGGAAATCGCCGAGACGATCAACGGCGTCAGCAGAGTTGAAGCACGCGATGGCGTGCTGCGGGCGCACAGCACGCGCGGCGGTCAGATTTTGCCGGCACTGATCGAGGCCGCCGAGACCGCGGGCAGAACCGTGACTGATATCCATCTACTGCCACCGAGTCTGGAGACGCTATTCGTCTCGCTGACCGGGCGGAAACTGGGATGAGGCGGGACGCGGGAGGCGAGAGGCGGGAGGCGGGGAGGCGGGGAGGCGATTGACGCTGAGGACCGTATGACCGGCAGCGCTCTTGCTGCGCCGCGAGCGGAAGTTGCGGCGTCTTCGGTTTTCTTTGCGTTGTTGCGACGCGACATGCGGGTGGCGCGGCGGGAGCTGCCGTTTTTTCTGCTGCGCACGACGTTGCAGCCGCTGATGTTCGTGATCGTGTTCGGGTATCTGCTGCCGCGGATGGGATTCATGGGGCGCGGTTACACGACAGCACTCCTCCCTGGAGTGCTCGCGATCAGTCTCACTTTCTCCAGCATTCAATCGGTCGCGCTGCCGATGGTGCAGGACTTCGGCTGGACGAAGGAGATCGAGGATCGTTTGCTGGCGCCGGTGCCGATTTTACTGATTGCCGCGGAGAAAATCGTTTCGGGTGTGCTGCAAGGAATCGTCTCCGCGCTATTCGTGCTGCCGGTCGCGCGACTGATCATGGGGCCGATTCCCAATCTCACCTTCGCGCATTTCGGAAGCGTGCTGCTCATCACCATCCTGGGCGCGGCAGCATTTTCGTCGCTTGGCCTTTTTCTCGGCACCGCGATCCAGCCGCAACAAATTGGATTGATGTTCGGCGTCATTCTGGCGCCGATGATCTTCTTCGGCTGCGCGTATTATCCGTGGCAGGGTCTCAGCACCGTACCAATCCTCAAGTACGCAGTGCTGATCAATCCGCTCGTTTACGTCGCGGAGGGAATGCGTGGCGCGCTCACTCCGGCGGCACCGCACATGGCGCTGGGAATCGTGGTGGTGGCGTTGATTGCCGTTACTGCGCTCTTCTGGATGCTAGGGATGCGCAGCTTCCTCAAGCGCGCGGTCGGCTAACCCGCCGGACTCGGCGCGAACTGGCGTACCGTCACCAAGTGCCGCAGCGGTTGCCGCGGCAACATCAGCGGGATCCATCCGTGGGGCGCGCGGCAAGGTGAGCGTGAACGTGGATCCTTTGCCCACCGTGGTGTCGAGCGTGATCTCGCCATTCATCGCGCGCGCGAGATCGCGACTGATTGCGAGACCGAGACCAATTCCCTGCGCCGGCTGATTTAGCTGACGGCCCGCCTGCACGAACGGATCGAAAACCTTGTCGGCTTTCTCCTCCGGAATTCCGACGCCCGTGTCTTTGACAGCGATCTCGATGCAATCGGAGCGGGGCGTGGCCGACATGGTGATGGACCCGCCAGTCTCGGTGAACTTTACTGCGTTGCTGAGGAGATTGAGCACGATTTGCTGCATCTTCTCAGGATCGGCGAGCACTGCTTCGGTGCGACCTGCGCCCTTGTAGGTGTATTTGAGTCCTTTGGCCAGGATCTGCGGCGCGATCATCGACTCGGTGTCCTTCAACGCTTCGTCGATCGGAACCGCCGTCATTCGATATTCGGCCTGACCAGCATCGACCTTGGCGAAGTTGAGCACGTCATTAATCAGGGTCAGCAGATGCTTTTGACTGCGGCGAATGCGCGCGATGTCCTGTGCCTGATCGGCATTGAGTGAGCCCCGCACGCCGAGCGCGAGCAGCTCAGCGTAGCCGCCAATTGCATTGAGTGGAGTGCGCAGCTCGTGACTCATGCTCGCGAGGAATTCCGACTTCGCTTTGCTCGCAGCCAGTGCTTCCTCTTCTGCGTGCTTCCGCTCCTCGATGTCGACCGCGATACCAAGCCACGAAGTGATCTTGCCGGACTCATCACGGCTGGGCCGGCTCCGCACCAGAAACCAACAATATTCACCGTCGGCGGAGCGGAGTCGCATCTCGCTCTCGAAATCTTCGCCCGCCCGCACTGCGTTCGCCCACGCGAGGAGCACCGGATCGCGATCGTCGGGATGGAGCGCGTTGACCCATCCGTCACCGAGTGTCTCGCCGGTCGAAAGGCCGGTGTAGCTGTACCAGTACTGATTGCAGTAGCTGATGCGGCCGTCCGACTCGGCGAACCACACGATCTGCGGCGCGAGCTCGAGCAAGCTCTCGAAGCGGGTGCGAGTGGTGATGCTCCAACGGTCGAAGCGGGTCGCAGCGGCGGCAGCGGCGAGCAGCACAATGCTCACCACCGAAACGATGACGCCGAGGTCAAAAGAGCCGACGAGGAGAATTTCGGATGCGTCGGCAGCGGCGAGACTTGCACGCGTTCCCATGAACGTCGCGTACTGTGCGCCGCCGATTGCTGCGATTGCGATAATTATCGCGAGTACAACTCGCAGAATGCTGCGCTCGGTTCGATAGACCGCGAAGAAAACGGCGCCGCCGGCGACGAGTGCCGCGATGAACGATGAGATGACGGAGAGAGTGTCGAACCAGATCGGAAGTTGGGCACTCAGAGCCATGGTGCCGATGAGATCGACGGACCAAACAGTGAGTGCGAGCGTGAGCGCTCCGACGCACGCCCACCGATAGCGCTTACGTCCTTCATGGAATCGGACGCGGCGTGCAATCTCGATCGTGGCGTATGCGCCGACCAACGCGACGGCCGTTGAGAGAACCAGCAGCGTGAGATTGTAAGACTGTGCGGTCATAAGGCTCACGGTGCGGCAAGATGCAAGCCCGTCACGGCAGGTGTTCGCTGGCGTGTTAAGTCACTTGTCGACTTGCACTTGCAGGGACGGTTCGGAGCTCGGGGTTTGGTCCCCGCCTGGGATCGCGTCGACTGCATTTCCAAATAATTCCCTTGCGCCGATATATCGTCCGATATAGCTTCTCGGACGACCGATATATCGCCAGTACTATCTGTGGCGCCGAGTGGCGCCTCGCTGGCTCGATACGGCGGGCTCGGAGGCAGATCGATGCGCGAATGGAGATTTGGACCCGGTGGTGGGATCGGACGGGACTGTGGACCTGGGGTGGCTTGGGCGTTCGCAGGGCGTCCTGAGAATTGGGGTTTCGATACTGGAGCGTTCTGGGGCGGGTGGGGCGGACGCGGCAGAACTCGCGGTGGTCCGTTTGGCGGCGGCCGGATGTTCGATCAGGGGCATCTCAAGTTCGTCATTCTGCGACTGCTCGATGAGAAGCCGAGGCATGGCTACGAGATCATCAAGGAGATCGAAGATCGGTTCGGAGGGATGTACTCACCGAGCCCGGGTACTGTGTATCCGACGCTGACAATGCTCGAGGATCTCGGCTACGCTCGCGCGATGCCGGAGGAGAACGGCAAGAAGATCTACGAGATCACCGAAGAAGGTCGAAAGCACCTGGCGGAAAACCAGCCGTTGATCGACGACATCTTCTCGAAGATCGCGGAATTCGCGCAGAGCATTTTCGGCGAGCCGATGATGGAAGTGCATCGCGGCTTCAAGAACGTCGGTCGCGCGGTTTACGCGAAGACCGGGACGCGCTCGGCGGATCAGATCCGAAAGATCAAGGATATTCTGGATCGCGCGGCTGCGGAGATCGAGGCGGTTTGAGGCTGAAAAGCAAAATGGCGTGAATCCGGACGGGTTCATCCGCTGACAATGGAATGGCTTGCTGCGCGTCGAGCTGGGCGACTGCGGCAAGCCATTCTGTTTCGTCGAGGTCGGCATGGAGAAGCGTCTCGAGCTCGTGCTCGACCTCCGCGCACTGCGCGGTGGTAACCACTCTGCGCGCGCGAGCAGCGAGGGTGAGTCGCGCGCCTCGCTGGTGAGGCGGTGCTGATTCGATGGATTGGTCGATTCGCACGATGAAGGCGCGGCGTCGGAGCGCCTGCGAATCGACCACACCGGCCGCCGAGGCGCCGCGCTGAGTGGCGCACCAATGCTCGATCGACGCGATTGCGTCGAGCGCCGTGGTCGCATCGATCGGACAATCAGCCACCAGCGGTGTCGCGCACGCCTGTAGCTGAGCGTTCAGGTCGGTGGTTACACGGCCGTCGTCGCTCACCACGAGCAGTGTCGAACCGTCGATTGTCACGGCGGAGATGAAACCGGGCCTTTCCGAACTCGTGGCCCCTATCGCGGGAAGCTGAGCATCGATCGTTGACGTCTTTGAGTGCGTTCGCCAAGTGTTGAGAAGCGATCGAAGCTGCTCGATGCTGCGTGGAACGCTCTCTTCATTGCGAGCGATAGTATGCTTGCGTTCGACAATTGGCTCCGCGTTCAAAACAGCAGCCGCGCTTGCTGGTGGACGAACGACGTGGACGTGAACTTCCTCGTGGCATGAACCAAGTCGAGCGAGTCGGCCGACACGCTGTTCCATTCGGGCCGCTGTCCACGGCATGTCGAGGTGGATTACGGTGTCTGCGTCCTGAAGGTTGACGCCCTCGCTGAGCAGATCCGTCGTCAGCAGCAGGTGAATCGCCTCCGAGCGCGGTGGCGGTCGCGAGCCTGTCGCAGCGGGAGCGAAACGAGCGATGGCCTCACTGCGGCTGAGCGGACCGCCAGCGACGCGCGCGCCATGCGAGGTGAGCATTGCGACGTAACCATGTCTCATCAGGTGCCGATAGAGCATCGCGATGGTCTCGGAGTACTGTGAGAACGCGACAATCTTGGCACCCGAATCGGATTGCCAGACACCCCGCACGATTTCCGCGCGCTCGGCATCGAGCATCGACGATATGCAGCGGTGTTTGACTGACTGTAGGCCGACCAAATGCGCGCGCACGCTGGCCAACAAGTCTGCGTGACCGACGATTTCGGACGAGAGGAGCTCAGCGAAGCCAAGCTGTAATGCGCCGTCGTCGTAAACCCAACGCTCGAGCTCTTTGAACGTGGGGTAGGTGCCGGCTTCGAGAGAGACGCGCAGGGCGGTCGCGCGCGCGACGCGGCGACGCAGCGCTTCGCGGAGCGCTGCCTCACTCGACGCCCATTGGTGGACAAGACCGCGGCCGACCAGCCCAGCTGCAATTCCGCCGTCGCGCACGGGCACCGGCGGTGGAAGGTTCATCAGTGCATCGACAATAACGGGCTCGTCACCCACGTTGTGATTAGTTGGGGGCCGTACCGTCGGCACCTGCAATGATTTCTCGAGCTGGCGCTGCTCACGACGAATGACGCAGTGGGAGAGCTCGGTCGCGGTCATCGATCGCGCGCGCGTGCCGAGGAAGAGTGAGAGCAACGCCACCAGATCGTGCCGCCGATTGTGGATCGGAGTCGCGCTGAGTAGCAGAACTTTGGCGCCGCGCACGAGATGCTCGAGTGCGAAGTACCGAGTGGTGCGCGGATTACGCACGTGATGCGCTTCATCGACGATGACGATATCGTGGCGCTGCGCTTTTCGGCGTTTGCCGCGAGCCTCATCGACATCGCTGCGGCTCAGAGCCTCGAAGGTGATGAGGTCGGCGCGGAGCTCGGTTCGCTCGAGCGCCGACCTCCACATCGGCAAGAGCGCGGCTGGTGTCACCACCAACGCGTTTCTAAACGGTCGGGCGACAGCGATGGCGACGTAGGTCTTGCCCATTCCCACCTCGTCACACAACAACGCACCGTTGAATCGGTCGAACGCCTCGTTCAATCGTCGCAGCGCCGAGAGCTGGTGATCGTGCAGCGCGATCTGACCGATGCTTTGCTGCTCTGGCGTCGCTCCCAGGATCAAATCCGCGATCAGCGCTCGCACATCGGTTGCCGGCGCGTCGCGCCACTGCGGTGTGCTGGCTAGTCGCAGGCAATCCCCCAATCGAGCAACGGCTGCACCTTCTCGCGGCGTAGACCGTACGCGTCGAGGACCGCATCGAGCAGATCGCTGTCCGATGGAATGTCGCCTTCCATCGCGCGCTCACCGAGCGGCGATAGAACCTTCCTCACACGACCCCAACGCGTCGATATCGGCAGCATCGCCATGGTCCAACCGAGGTATCGTCGATAACCGCCGCGCGCGGGCTCGGCGATCGCATTGAGCCAGGCAGTTGCCAGCGGTCCGTTGAGGATGGCAGCGAGCGCGAATGCATCTATGAGCTTGGGGATGCGGACGACGTAGCAGGTGTTCAGAGGAACGAACCTGTCGTTCTCGGCGACGACCATCGCCCGCGGATGCAGGCCGAAGTCGGCCCAGATTACGCGCGGTTGATGACAGCTCGCCCCTTCGGTGCGGAACACGGACCACCAGCGTCGCGCGTCGTGCAAGTCGGTTCGACTAGTGAGTGTGTCGCGAAATTGCGCCAGCCACGCACGGGCGAGCGGTGGCAGCTCGCGCAGTGGATGGGTGGCGTCGTCGTGCGGCCAGACGAGGTATTCGCCGGGTTTACTGATTCTCCATCGCGCCAGTGTCTCACCGCGGATGACGGGCCGCAGCAGCGCTCGCTCGATGACTCCGCTCCGGTCGCGTCCAGAGACGTGGGCGAGGTCGCCGTCGAGCGAGTCGACGCGAACGAGGTAGGCATCGTTGCAGCCGGTCTTCACACCGAGCTGGGGTCGCCCGAACGGCGTGACGCGGAGTGGAACGCCGGCTTTGGTTACTCGATCGAACGCTCTGCGCACGGGGGCCGGCAACAGCAACCAAGGACTACCGGGCCCGTCGACGGAGAGGCGGTGCGGCAGGCAGCGCCAGCGTTTGCCGCCGTGAGGCGTGCGCACGGTAACGGTCATGAAGTCTTCGGCGGCGATGCGCTCGGCATCCGCAGCCGTCTTCTTCGTGGCGCGCCAGTCCTCGCATTTGCGGGCGATCAGCAACGACGGATAAACGGCAGCGTCGAATTCGCTGTTCGTTTCACTGAGATCCTCGATCACGACGATTCTGGTGTGCTCGAGGAGGAGTTCGCGTACGCCGCCGCCGGCCAGCGATCGCCAGAGCTTGGACGGCAACAGAAAGGCGATCATGCCACGAGGTCGGGCCAGGCCGCACGCGCGCTCGACGAAGAGCGCGGACAGATCAACCTGCGCTGCGAAGCCGTGACCGGCGCCTGCCTGCTCGGCGCCGCTTCGCCATGGCGCGTTGCGATAGACTTTGAACTCCTGTCGGAATTTCTGGCGCGCGGTCGGATCGATATGATGAACGCGTACCCACGGCGGATTGCCGATCACACAATCGAATCCGCCGGCTGCCGCGATGTCGGGGAAATGCGCGTCGAAGGAAAACGGGAGCGCAGCTCCCGCCCGCAACGCCCTCGTCCGCTCGCGCAGCTCGCGCAGCTGCTGACGGAGTGATGCGAGGCGTCTCTGCGTCTGCGGATCAGGAGGATGGCGAAGTCCAAACAGATCGCGAGCACGGAGCATCAACAACATGCCTTTGCGGTCGACGGTGAGACGCACGCGCCTCCGGGCGAGCACGTCGATGGCTGACGCGCGCTCCATCCGGTCGAGCTGACGACCGAGGGTTCGTTTGCGCGGGCCGACGGCGCGCATGTATCGAGTGCGCAGAGACGCCAGCTTGCGACTGCCGAGCATGCTGCCGCGGTCGTCAAAGGATCCAGCAGCGAGCGAATCTCCGACGCGGATATGGCGGTCGAGATTTGGCAGCGGCGCGATCTTCATCGGATCCGGTTCATCGCACTCGATCACGATCGACAGCCAGAGTCTGAGCTCACACAGCCAGACCGCCATCGGATTCAGATCGACGCCAAAAATCGATGAGGACAGCACTCGGCGTCTGATGTCGGCGATGGAGTCTTGTTCCCCGCACTCCCGACGGCGCGCCGCGATTCGTTCCAGCACGTAGACGAGGAATGCACCGGAGCCGCATGCCGGATCGAGAATCGTGAGCTGTTGGAGCCGATCGAGCTCGTCAAGTCTTTCGATGCTTTCGAATGCGGCGCCGAGTGCCTGATCCGCGAGTCTTTCAACGAGAGTCTGCGGCGTGTAATAGCTACCGCTTTTCTTGCGATCCCCGCTTGCCATCAGCGCTTCGAAGGCTTTGCCGAGAATTTCCGGGTCGATGGATGCGTCGGACCACGTCGCAGAATCCTCGCGGCCGCTGAAGCGAAAGCTGGTCAGCAGGTTTCCGAACGCGTTGCCGAATGCTTCGTCGGAGAACAAGCTCCTGCGGTGGTGTTTCTCGGGTACCGAGCGTGCGAACAGTCCGCCGTTGAGAAATGGAATTCGGCCGAACTCTCTGGCGCGGGATGCACGGGAGCGAACGCGGGTATTGAGGGTGCCAAAGAACAGCGGCTCGAGAATCCGCTTTTGATAACGTCCGCCACTGGCAATGCAATCGGCGTAGGTGTTGGAGAGAAAGCAAAAATCGCCATTCAGCCAACCTTTGGTCTCGAGAAAAGAAAGGAAGATGAGACGCGAGATGTAGAGCAGCGCGAGCTCCCGTCTCTCGGCCACGGGCACCCTGCCAGTGAGCGAGGCGGCGAGCTCGATAACTGTGCTCTCCAGCAGACGGAAGAACCGGTTGGTAATTGCCTCGCGGCCGAGGACGTCGAGCCAGCGCGCGTGGGTGAGCAGATCAGACTCGCCGGCGACAGCGGACAGCATGCAGAGCGTCTCGGCGTCGCTCTGCATAACGCGGTCGGTGTGACAAACGAGCGACGTGATGCGGACGCGATTGCCCACCGATCGCCAGCAGACGATGGCGAGCTCGTTCGGCGGGCGGAGTGCGACGACGATCCACAGCAATTGCGCGGAGCTGCGCGCCAGGGTGTTGGCAATGTCAGTCAGCGTCGCACGCAGATCCACCGAGTAGTCAACGACCAGCGCGAGACCGCGGAGTGCGCCGTTGCCCCTCACGATCCTCGCGTTGCGCAGTAGATGCAGTCCGAGCGCTTGCAATGCCGACTGATCGAGCGGGAGCACCGGCGGCAAAAAGCCGAGCTCGCTAAAGAGCTCGTCGAGATTATCGAGTGAATTCGCGCCCTGCAGAACGGTGGCGGCGCGTTCCAGTGTCATCACGCACCGACGCTATCTGCGGCGCGGGCGAATTCTTACATCGTTTGTCAGCCGTTCAGCGCGATTTACCGCGCCGTATGGTGCTTGCCAGAGCGAGGACCTGCTGAAAATCAGTGACGGAGATGGGCGTTGAGGCTATCTGCCAGTCTGCGCGAGCGAGTCATTGTCGAATCGAGCTCGGCGGCGCGTCGATAACCATCGCGGGCGGCGGTACGGTGACCGCCGGCGAGGTAGGCGTCGCCGATCGCCTCATAGACTCTCGGAGATTCAGGATACGCGGCGATGTTCGCGCGGAAAGCGCGGATCGCGTCCTCGACACGCGACTGCTTGAGCAAATCGTAGCCGATGTCGTTGAGCAGACTTTCCGGCGTCGCCGTGGAGTCTTGCTCGCGCAGTCGCCAAAACTCGGCGACTGCTGGATTGATTCCCTTGGCGCGAAGAACGCGTGTGATTTTGACCTTTGCGGAATCTGCAGCATGGGTCGCCGTGCTATCCGGTGCTTGTTGTGCTTGCGCACTATTGCCGGCGAGCGCGAGGGCGCTGAGAAGAACCAACCAAAGTTTCATTGAGAGATGTATGTACGACCTTTCCAGGTGACTCGTCGGCCGCGGATTACTGCCGTGAAGAAAATGTACAGGAGCGTCAGTGCGCCGAGCGGATACGCCAGCGCATACAACGGGTTTTCCTCGATCGTTATATAGACGACGAGCCACCAGATCAGTGTCGCTCCGCACGCTATCGCAGCCCACAAAATCGTGGTACTCCCGGAGGGGACGCCAAAAGCGGCGAGGAAGAGCGCCAGTGGCGGCAGCAGCTCCATCACCGGCGGCAACAGCAGCGCCAGCGGCAACAGGCTCTGGCCAACTTTTCCGAATGGAACCGCGTCGAGTCCACCGGCGAAAACGTTCTTCCGCCAGCCGTTGATGATCTCGCTCAGCGACGCGTACATCCGCGTCGAGAGCTGTTTTACTCCGACCATTATGACGACGTGCTTCCGGGCGGCGAAGAATCGCTGTGCAAGGAGCAGATCTTCCGCGACCGACGAGCGAACGGCGCCGTGACCGCCAATGGCGTCGTAGCTCGCTCGTTTGACGAAAATGCACTGGCCGTTGGCGATCTTGTTACTGACGCGGTCCGATCGAGTGATCGACTCGCTGCCGCCGTAGCGCATCGACAACACGGCGAACATCTGGGGTTGCAGGATTTTCTCCCAGAATCCGCCGAGCTCTTGGTGGCCAGCGATGGAAAACAGGTCGGCGCGGGTCCGGGTCATCGCATTCACGCTGCGCACGACCAGGTCGGGTGCATGCACGGTGTCGGCGTCGGTGAATTGCAGAATCTCGCCGCGAGCGACTTTCGCTCCGGTGGCGCACGCCCATTGTTTGCCGAACCATCCCGTTGGCAGCGGTGCGTTGGTTATCACGCGCGCGCGTCGGTCGCCGGCAATGGCGCGCTCCGCAACTTCACGAGTGCCGTCGGTCGATGAGTCATCGACGACGATGAGCTCGAGATTCGGATAGCTGGTCGAAAGAATCGACGTCACGCAGCGCGCGATGTTGCGTGCTTCGTTGCGCGCGGGAACAATCACCGAGACGAGCGGCGCGTTCTCAGGCGCGATGTCGCTTTCGTCGTCGAGTGAGCGTGAGTTGCGCAGCCGGAAATACGTAATCAGCAGCGGCACGACCCACGGGAGTGACCACAGGATTGCGGGGATGATGCGCATTAATAAAAACGGGGCGTCGCATCAGCGCGACGCCCCGTGGAATTCGGGAAGAAGCTAACGGTTCCCGCCACCACCACCCCCACCGGGGCGGCCACCGCCTCCTCCACCTCCACCCTGTCCGCCACCACCACCGCCGGGACGGCCGCCTCCGCCGCCCTGTCCACCACCTTGTCCACCGCCACCACCACCTGGGCGGCCTCCACCTCCACCGCCTTGTCCACCGCCGCCCTGTCCACCACCGCCTCCGCCAGGACGACCACCACCACCTCCGCCACCCTGGCCACCGCCGCCCTGACCTCCACCTCCTCCGGAGCCTCCGCCACCAGGACGTCCACCACCGCCCCCACCGCCGCCGGAAGAACCACCACCGCCCATGCCGCCACCGCCGCGCTGACCGCCGCCACCGCCACCACCTTGGCCGCCGCCGCCACCGCCACCCTTGGCGCCGAACCGATCTTCCGTATCAGCCATTCCACTACCCTCCAGAGTTGTTTGTTACAAGGCGCGACAAAAGCAATGCATATGCCATATTAGATCACATGCAAGCGGGAAATTCACTGCGTAATTCGCGCCACAATTTGTAATTCGTGTCAGCCAAACATTTTCGTATCCCAAAGTCGCTCACACCGGGCGCACGTGTAGCGTTGGTTGCTCCAGCTGGTCCACTGATAAAAGAAGATGAACTGCCGCGCGCTATGCAGAACGCGCGCGCCTTCGGTTGGGAGCCAGTCGTCGGACAAAACGCGCAGCGAAGACTCGGTTATCTCGCCGGCGACGATCGCGCGCGTTTGGATGACATCAACATTGCATTACAGGATCCGGCGATCGATGCGGTGTGGTGTCTGCGTGGTGGATACGGAATGATCCGCATCCTCGACGGTATCGATTACCATGCGCTGGAGACCAACCCCAAACCGATCATCGGCTACTCCGATGTCACGGCACTGCACGCCGCCGTACAGCGCAAATGCTGGCTGATCAGCTATCACGGGCCGACGGCGCGCGAACCGATGAGCGACTTTTCGCGCGACTCGTTCGAGCGCGCGGTGGTGAAGCAGGTCGATTCGTGTGGGGTAGCGCCGAAAGCGCGTTCACTTCGAGGTGGAAAGGCCGAAGGCCGACTCGCTGGCGGAAATCTCGCAGTGCTGGCGTCGCTGTGCGGCACACCATACGCACCCGATCTCACCGACTGCATTTTGATTCTCGAGGACATCAACGAGCCCGTTTATCGGATCGACCGCATGCTGCAACAGCTCAAGCTGTCCGGAATGTTACGCGGTTGTAAGGCGGTGGCATTCGGCGAGTGCGTGAAATGTCCGGACGATGCCGGAGGTGGCGCGCGCTCTCTCGACCACGTGCTGGGCGAGGTGGTTGGTGAGCTCAAGGTTCCATGTGTGACCGGAATTCCGGTGGGACACATCGCTGAGCAGTGGACGATTCCACTGGGAGCCATGGCGTCTCTCGACGCAGATGCGTGCGCGCTAACCGTGACATCGTACACGAGCTGACAGAATGCCAACGAAGACCGGACAGGATCTAATCGACGAAGCCAAGCAGCAGATCGAGCAGGTGACGCCGGAGCAAGTGCGCGAGATGCAGGCGCGCAAAGAGCCGGTCGTGTATCTCGATGTGCGCGAGCCGAACGAGTGGAATCTCGGTCGGATTCCCGGAGCCGTGCATCTTCCTCGCGGCAATCTTGAAGGCAAAGTCGAAAGCATGATTCCGCGTGATCAAAAGGTGGTGATCTACTGCGCGCGCGGAAACAGATCGGCGCTCGCCGCGCTGACGATGAAGCAAATGGGCTACCAGAACGTCTCGTCGATGTCGCGCGGAATTCAGGGCTGGGCCGATATCAACGGCGACATCGAAGGATGACCACTACGGCGGCGAGGACCGTCTCGCCAGAGCCATTCGACATTCCCTGCGCGGACGGATTGTCTTTGCGGGGAGACTTGTACCGCGCCGAGAATGCCAAAGGAGCGGTGATGGTGTGTCACGGCTTCAAAGGATTTGCGCGGTGGGCTTTCTTCCCGCACTTGTCGCGCACCCTGGCGCAGAATGGTTTGACTGCGATCACCTTTGATTTTTCCGGGAGTGGCATCGGCCGCGACCGCGAGACATTCACCGAGCCCGAAGCGTTCGAGCACAACACCTTCACGCGCGAGCTCGATGATCTCGAGCTGATCGAAGATTACGCTCGGCGCATGAAGTGGATCACCGGGAAATTCGGCTTGTTCGGCCACTCGCGCGGTGGCGGCATGGCGATCCTCTACACCGCGGCCGAAGGATCGAACGTGAATTCGCTCGTCACCTGGGCAGCGATCTCGTATCCGATGCGCTGGACGCCGGATGATGTCGCAACGTGGCGAAAGCGCGGTTACACCGAAATCACCAATTCACGAACAGGCGACGTGATGCGACTCGGAACGAGTCTGCTCGAGGACGTCGAGCTACATGGGAAGACGAAGGTGAATATCGAAAACGCCGCCGGGAAGATCAAAGTGCCGTGGCTGATCGTGCACGGTACGGCAGACGAAACGGTGCCGAGCTCGGAGGCGGAGCGACTACATTCGAAAGCGAAGGGAGTCAGCACGCTGAGATTGATCGAGGGCTCGGGTCACACCTTCGAGGCGAAGCATCCGCTGAATCAGATCCCGCCGTCGCTCGAGAAAGTGGTGAGCGAAACGACGAACTTTTTTCTGCGTAACGCGACGAAGAAGTGAGTTGGTAGATGGGAGATCGCAGTAGGGCGACAGGACTGGACGCGTTGCTTGCGAATCCGAGCATGGCTCGGCTGCAGTCTGCTCTAGCCGCACATAATCCGACCGAGGTCAGCGAGGCTGGTGTTCGGCGAGCAGCAGTGGCGCTGATCTTTCGCCTTGGAGACGAAGAACGACCGGAGCTGCTGTTCATCAAGCGCGCCGAATATCCGGGCGATCCGTGGAGCGGGCAGGTTGCATTTCCCGGCGGGCGTGAGGAGCAGGCTGACGCATCGCTGTCTGACACGGCGATCAGGGAGACGCGCGAAGAAACGGGAATCGATCTCGAGCGCGACGGCCGAATCATCGGGACGCTCGACGATCTCTATCCACGTAGCGTGAGATTGCCGCGGATCTCGGTACGTCCTTTCGTTTTTGCACTGGAGCGGAGTGAGACGCTGAGTCTCAGCTCGGAAGTCGCGCTTGCGTTCTGGATTCCGTTCGGCTCGCTAGCGACGACCGATGCCTGGCGCGAAGACACCGTGTTCGCGAGCGGGCTCCAGATCAATGCGCGAGTCTTCAGGCATCA
>DASTGU010000130.1:0-9422 GCA_035718845.1 Gemmatimonadaceae bacterium | reverse complement strand
TTGATCCGTCTCAGCGCTTCCAGCGCCTTCGGCGTGCGCAGGGTGATCTCGGCGATCGGGAGTCCACCGCTCAATAAGGCCCCGGCCAGCGGCAGTGCGTTATTGGGGTCTTCGATGACGATCACGGGAATGATCCGCCAGCGACGCAGGGCTTCGTTTATCGAGGTTTCATGGACTTCCACGTGCTCCTCCGGGTTCCTTTGCAGGGTCAGATACAAAGGTGCACACTGTCGTGTCGTGGGAGTAGGGGTTGACGACAAACGCAAAACTACCAGCTGGCGGCTTGCGGCCCTCGGCCAGCTGCTTCGAGCTTTACTTCGAATTCCGCACAAGCTCGCAGCCGCTGGCTGAAAGCCGCCAGCAGCAAGCTGGTAGTTTTCAGTTTGCCGTTCCCCGTGTTACAGCTCAGCCCAGCAGAGAGTCTAGAATTACCATGTCTCCGGCCGCCAGCACCGACCATACAATTCGCACCATCACCGTCGACGGACGGAAGTACAACGTTGTACTTCGCGTCGGTTACGACGGCGTCGAGTATGTCGGCAGACTGCGGTTCACCGACACCACCAGCCCCGATCTGACCTTCCAGGACCACGGGTCGATTCCCGGCGCGAGCATGCTCGAGGCCGTGCGCAAAGCGAAAGAGTTTGCGCCCAAAGAAATCGAGCAGCGGCTGCATCGCGCACTGTCCGAAAAACGTCGCTTCAACAAGCTGCGCGACGCCACCGACGACATGATCAACACCATCAAGTATCTCAATCGACTGGCGATCGACATCAAGAAAGGCCGGCTCGATCAGGACGGCGGCAAGCAGGAGCTCGAGAACGTCCAGAATCAGCTGCTCGAGATCGTGCGCACCTTCCGCCATCACGCCGGCGTCGAAGATCATCCGCAGGCGAAGCGCACTCCGCGCACGGCGCGGCGAAGATCCCTGTCTTGATGGACTGACCGCTTCGCCCGTCGAACCATCGCTGTTAAAATTCGGCGTGACGAAGCCAACAAAAGCGCGGGCATTCACCGCGCTCGCCGTGGCCGGCTCTCTCTGGGGAACCGGCTTTCTTTTTGGTAAATGGGCGCTCGACGAGCTGACGGTCGGACAGATGGTGTTCTACCGATTCCTCTTCGCGTCGATCGGATTCGCGCCCGCCGTAATTCGCGGACTGTCGCGTCGGGCAACACGAATCCCGCGCAGCGATTTCTTTTTGATCTTCGTTTGCGCGCTGGTCGGCGTGCCAATTCAGTTTCTGATTCAGTTCCAGGGACTCGCGCACACCACGGTGTCGCACGCCTCACTAATGGTCGGCGGACTGCCGGTGCTGCTCGCGGCGGGCTCGGCGTTGTTCGCGCACGAGCGCGTCACACTCAGTCGCTGGATCGCGCTCCTCGCTTCGACCGTCGGCGCCGCACTCATCGCACTCGGCGCGTCCACCGGTGAAGGCGGATCGCACGCGACAGTGCTCGGCGATTTACTCGTCGCAGCGTCACTCATCGCTGCGGTCGTCTGGATTCTGATCACTCAGCGCTTGATGCGCAGCGGTCGCTACACCCCGGTGACCGCCAGCGCTTACGTGATGACGCTAGGCGCGATCCTGCTCGCGATCTGGGTCGTGGCGACTGAAGGCCCGCCGCCAATTCATCTTTCCTATAAAACGTGGGGATCAGTAGCGGCGATGGGATTGCTGGCGACGACTATCACTACTTACCTGTGGAATTGGGGACTGTCGTACGTGCCCGCGTCACAGGCCGGTGTGTTCATCAATCTCGAGCCCGTCATCGGCGCCATGCTCGGAGTTATCATCTTCGGCGACGAGCTCGGGCCTTACGCGTTGATCGGCGGCGCGCTCGTCGTCGGCGCAGCGGTGTATGTCGCATCGAGCGACAATCATCCAGAAGACCGCTCGCTCGAACGAGCTATCGCTTAGGCTGATTTCTCCGCGATGGAATTACGCGCGGCGGCGTCGGCAGTGCGCGTTCCCACGCACCTGACGTGACGACGCGATTTCCACCTGCCTGAAGACTGCCGGCGAAGATTGCGTACGGATCGGCAGCAGCCGGGTTCACACCATAGCCGATATCAGCCATCGATCGAACAGTCATCACACTGAGCGGCATCGGCGACGCATTGGCGAAACCGGTCATGAGCTCCGTTCCGAAGGTCGTCTCGCGCCAGTGCGAGTTGGCGGTGCCCGCACCACCCGTGTTCTCCACCGGCACTGAGTTGAGGCAGCTGTTGGTGCCGCCAGTGAGAATGCAGCCGTTGATGCCGCCGGTGCCGATGTAGCCGACGGTCGCCGTGTTGAATCCCGTCAGCAGATTGAGGTCGTTCCAGAAAACACCGAAGCCGATCACGTGCAGCATCTCGTGGGTGATCACATCCTGGAGAGTGCCGGTGTTCGACAACGTGTTGAGGTCGTCCACATCAAACTCCATCACGCCGACCACCGTGCGCAGGTCATTCGCATCGCGGGTGAAGCACGGGCCCGCTTGCGCGAGAATCTTCCCCGGCCCGTCGATGGTTTGGACCGAAGCGTAGATGATCACTCCCGGTACCTGCTCGGCTAGCACCGGCACACCGGTGACACCACACGTCGTCGGATCAGCGCCAGTCGCGTCGACGGTGGGAACGCTTCCAACAATGAATCCGCGAATACGCGCTGCAGCCGTCGTAAACAACGCCTGCTGCGCTGGCGTCATCGGCGGCCCCCACAAGCGAACGTCGATGACATAATCCGACGTCGCGTTCGCCGAGATGATCGCCGACTTGTCGCTGATGCTGGCGATGACTTGTTGCAGCGACGCCGACTTGCCGAGTGTGAACCTCGGCATTGTGATGCTGCCGTCGGCGGCAGCGGCGGCGGTGAAACCGGCGAGCGCACCGCCGCCGGAGCTCACCGAGAAGTTGGCGACGACGCCGTCGGCTTTGTTGCCGTATTGATCGGCGGCGGCTAGAACGACGGGCAACGTCAGCGTGGTGCCGGCGAGCCCGCTCTGATTGTTCCCGCTGGTAATGTCGAACGACACCACTGGACCAGCCGCGGCTGCAGCCGTGTAGACGAGCGTCGCAGCTGAAGACGAAAGGGTCAGCGTCTGACTTCCCTTCACCGTTCCCAGTGTCCACGACGGAACGGTGACGACACCGGCGTTGTCGCTGGTGACTTTGTTGATCGCCGTTCCGCCGCCAGCGACCGTCACGTTGACGTCGGTGTTGGGAATCGTGTTGTCGAACGCGTCCTTCAGTGTCGCGGAGATCGGTGATGCGACTTGCTGACCGACCGTTCCGGTCAGGTTGGTTGCTCCGCTGGCGACGAGCTTGGCCGGCACGCCCGGATTGGATGGGACATCGACGGTCGCCGGGGTCAGCCCGCTGACCGAGATCTTGATCGAGTTGACTGCCGGCGTCTTTCCGAGGGTCCAGACGCCGATCGGTGTGGTCGGAGTGGCGCTCTTGGATGGTGCGCTGGTGATGGTACCACCGCCGGCGGTGACGTTGATCGAGACCGAGACGCCCGCCATCGCGTTTCCTTTTTCGTCTTTGACGACGAACGACGGCTCGACCGGAAGTGGCAGTCCGGCGAAGAACGGTCCGCCGGGAGCCTGCACGATCTCAATCGATGTCGGCTTGGCGCGGGGTCCGGAGGAGTCGCCGCATCCAATCGCGAAAAGAATGAAAGCGACGGTTAGATGATGTTTCATTTGCACGTGAACAGACGGTGCCGGATCGCCAATACTGATTGCTGACGCCGGCCTGTCAAGAAAAACCCCGGCGAACGACAGTTCCCGCCCCGCGAGCCGGCCGCACTCCTCAATAAGTCCGCAGTCCGCAGTGCCCTTCCGGTCCGAACGCCTCAATCCGATGTGCTGAAACTTCCAACCCTTTTCGGGCATAGGGTATCAAAAGGGTATTCCCGGAACCCGCTAACCCTTACGGACTGCAACCGTATGCTCATTACAACGCCCGCATTCGCGCTGATCGGCCTCGCCCTGAATCTCCAGACGGCAGTGGCCCAGACCTCTTTACCGCCCCGTAACGATGCGGGTCAATCGCGGTCGCGGGTCGTTGCAGCTCCGACGGATACGAGTGCGACCGCGGTGCGCGCGGCCGGCTCGATCAACATCGACGCGAGGGATGACGATGCGGCGTGGCAAGACGCGCCGCCGATAACCCAGTTCCAGGAGTGGCGCCCAAACGAAGGCAAGCCGGCGCGATTCAAGACGGAAGCCAAGATCGTCTACGACGCGGCTAACCTGTACGTTTTCGTGCGGGCGTTTGACCCCCACCCAGACAGTATCAAGAAGATCCTCGAGCGTCGTGACACTTTCACCTCGTCCGACATGATTTGGATCTTCGTCGATTCCTATCACGACAAGCGCACCGGCTATGAATTCGGAGTCAACGCAGCGGGCGTGAAAATGGACCAGGCCGTCTACGATGATGGCAACGAGGACGGCGCCTGGGACGCTGTCTGGGATGTCGCCACCCGCATTGACTCTTTAGGGTGGACGGCGGAATTCCGCATCCCGCTTTCACAGATGCGCTACAGCCGCGATCGCGAACACACCTTCGGCATCATGATCGATCGCGACGTGAGTCGATACAACGAGCGCTACATCTGGCCGCTGCTGAGACAGTCGAAGCCAGGCTTCGTGTCGCAGTTCGGAGCGCTGCACGGGATGGACGATCTGGAGAATCCGCGCAAACTCGAGGCGATGCCATACGTCGTAACCAAGAACGCATCGACGATTCGTAAAAACGCGTTCACCCAGAATTCGAACGTGACGGCCGGCGGAGATCTCAAGTACCGCATCACGTCGAACATTACACTCGATGCGACGATCAATCCGGATTTCGGACAGGTCGAGTCTGACCCATCCGTGCTGAACCTGTCGGCGTACGAGAGCTTCTTCGACGAGCGGCGTCCGTTCTTCGTCGCTGGTCGCGGATTATTCCGTGCCGACATCAACTGCAGCGCGGTGAACTGCTGGGGCGAGTCTCTATACTATAGTAGACGCATCGGCCGTACTCCCGAGCTGGCCGGTACGTACGGCGACACGGTGCCGCAGCAACCGGTAACCATCCTCGGCGCGGGTAAGCTGCTGGCCAGATTCCCCAAGGGAACTACCGTCGGTTTGCTCGAGGCGGTGACTCAGCGCGAGACGAGCCCGGGCGACACCACCTATTCTCCGTCGACCAATTACGCGGTGCTCCGTGCGTCGCAGGACTTCCGCGGCGGTAGCAGCGGCATCGGCACGATGTTGACTGCCGTAAACCGCAGTCTCGATCAATGGTCGTCGCCATATCTCGCCTCGAGCGCGTACGTCGGGTCGATCGACTTCCGTCATCGCTTCCTCAAGAACAATTACGAGCTTACCGGCGCCTTGGATAAGAGTCTCGTGCGCGGATCACAGGCAGTGATCACCTCTCTGCAGAGCAACGGCGTGCATCAGTTCCAGCGCCCCGACGCGGATCTGCCACTCGATAGCAGTCGCACCTCTCTGGGCGGCGATGCCGAGGAGGTCAGCATCGGAAAGATTGGCGGACAGCACCTGATGTTCAATTCAGCGTATTCGCGTCGCTCACCAGGCTTTGAGGTGAACGACCTTGGCTACCTGCGCCGTGCCGACCAGGTGTCGTGGAGCACGTGGGCCGGCTTCTTCGATCGTAAGACGCGCTTCTTCTACAACCGCTTCCAGTTGAACAACAACTGGTGGCAATGGTGGAGCGCTGATGGGCTGCCGCTTGAGCGCGCTTACAACTACAACACCCATATCACTTTCAAGAACTACTGGACATTCCACCAGGGCGGGACGTTTGGTCAGCTCGGAAAGACCTACGACGATCGTCAGCTCCGCGGCGGGCCCGCCGTTCGCCAGGACATGTACATCGCGCCCTGGATCGGAATCACCGGCGACGACCGCAAGGCGTGGGTACCTTACCTCTTCGCCAACTACTACGAGAGCTCTGACAAGCGTAACTGGTCGAGAAATCTCAACCCCGAGATCGACTTCAAGATGCTGGGTCGTTTCAGCTCGGCGATCTCGATGAATCTGACGCACTCCGTTACCGACAATCAGTTCTACGGCAACTTCACCGACGCCAACAACCTGCCGCACTACACGATCGCGCACCTCGATCAGACGACGACTGGATTGACGGCTCGCCTCAACTACACTTTCTCGCCTGACTTGTCACTGCAGACCTACCTGTCGCCGTTCGTCTCGAAGGGTACTTACAGCAACGTGCGTCAGGTGTCCGCGACGCCGCGCGCTGACAACTACGACGATCGGTATGCAGCCTACAACGATCCGTCGGTAACGAACAATCCAGGCGGTTTCAACTTCAAGGCGCTGCAGTCCAACGTCGTTATGCGCTGGGAGTACAAGCCGGGCTCGACACTGTTCGTCGTGTGGAACCAGGGTCGTCAGGGCTTCAACAACATCGAGGGCGACCGGCCGTTCAGCGGCGACATGCGCGACCTGATGAAACTGCACCCGGCGAATACCTTCCTGATCAAAGCCAGCTACTGGCTCAATCGATAGACTTTTGGTGTACACAATCGCGGCGACGGAAATTTCTTTCGTCGCCGCGTTTGGCGTTTTATAGTGTTAGCCGCTTCGAACCACCTTACCCCCAAGACAAGAGTCGTGAAACGCATCCTCGCCTCCGCTGCAGCCGCTTTGCTGGCCGCGTGCAGCACTCCCTCCGTTACAACCACCAACACGTCCACACCAGCGCCCGCACCGGGTGATTTCCTCGCAGCCAATCTCGACACCACCGTGAGCCCGGCAGTCGACTTCTTCCAGTACGCTAACGGCGGCTGGCTGAAGCGGCATCCCATTCCGGCGTCGGAAGCGTCGTGGGGAATCGGCAACGAAGTGCGCGAGCAGCTGTATGTGAACCTGCGCAAGATCAACGAAGAGTCTGCCGCGACCCAGGCAGCGCCGGGCAGTGATACGCAGAAGATCGGCGACTTCTGGGCGACAGCGATGGATACCGCCCGCATCGAGCAGCAAGGCATTCATCCACTCGACGCCGAATTGGCGCGCATCGATGCGATCAGGAACGCGAACGACGTGATGAACGTCGCATTCGCGGAAGGCCCGCTGCAGGTCGGCCCGTTCTTCAGCTTCTACGTCTATCAGGACGAAAAGCAGAGCGACGTCCAGGCCGCACACCTCTCACAGGGCGGACTCGGCATGCCCGAGCGGGATTTCTATTTCAATCCTGACACGGGTCTCACGCGTATTCGGGGAGAGTACGTCAATCACATCGCCCGCACGCTGCAGCTATTGCGTCGGGATCCCGCGTCAGCGACTAAAGCCGCGCAGGACGTGATGACGTTCGAGACTGCGCTCGCCAAAGCATCGCGCAAGCTCGAGGATCTGCGCGATCCAGTCGCCAATTACAACAAGATAGCGCCCTCGCAGCTGACGTCGAAGTACACCCCCAACATCGATTGGTCGAGCAGACTCGCGACTTGGGGACTGCGTCCCGATTCGGTGATTGTCGGCCAGCCCGAGTTTTTCACCGCACTTCAAAGTCTGATCAACACCACGCCGGTTCCGGTGCTGCAGGATTATCTGCGCTACCAACTGGTCACAACGTACTCGCCGTATCTGAGCAATCAGTTCTACAACGAGTACTTCAGCTTTTACGGCAAGACGCTGAATGGTCAGCGTGAGCCGAGAGCTCGGTGGAAGCGCGTGCTCGATGTGCAGGGCAACGCAATGGGCATGGTGCTCGGCAGACTGTTCGTCAAGGAGTATTTCTCGCCGACGGCGAAGCAGCGCTACACCGACATGGTCGAGGCGATTCGCAATGCGTATCGCGATCGCATCACCCACCTCACCTGGATGAGCGACTCGACCAAAGCGCGCGCGCTGCAGAAGCTGGCGGCGGTTAATCCGAAGGTCGGCTATCCCGATAAGTGGAAGGATTACTCGGCCCTGGTCGTTGGTCGTAATTCGTACGCCGAGAACATGATGAACGCCAATCGGTGGGCGTTCAACGACAACATTTCGAAATTCGGCAAGCCCGTCGATCGTACCGAGTGGGGAATGACGCCGCAGACGTACAACGCGTACTACAATCCGTCGAACAACGAGATCGTGTTGCCGGCGGCGATCTTCACGATTCCCGGCGTCCCTGATTCGATGGTCGACGATGCCGTCGCTTACGGATACGCGGCCGCGAGCACCATCGGTCACGAGATCACCCACGGTTTCGACGACGAAGGCCGAAAGTTCGACGCGAAGGGGAATCTCACTGATTGGTGGACGGCTTCCGACGCAACCAACTTCGAGAAGCGCGCCGAGCTGATTGCAAAACAGTTCGACGCGTATGAGCCGCTGCCGGGTCTGCACGTCAACGGAAAGGCGGGCACCGGCGAAAACATCGCCGATCTGGGCGGCGTGCTGCTCGGCCTCGACGCATTTAAGAAGACAAAGCAGTACCGGGAAGGAAAACCGATCGGCGGGCTAACTCCGCTGCAGCGCTACTTCCTCGGCTACGCGATCGGCTGGATGACACAGGAGCGCACCGAATCGCTGAGAAGCCAGCTGCTCAGCGACGTGCATTCGCCGGCGAAGTACCGCGTGCTCGGACCGATGTCGAACGTGCCGGAGTTTTACCAGGCGTTCGGGGTGAGGCCGGGGATGCCGATGTACCGGGCTGATTCTGTGCGGGTGCAGATCTGGTAGCGGACTGCGGATTGAGGACTTTAACAGCGAATTAGCACGCGCTGGTAGCTGATGGCAGCTTGCTGATGGCTATTGGCTGCAAGCGACGGGACAGATCGCGTTTCATAGATGAAGCGCGATCTGGTCGCTGTTATGCAATTAAATCTGTCCTGTTGCAGGCAGCGATCAGCTATCAGCAAGCTGCCATCAGCTACCAGCGCGTGCGCCCTTGCAGTGCTCACTCCGCGCTGAGGTACCGCCCCACGTTCCGCGCGAGCCGTCTCGACGCCCGGTTCGCCTCAAAAAGGTGTCCGCGCAGACTGTGCACGAATCCGATGAAGTAGAGTCCGGGCCGAGAGGTTGGCTCCCCGGACGCGGCGATCGGCTCGCCGGCGTCGTTCAAAATCCCATCGCCCTCGATCAGATTCTCGAGGCCAGTCTCGAATCCGATGGCGGCAACAATCGCGTCAAAGGGTTCCTCGGATCCATCGGCGAACACTGCCCCTGTCGTAGTCAGCCGATCCAGTGCCGGCCGCACCTGAATCAGACCGCGCTTTACGGCACTGACGAACCCAACGTCGATCAAAGGGATTCGTTTAGCCGAGTATGGGCCCCATGCCGGTCGTGGGATCTTGTATTGAGTGAGATCGCCGAGCGTGATGCGGGCCGTGAGACGGCCCAGTCGATCGGCGACCGGAGGGGGGAGTAAACTGAGAATGATGCCGGTGCGCTGGACGGGCATCCCGAAC
>DASTGU010000129.1:0-9129 GCA_035718845.1 Gemmatimonadaceae bacterium | reverse complement strand
AGCTGGTACTTTTCAGTTTGTAGTTAATCCCAGAGGAGCAAAAGAATTGGTAAGCCTCCTGGATATCATCGGGCCAGTAATGGTTGGGCCTTCATCTTCGCATACCGCCGGCGCCTGTCGCCTCGGTCTTCTCGCCCGCGGTCTCGTCGGCGGCACTCCGCAATCAGCCGTCCTCCAGCTCCACGGCTCCTTTGCGCGGACCGGCGAAGGGCATGGCACCGACAAGGCGCTGGTTGGCGGCCTTCTCGGTTTTCGGCCAGACGATGAACGCCTACGCACCGCACTGCAGATCGCTGAAGGCGAAGGCCTCGACTATCGATTCGAGAAAACGACCATCGCTGACGCCGCGCACCCGAACACAGTGCGAATCAGTCTCGACCGGAATGGCACCAAGGCGACCATGCTCGGCTCTTCGCTCGGCGCGGGCCGCGTACTGGTGCAGGAGATCGACGGTTACCCGGTCGAAGTCACCGGAAACTTACACACCATCGTTCTCGTAGCTGAGGATAGGAAGGGTTCCATCGCCAGAATCACCGGAATCCTTGCCGAGCACGACATCAACATTGCAACGCTGAGGCTGACGAGAAAGGAAAAAGGCGGCGACGCCTTCATGGTGATCGAGTGTGATGAACAGCCGGACAAGAAGGCGGGCGAGGAATTGCGCGCGCTCGATTGGGTTCGCTGGACGCGTCGACTCGACAAGGTTAGCGGAGGCTGATTTGTACAAAGCCCTCGCCGACGCCATCAAGGACGCGGAACGCGAAAAGAAATCGCTGGCCGAGATTGCGCTCGCTGCGGAAGCGCGCGATCAGGGCCGACCGATCGAAGACATTCGCGCCGCGCTCAAGCGGGCACTCGATGTAATGCGCGGTGCGATCGACAAAGGGCTGACCGGTGACATGAAGTCCGCATCGGGACTGGTTGGTGGCGACGCTGCGAAGCTGCAACAAAATCAGAATGGTCCGCTGGCACAGACGCCGTTTCGCGACATCCTGACGCGCGCGCTGGCGGTGCAGGAGGTAAATGCGGCAATGGGTGTGATCGTGGCGGCACCAACGGCGGGAGGCGCGGGCGTATTGCCGGCGATTCTCACTGGCCTGGCAAAGGCGCGCAAGGTCGGCGATGACAAGGTCGTCGACGGCCTGGCGACGGCCGGTTTGATCGGCGCCGTCGTCGCCGAGCGCGCTTCATTGTCGGGAGCTGAAGGTGGCTGCCAGGCGGAGACTGGTGCGGCTGCGGGAATGGCGGCCGGCGCTGCCACCGAGATGCTTGGCGGAACGCCGTCGCAAGTCGGGCACGCTGTCGCACTCACCATGCAGGGAACCCTCGGGTTGGTTTGCGATCCGCTGGGAGGACTCGTCGAATTACCGTGCGTATTTCGCAACGCCACCGGCTCGGCGATCGCGCTGGCGGGAATCGAGATGGCTTTATCCGGGATTACCTTCGCGATCCCCGTCGACGAAGTGATCGACGTGATGGGCGAGATCGGCCGCGAGATGGACGTTCGCTATCGCGAGACCGCGGGCGGCGGACTTGCCGCAACGCCGACAGGGCGGAGATTGGCGAAGGAGCGGTTGTACCAGATCAAGCGGTCGGATAGCTAAGACGGGCTTTATGAGATACTTTCGCCCTGGCAACAGGGAGCTTTGCTACCGACACCTCTCACCGCGTTAACCTTAAGTGCAGAAGGACCTTAAGAGGCTTTAATGAATATTTTCGACAGAATCGCGATGCTATTTCGGGCGAACGTCAACGCGGCGATCAGCGAGTTCGAGCAGCCCGAGAAGATGCTGAACCAGATCATTCTCGACATGCGCTCGCAGCTGGTGAAGGCGAAGCAGCAGGTCGCTGCCGCCATCGCCGACGAGAAGCGTCTCGAAGATCAGACCCGGCAGGAGCTGAAAGAGGCGGAAGACTGGGAGCGCCGCGCGATGCTCGCCGTTCAGCAGAACCAGGACGAGCTCGCCAAGCAGGCGCTCATTCGTCGCGGCGAGCACATCTCACGCGGCGATCAGCTGAACCTCACCTGGCAGGCGCATAAGGTCGAAACCGATCGCCTCAAGGAATCTCTGCGCACCCTCAACGACAACATCGAAGAGGCGAATCGCAAGAAGAATCTGCTCCTCGCCAAGCAGCGCCGCGCTGATGCCATGAAGCGCATCAACGAGACGATGTCCCACATCTCGGAGAAGTCGGCATTCGAGGCTTTCGCGCGAATGGAAGAAAAAATCGAATCGAACGAGCGAAAGATTCTCGCCAGCGCCCAGATCGAAGAAGAATTCTCTGGCGACAAACTCTCGAACGACTTCAAACGCCTCGAGGCCGCGGGCAGCAATCAGTCCGCCGAGATGCTGCTGATTCAGCTCAAGCAAAAGATGGGAGTGCTTCCCGGGGCGCCCGCGTCCAACAAGGTGCTTGGCTCCGGCGGGCAGCAGCACGAAGAGGAAGCGGTCGAAGTCGAAGAGATTCACGACGACAAGAAGTAGCATTGGCTAGCGCGGCGGTACCGGCGTCGAGGGTCAAAGTCGCCCCCGTTCTGGCGGGCGTGATTCTGACTTTCCTGCTCTTATGGATGCTCGGCGCCACCGCCGATGTATTCCTGCTGCTGTTCATCGCGATCATCCTCTCGCTCTATCTGGGAGCGGTGAGAGATCTGCTCGTCGAGCGCGGACATGTACCACCGCGTCTCGCATTCTTTCTCTCGGTAGTTGGATCGGGCGCACTCCTCTTTGGACTGTTCGCGATCCTGCTGCCGCCGGTCGTCGAGCAGACCCGCGCGCTGATCGTGGTTCTGCCCAAGTACATCGAGACCTGGGAAAGTGGCATCGACAAATTCGTTGCTCGCTTCCCGGCGATGCGCGACGTATGGAAGCCAGGCGAGCACCCGCTGATCAGCGCGGTCTACGATCAGGTATCGCAACAGGCGCAGAGCGTCGTCCCGCGCGTCTTCGGCTTCGTGCACGTGTTGATCGATTGCTTCGCCGTCGGCGTGATGAGCATCTATCTCGCCCTGCAGCCCGGTGTGTATCGCGAATGGCTGATCGCGCTCTTCCCGCCGATCCATCGCGATCTGGTTCGCGACGTGCTGCGTGACCTGGCAGATGCGCTCCGTGCCTACATCGTCGGTCAGCTGCTGACGATGACGGTGCTCGCAGCGCTCACCGCTGCCGGGCTCTACATCCTCAACGTTCCGTACTGGCTGACCTTCGGCGTCTTTACCGGCCTTGTCGCCGTCATTCCTTTCTTCGGGACGCTGCTCTCGACGACCTTGCCAGCCCTCTTCGTGCTCGGTGGACCCGGAGGCGGGACCCGCGCGATCTACGTCCTCCTACTCGGCGTAGTCATTCACCTCATCGAAGGCAACATCGTTTCGCCGCTGGTAATGTCGAAAAAGATCGACATGCCGCCCGTGCTCACGATCATCTCGGTGCTGGTGATCGGGAAGCTGCTCGGCGGACTGGGTCTGGTGGTCGCACTGCCGACGCTGGTGACGGTGATGGTGATCGTGCGACGCATTCTCATCAACCGCATCTACGAAGGCAAAGGATTCAGAAAGAGCACGCGCGACCGAATCTTCGTGCTTCGTGTGCCGGTGCCAGACGGCGGCGTGCTGGTCCCGCAAGCGCCGCCGCCCGATCTCATCACGATTCGAGAAAAGCGGCCGCTTCAAAAGTCGGCGTAGCTTCCAGGGATTTGCGCGAGAGCGCGACGAAGACGACTTTGAAGAGGGCAACTGCGTCCACGTAGCCCTGAGGAGACCGATCATGAGACCACTTTGGCTTGGGCTGATCGCCGTTTTACTCGGCTGCCTCGACATTTATGTCCCCACCGATCACACGTCGACGGTGAACGGCACGTACGGACTGAAGATCAACGGAACTGCTGAAGCGTGCTACACATCAACGATGGCCGATCCGACCCTGGTGCCTCCAGATGTCAATCAGGCATTCCTCACCATTGGCAGCCTGACATTGAACCCCGACCGAACGGGTGTGTTCAATGCGCGTTACGAGGTCCGCCACGAGAGCAATAACTCAGTGCTGGTGGGGACTGAGGACAGCGCCTATGCGGTCACCTACGTGCGCGACGGAATGGATCTCAAGATCAGCTGGAAGGGCGTTCCAGGAAATGGCCAGATCTTCGGCGGGGATTTTGCCCTGTGGACAAAGCAACCATGGTGCCGCGGGCTGTCATCCCCAGGCACCACGGAGCGATTCGATTTCAGCCATCAATGAGCGGGGATAAGACGCGGATCTGATCACGATCGGCGAGAAGCGACCCCTCAAGAAATCAGCGTAGCGCGTCTCTATCGGTTGGCGCTCAGCGCTGAGAAAAGCAGCTGATCGAGCGTGATCTGGATCCGCGTCCCGGATACCACCTGATCGGCACTCAACGACCATTTGCTTCCGTTTGGTACGACGTTGAAAGTCAGATTGCGCACGAAAGTATCCGCGGCCTGCGAGATCGTGACCTTGTTGTTCGATTCCGACCACGTACCGGCCATGTCCGCATCGAAAGCGTGATTTGCACCCGAGGCGGCGAGATGCAAATGACCCAATGTGGTTCCGTCGTTCGCCAACGTCAGGTTCAAAGTGCTACCGGCGAGAATCTGGTTGGTCTGGCCTCCGGTACCAGTCGTAACCCATTGCGACGCAGTGTAGCTGCCGACGAGCGCGTTTTGTGGCTCCGTAGTGTCACTCCCACAGGCGGCGGCAGCTAATACGACGAGAGAAACGGCGAGGGTTGACACTTTGCGGTTCATTGTCTGCTCCGTTGTTCAACAGGATCGGCGTTGAAAGAATCACGCCACTCGGGGACACAAAGCTTTCGCGCGACTCACAAGGATTGTCGTTCTCATGCGTAAGTCTGCGACTCTATGCAAGCACGTCCACGGAGGATCTGCATGCAGAGCGTCGCACTGTCGGTCAGATCGCTTAGAAAAACCTTTCACAACGGATCGCGCGGCGTCGCCATCCCCGCGCTGCGCGAAGTCTCGCTCCAGATTGACGCCGGCGAAATAATCGGTCTCATCGGCAGGCCCGGCGCCGGCAAAACGACTTTGCTGCTTTGCCTGGCCGGACTTGTACGTCCGGATGCCGGCAGCATCGTCTGGTTCGGCGAGCAGATCACCGGTCATCACGTTCCGCCGGGCCTTGCCTACGTTCCTCAGCGCGCCGCGTACTACTCTTTCCTTACCGTTCGCGAAGCGCTCGAGTACTACGCGACGCTGCACGACCTTTCCTCCGCGAACCGTTCGGCGCAGGTCGAGACCGCGCTCCGCGAAGTTTCGCTGCACGTCCATGCGACGCGTCGGGTCAGTAACCTCTCCTCGATAATGCTCCAGCGTCTCGGGCTGGCGCAGGCGCTGATCGGCTCGCCACGCGTGATTCTGCTGGACGAGACGATTTGCGGTGAGGGACTTCTCTTCGATCGAGACATCGTTTCTCTACTCACCAGACTCTCCCGCCGCAGCGTCACCATCATCCTTGCAGCACCCAATCCAGTGGAGCTGCATCGAATCACGGCGCGCGTCATCAATCTCGTCGAAGGGCGAGTGGTTGCTGCCTCGCGTTATCCATTGAGGCTCGGGCTCCAGGACGCCGACGTGGCTTTCAACAACCCGCCGCCCAAGAGAGTCGCCGAGCAGTAACAACCAATCAGTTGTGCGAGCTAGCTCGTAACTCGGACTCAGATCGAAACTCGGACTTAGATCGTAACTCGTAACTAGCTGGCAACTCGGACTGATTTGTTAGCCCGCACCACGGAGCAGTTAGCCCGGAACTCGCAGATGTTACATCTTACAGGCGCCTAATCATTTCATCCGCTCATGGCGCAACCCGAATTCCGCCTCTACAACACTCTTACCCGCAAAGTCGAACCATTCGCGCCCTCCGATGGCGAAACGGTTCGCTTCTATTCCTGCGGTCCCACCGTCTATCGGCCGGCGCACCTCGGCAACTTCCGCACATTTCTCTTCGGCGATTTGTTGCGGCGCGTGATCGCACTGCGAGGCTGGAAAGTCTATCAGGTCATGAATCTCACCGACGTCGACGACAAGATCATCAAGTCGTCCGCTGAGCACGGTGTGAACATCAAACAGGCGACGGAGCCGATCACCGAGATTTTTCACGGCGATAGAAAATTTTTGCGCATTCAGGACGCGGAGCTATATCCCAAGGCGACCGATCATATCCCGGAGATGATCGACATCGTCAGAAGGTTGATGGATCGCAAGCTTGCGTACAAAGCCGACGACGGAACGATCTACTACGCGATCGACAAGTTCAAAGACTACGGGAAGCTCTCGCGGCTCGACACGCGCGAGGTGAAAGCAGGCGCGCGCGTGGCCCAGGACGATTACTCAAAGGAGAACGCCCAGGACTTCGCGCTGTGGAAAGCAGCGAAGCCCGAAGACGAAACCACCGGAGCTGCCTGGGATTCACCATGGGGACGCGGTCGCCCTGGCTGGCATCTGGAGTGCTCGGCGATGGCGATGAAATACCTCGGCGAGACGCTCGATGTGCACACTGGAGGTGTCGATCTGATTTTCCCGCATCACGAAGACGAGATCGCGCAGTCGGAAGGCGCGACGGGAAAGCAGTTCTCGCGATTCTGGGCGCACGGCGAGTTTCTGCTCACCGAAGGCGCCAAGATGGCGAAACGTCTTGGCAACGTCGCCACTGTTCAGGATCTGCGCGAGCAGGGAGTACCGGCGGCGGCGTTCAGGCATTTCGTTTTTTCGACGCACTATCGCAAGCAGCTGAACATGTCGGCCGATGCGCTCGAAGCTTCGATGGAAGGAGTGCGGCGCATCGGCGATTTCGCCGAGAGATTGAAGGAGGCCAAGGCTGCGACGGCGGAGCTCGAGAAGATTGCCGATGCCGCCGACGCCGACGTGACTGCGGCGCTGTTCGACGATCTGAATGCGCCGGCGGCGGTCGGCGCGCTATTCACTTTTGTACGCAGGGCCAACGCCGAGCTCGATAAGCTCGGCGTCGACAAGCGAGCGTTGGAGCGGGCGCGCGAAGTGTTCGCGCGAATCAATTCGGTGCTCGACATCGTTCCGGAAGCGACTGGACCGGATCCAGAGCTGGCGCGGTGGGTGGAGGACAAATTGACGGCGCGGAAGGAAGCGCGGTCTCGTCGCGAGTTTGCCGCCGCTGATGCAATTCGCGCCGAGCTCGAATCGAAGGGCGTGGCAATCGAAGACACGCCGCAGGGGACGAAATGGAAGAAGGTGCGTTAGGCATCGCGCGGTTCATGCAGCTATTGGTGCTGCCGGTGGGAATTGCAGGAATTGTGGTGGGCTTGTTCACTGCCGTCCGATTTCTCCTGCGCAATCCAAGAACGCGGCACGACGCCGGCTTCGTCGAGGCGGCAGCCGTCGGCCTTTGCGGAGGCGTTGCGGCGCTCGGCATTCTCGGGCTGATCGAGTCATTCCGCTCGGTTCGACCCGATTTTCCACCGCTTGCCGCCGCGTTTACCGTTGCGATTCTTTTCTGCGGACTGCCGGCGATTCTCTGGAAATCGCGCTGGCGCGTTGTCGCCGAGGGGATCGGAACGGTCGCGCTTTCGGTGGGATCGATATTGTCTGGTTTCTCGATCGGCTTCCTGCTGGTGCCGCTGGTCCTGCTGATGATCTGGGTGTGCTACGCCCGCTTGCGGGCAGCTCACCGCTCACGCACCCTCGTCGAAGCCGCGACGAGCGAAGACTCCAACGGTTAAAGCTGCTCACCGCTCACCGCTCACCGCTCACCGCCTCTCGCCTCTCGCCTCTCGCCTCCCGCCTCCCGCCTCCCGCCTCTCGCCTCTCGCCTCCCGCCTCTCGCCTCTCGCCTCTCGCCTCCCGCCGTTGACTGAGTACTCTAAGTTGGCTATTCTACTTGGCTTGCGATGAAAATCGCTGTTTGTTGCTGACGTAGCTCAATTGGCAGAGCAGCTGATTTGTAATCAGCAGGTTGCGAGTTCGATTCTCGCCGTCAGCTCTGCCGGGTCCGTCGGCGACAAATTGGCGAATCGGTGGGGTTCCTGAGTGGCCAAAAGGAGCAGACTGTAAATCTGCCGGCTTATGCCTTCGAAGGTTCGAATCCTTCCCCCACCATCGAAATGAGGGGTCAGGATTTTTTTATTGGACTGCAGTTGTCAGCAGTCAGCAGTGCCGATCGCCCGCAGTGCGCAGTCAGGTTCGCAATTCGAAAAGCAACTCATCGCGGGAGTAGCTCAGTTGGTAGAGCGCTAGCCTTCCAAGCTTGATGTCGCGGGTTCGAGTCCCGTCTCCCGCTCTGCAGGTCAGGTTTTGAAGGCGCAGTTGCAGTAGAAGTGTCCGGGTCAACAAGCCGCTCGCGTAGCTCAGTTGGTAGAGCACACCCTTGGTAAGGGTGAGGTCATCGGTTCAATCCCGATCGCGAGCTTGCGATAACACGTAACACGTTTGAGGACGAAATGAGCAAAGCCAAATTCGAGCGCACGAAGCCGCACGTGAACGTCGGAACGATCGGTCACGTCGATCATGGTAAGACCACTTTGACCGCAGCCATCACGGCGATCCAGGCGAAGAAGGGCCTGGCCCAGTCGGTGGCGTTCGATCAGATCGACAAGGCTCCTGAGGAGCGTGAGCGCGGTATCACGATCGCTACCGCGCACGTCGAGTACGAGTCGGAGAAGAGACACTACGCGCACGTCGACTGCCCGGGCCACGCCGACTATGTGAAGAACATGATCACGGGTGCCGCTCAGATGGACGGGGCGATTCTCGTGGTGAGTGCGGCAGATGGTCCGATGCCCCAGACGAGAGAGCACATCCTCTTGGCCAAGCAGGTGAACGTCCCCTACATCGTTGTTTTCATGAACAAGGTGGACATGGTGGACGATCCCGAGCTTCTGGACCTGGTCGAGCTGGAAGTGCGCGAGCTCCTTAGCTCGTACGACTTCCCGGGCGACGACACTCCGATCATCAAGGGAAGTGCGCTCAAGGCTCTGGAGTCGGGAGATCCCAACTCTGAGTACGGCAAGAAGATCGGCGAGCTGATGGATGCTCTGGATTCCTACATCCCGCAGCCCAAGCGTGAGACCGATAAGCCGTTCCTGATGCCTGTTGAAGACGTGTTCTCGATCACTGGCCGCGGTACC
>DASTGU010000128.1:0-2992 GCA_035718845.1 Gemmatimonadaceae bacterium | reverse complement strand
TCGAGCGCGCTCACCTTGTCGAGATCGGAGATCAGCGATTCAGTCAGACCATTGGCCAGGTAGCCGAGCTTCTTGTCAGTGCTCAGATCCTTGAAGTAAAGAACAGCAATCCGCTCGGGTCTCAGTCGCAGCCCGAGCGCTGGGCGGTTCTTCATCAGGAATTCCTTGCTCGCCCACGCTCCACCGCTCAACACCAGTAGCGCGCCTGCAGTGATTGCGGCGACTGCACGCCAGTTCCTGCGGGGGCGCACTGCCTGCCGCGTGCGCTGTCCGGTCCGCCTCACCGTATGCATTCCGCTCCCATGACTCGCGCGCAGCGCGTCCGCGAATTCATGCGCTGTGCTGAATCGATCGGCGGGAACTTTCTCGAGCGCGACGAGGATCGCGTCTTCGACTTCTTCGGGGACGGAATTGCGCACTACGCTGAGGGATGGCACCTGGTCGAGCGAATGCCGCGCAATCAATGCCTGGGTCGTGTTCCCCGTGAAGGGAGGCTGCCCTGCGAGCATTTCATATAGCACGCAGCCAAGACTGTAGATGTCGCTGCGCGCATCGATGTTGGGATCGGCCATCCCCTGCTCGGGACTCATATAGGTCGGCGTGCCGAGCGAGACGCCGGTGCTCGTCAACTTCTCTCCGCTAAGAGAAGAGGCGCGCGCGATGCCGAAATCGGCGAGCAGCGCCTGTCCGTCCTCCAGCAGAATATTTTCCGGCTTGATGTCGCGGTGAATGATGCCGTGTCGGTGCGAGTGGTCGAGCGCACTCGCCACTTCGCAGGTGATGCGCAGCGCTTCGTCGATGGATAGCTGTCGCTCGCGATTCAGTTTGGCGCGAAGCGATTCGCCCTCGACGTACGGCATCACGTAGAACAACTCGCCATCCGCCTGCCCCGAATCGTAGATCGGCAGGATGTGCGGATGACTGAGATGCGTGACGAGCTCGATCTCCCGCTTGAATCTCTCCGCGCCCAGCGCGAACCCGACGTCGTCGCGCAGGACTTTGACGGCGACTTCGCGATCGTGTTTCAGATCGCGCGCGAGATACACGGTTGCCATGGCACCGTGACCAAGCTCTCGCTTGATCTCGTAGCGATCAGCGATGGCTGTGCGCAGCCTTTCGAGAGATGTAGGCATTCCTCGTCGGGAGAAAGTCGCGGGGAGACTACTCCGGGCGCCTACTATATGGATGTTTATTGCCAGCCGCTAGACGAAACTAACGGCGCGCTTGAAGGGCTTAAGTGTTCCCTCGTTGTCGCGCGGCTGCGACACAGCGATGCAAACAAACGCTATTGACAGGTTTCCGTAAACATTTAAAGTGGGGCCGCTCCAAACATCCTTTTTTGGCGAGTTAACCCCAAACCTGGCCGTCGGAGACACAAATCATGAAGGCGAGACTGCTCAGCATTTCTGTCCTGCTGCTCACCGCTGCATGCAGAGACGCTAACACTCCGACGCAGCTGGCCGCTCCACCGGATCCATCAAAAATCATCAGCGACGGCGCGCACGGCGGCAACAAGGATTTCTTTTTCCTGCCGCCGATGGTTCCGCTGCCGCTCAACAATCCCGATTTCGAGATCGGAAAGTTCAACAACACTTTGCGATCAGCGCTCAAGATCGAGATCTGCGAGCTCAAAGCAGAGAATCTCAACGCGCAGGGATTGCCGACGGCGACAACCGGCTGCGTCGCCGGTGCGCCGATCAAAACTTTTCCGGCCGGCAGCGTGAATCTCGTCAACCTGCCGCTGAAGCAGAGCGGCTGGTGGACCGCGAACAATCTCCCACCCGACGGTTTCTACTACGTGTTGTGGGACACGCGTCAGTCGAACCTCAACGTCAACAAGTACTACCGCATCAAAGTCCTCATCGATGGCGCCGGCGAGCCACTCGGCGTTGCCGACGTCGATCCGATGTCGAACATCTTTCAGTGGAAGTACACGTTGACGGGCCAGGTCATTCAGCTGGTCGACGACGTGATGCTGCCGATTCCATTCCGCGTCGAGAACGGCGGTGGGTCCGCGCTCTGCGGAAATGCGAGCCTGTGCGTCTCGACGACGATCTCGAACTCGAGTCCAGGTGGATTTCAGGTCGTTACGGCAGACGGCGGCGGTGGCGCAATTGCCGGCGCGAAATTCCCGAACGGCTGGCTCCCCGCGAATGGACCGCAGAACGTCGTGGTGACAATCGCCCAGGTCGACATCGGCACCACGGACCCAGTTACAGGCACATCGACGAAGCCGTGTCACGTCGGATTGCCGCTGCAACAATTCCCTGGCTGCTTCAATTTCACGACGACGCCGCATCTCGCTGCGATCGACGAGAGCGGAACACAGTTCGCTGTGCCAGTCACGGTAGCAGTGTGCTATTCATTGCAGAACAGCGGCGATCCGCGCGAGAAATTCGCTGAGATGTATGCGTCGGGACCGAATGAGCCGCCGCACGCGCTCGCCGATGCAAGCGACGCCGGACTTCTCTCCGCGGCAACGCGAAATTGCTCCACTACCCCGGTGATCGGCTCGAACCAAACGCGCGGACTGTATCAGTTCGCTAGCGCAGGTTGGCGCAGAATCAAATCGGGCGTCGGCTCGTTGCTCGGAGTTAAGACTGCGTATGCGGTGGATCTCGGCCTCGGCGGAATCGCTACCGCGTTCAGCAATGTTGGACCAGCGCTTGCGGCGACTATTCAGCCAGTGGGCTCGACGGATCTCAACGCTAATCCCGGCGACACCATCCAGGCGTACGTCAGGATCACGGGAAGCGATCATCATGACGGCCAGCATGAGAACTCTGTTGGACTTTCCGGAATGAGCGTGCACTTTACTGCCGTCGATGGAAACGCCGCACTCGGCCCACTGGGCGAGACTCCAGGAGCAGCAACGCAACTGGACGTCGTTACCAACGCTGAAGCCATCGATCCGCAAAGTCCGGTTTCAGGCGGTGGGTATGCAGCGGTGAATTGGCGAGTGCCGAACTCGCCGGGTGTGTATCATCTCACT
>DASTGU010000127.1:0-29273 GCA_035718845.1 Gemmatimonadaceae bacterium | reverse complement strand
AACACCCTGTGCGACAACTTCTTTCACGCCGCGTTTGGTGGGTCCTTCCTGAATCACATCTTCTTCGTCTCGTTGCAGGCGCCGCGGTTTCCAAACGCGCCATCGTCGATGAAGGCACAGCTGGATAGTCGCGGCTACATGGTGAGGGACGGCGCGGTGACGCCGGACGGCTTCGTCGTCAACACTGCGTTCACAGTGAACTCACCGCATCCGTCGAACGCATCGCGTGCGACGCTTGTACCCAATCAAACGATGCCGACGATCGGCGATCGGCTGTCGGAGAAGCAGATATCGTGGGCGTGGTATTCCGGCGGCTGGGACCATGCCGTCCAGGGCCATCCCGACAAGCTGTTCCAGTTTCACCATCAGCCGTTCGCGTATTTCGCCAACTATGCCGACGGCACTCCGGGTCGTGCGCAGCATCTCAAGGACGAAACCGAATTCATCGCGGCCGCGCGCGCCGGCAAACTACCGGCAGTCTCATTCGTGAAGCCACTCGGTGAAGTCAACGAGCATCCCGGCTACAGCAACGTGTTGAGCGGTGAGCAGCACGTGGTGGAGCTGCTGAATGCGCTGCGATCATCGGCCGAATGGCAATCGACTGCAGTGATTATCACGTACGACGAGAATGGCGGGTTCTGGGATCATCAGTCACCGCCGAAAATCGATCGCTGGGGACCGGGCGCGCGTGTGCCGACCATCGTCATCTCGAAGTACGCGAAGCACAACTTCGTCGATCACACTCGATACGACACGAGCTCGATTCTGGCGCTGATCGAAGAGCGGTTCGGTCTGAAGCCACTCGGCTCACGCGACGCGGCTGCCAATGACATGACGGCCGCGTTTGATTTCAATCAGTAGCTACTTCGCCTTCGACGCGGGGAGTGTCAGAGTGAAGCGTGAGCCTTTGCCGGGCTGACTCTTCACGGTGAGCTTGCCGTCCATCTGGCGCGCGAGATCGCGACTGATGGCGAGGCCGAGCCCGATGCCCTCGTGACCGCTGCTCAGGGTGCGATCGAGCTGGACGAAGGGCTCGAAGATCGCGCTCTGCTTGTCGGGCGGAATCCCGGCGCCGGTGTCAGCGACCTCGAAATGCACGTGGCGGTGGTCGCCGTCGCAATCGAGGGTGACTTCGCCACCCGGCTCCGTGAATTTGATTGCGTTGCTGATCAGATTGAGCAGGATCTGCTGGGTCTTTTCCGGATCGGAGAGCACGCGCGCGCCGTTGTTGCACTGGAAGTTGTAGCGCAGGCCGCGCGCTTCCAGCTGTGGCACGACGAGCGGCTCGACGGCGCGCACGATGTCAG
This sequence comes from Gemmatimonadaceae bacterium, assembly GCA_035718845.1. Taxonomy (GTDB): domain Bacteria; phylum Gemmatimonadota; class Gemmatimonadetes; order Gemmatimonadales; family Gemmatimonadaceae; genus UBA4720. The sequence goes on along the minus strand of DASTGU010000127.1, from coordinate 27,966 downwards.
AGGCCGGAGCATCGACGATGTGCATCTCAATGTGGCCGGCGTCGACTTTCACGAAGTTCAGCACGTTGTTGATCAACACCAGCAACGCGTGCTGCGATCGCTTGACGCGATTCAACGCATCTGCCTGCTGCTCGGTGAGCGGGCCTTGCACTTCGGCGAGCATCAGATCGACATATCCCGCGATCGCGTTGAGGGGTGTGCGCAGCTCGTGACTCATGATGGCGAGGAAGTGCGACTTGGCGTTGCTCGCTTCCTCCGCTGCTTTTTGCGCGGCAACGGCGACGGCACGTGCCTGCTGCTCCGCGCTGTGAATGCGTGCATTCTCGACAGCCATGCCGGCGCGGCGACCGAGCTCGACGGCGAGAGCGACGTCGTTGGCGGTGTAGTGTCGCCTTGATTCAGCGGAGACGAGGGTGAGCGCGCCAAGCGTTCCGCGCGACGAGATGATCGGGGCGATGATGACGCCGCGGAACTGAACGGTCTTGAGCAGCGCCAGGTACTCGGGGTCGGCGACACCGGCCGCCAGCATCTCCTCGGTGATCTCCGGATAGATCTCGGCCTTGCCAGTGCGAAGAACATTGGGCAGGCCGGCGGTGTCCGACATGTTGGGCGGGTATTTCGTCGCCAACTCCTGCGCCCACCGCACTTTTTCCGGATCGGTATGCGCAACGGCCAGCACTCGCACCGAGCCGTCGTCCTGTAGCATGTCGACTCTGACCCAGTCGGCGAGATCGGGAATTACGAGGCGCGCGAGTGACGCGAGAGTCGCCTCGTAGTTGAGCGAGCTGCCGAGTATGGCGCTCGCCTCCGCGAGATAACGTTGGGCCTCTTCGGCCTGGCGTCGGGCGGTGATGTTTTTCCAAACGGTGATGATGCCGCCGTCCGGAACAGGGTAGCAGCGCAAGTCGGACCATTCGCCGCGCTCGGGATAGTAGGCCTCGAAGCTGACCGGTACCCGCTCGGTCATTGCGCGCCGGAGGTGGATGCCGAAGTCGGTGTCGATAATGTCGGGATAGAGCGCCCACAGGCTTTGACCGATCAACGACGTCGGCAGATGGTGTTTCGATGTGCGGAACATCTCCATCGCCGCGTCGTTGATGTACTGGAAGCGCCAGTCGGCGTCGTGCATCACCAACGGCTCGCCGAAACTCTGTAGCACCGCGCGATTGATCTCCTCGGCGCGTTCGAGCTGGGCGGAGCGCCGATCGAGTTCACGGGCTTTGCGCGCGAGCGATTTCGCCCACTCATTCAGCTTGGGTCCGCGCGCAGCCTTGGCCTTTGCCGGCTTCTTCACTGACACACGCTTCTTCGCGGGTGCAGCCTTACTGGTCGATTTGCGCGGCGTCTTCTTTTTCACAATGGTCTGGCTTGGTCGATTGCGGGCAGGCGAAGACTGACCAGGTGACTGGAGGGTGACGCCGGAAACAGGGGTTTGGTGGGGGAATGCTACGCTAGGGAGAGCGTCGGCGCCACTGGTTTGTTACGGGGGCGGACTGCGAGCTAACAAAAGGTAGGCAGGATGCAGAGAAGCTCAGGTCGAAGTCCACAGCGTTGCGCTTTGCATTCGGAGCGGGTTACTCCAGAATGCCGCGTTCGTACGCTGCGTCCTACAACCTGAGCCTCTCTGTTCCCTGCCTACCTTTTGTTATTCTCAATAGGCATGGCGCGATCAGGTGCAGGTAATGACTCCCTGCGCGGTGATGTTGCTGTCGCACGTTTTCGCAGTTTGCGAGTGAACCGCGCTGGCGGTCCAGCTCGGTGGCGGGCCGGCGATGTTGGTGACGGTGATCGTCACGTTCTGCGACGGGCTGAAGCCCTGAAGCGGCGCCGCTGAAGTCGCGGTGCCGCCGAAGTACGCGCCGTTGTTGTCGGCTGCGTACTGCTCTTCATATGTAGCGAGGTTGCGCAGATCGGACTTCATCGCCGCAACGTACGCCTTCTCTTTGGTATTGGAGAACTTGGGAATTGCGATCGCCGCCAGAATACCGATAATCACGACGACGATCAGCAGCTCGATGAGCGTAAATCCCTTTTTGTTGGGTGTCATGTGTGCTCCAGGAGAGGTTGTGGCACGCTGACCGTACCACTGGAATGACGGGCCACCTGAGTCTTTTGATACCGGTTATTCAGAGATGATGCTGGCAAGTTCTTCTACAACAAATCGTTGCAACGAATCTTTACCGTCCGTGATGTCGCAGCGGCACGGATCTGCAAACGACATGTGAGTACCGCGCGCCACACCGTGCATTGATTCCTCCCTCCTGGCACGCGAACCCCGCATTTCACCGATCAAAAGGCGTCGACTACCGCAAACTAAGTAGGGTCCGAGCGGAGCCGAGAGTCATTCCAGTGCAGGCGGCAACAATTGCTCGCTAAGGCTTGCGCTAATCGAAAAGGAGGAAGGATGACAGCACGGACTTCCGTCGCGACGCCCCTGATTTTTGCGGCGCTGTACACACTCGCGGCTTGCAGCAGTGATCTCACGGGCACCAACAAGAAAAGCGTTCAGCTCTCTTTTACTACCAATAACGCATCGGCCGTTGCGGCGACCGGAATGCGCATTTCGCCCGACATCACCGTCGGCGCGAACAACGAGATGGTGTTGAGCAAGGTCCAGGTCGTAGTCGACAAGATCGAGCTCAACGAAGGTGATAACACCAGCTGCGTCGCCGAGATCGAGGATAGTGGCAACGATCACGCTGACGTCGGTCAGGAATGCGAGGATGTATCGCGCGATCCTGTGCTCGTCGACATTCCGGTTGATGCCGCCGCGCACACGGTGCTGTCGGTGCCGCTGACGCCGGGGACCTACCGCAAGCTGGAGGCGAAGCTCGAGCCGGCGCGTGACAATGCGACTGCATTCAACACCGCCAACCCGAACCTCGCGGGCAAGAGTGTCCGCGTTGAGGGTACATACAAAGGCACTCCGTTCGTGTTCACATCAGCAGTGCGGTCGGGTCTGGAAATGGAATTCGATCCACCGCTGGTGATCGACGCGACCACCACGAATGCGACGGTTAGCCTCGATGTCGCGAAGTGGTTCCTCGATCGTAACGGCAACGCGATCGATCCTGGTTCGGCGACGGCGGGCAGTGAGGCGTTGTCGCAGATCGAGGATAACATTCGCCGCTCGTTCCACGCCTTCGAGGACGACGATCACTCGGGCGAGGACGATCACTCAGAGCATCACGGCTGACGCTGGCGCAGGTGGCGCGCGATCGTACGCGCTGATTCGAGTGGGGGTTGACTGGTAGTATCAACGACCAGCTCCGGGGTCGGCATCTTCGGTTTCGCAAAGGTGCCGGCCTCGTCCAGTTTCCGGAACTTGTAGACGTCGCGCAGCTTGCCGAAGCGCTCCCGCGGCTCTGACTGAATGCGCTTCTCCAATTCCTCGCTGCTGCATGTGAGCTCGATGAAGTGGAGGGTGCCGAGTCCCGCCAGAACGCGCTTCTGGAGCGCTGGGATGAAGTTGTCGGTGACGGTCGCTTCGGGGGCGAAGGTCATGATGACGCCGCCAGCCTTGGCCTTGAGCGCGGCGTCGACGCAGGTATGCCACAGGATTTCGCGCAGGCTGACGAATGCCGGAGTGCCGAACGGGAACAGCGACGTCGCCAGATCAACGACGGCGTGATTGTGCAGCAGACTGTAGCCAGTCTCGTTGGTCAAATGCTCGGCGACGGTAAGCTTGCCGACGCCGGGGCGTCCGTAGATAAAAATGATCTGCGTCACGCCCCATAATCCGCAAAGGCCGCGGTCGATGTAAGGGGACTTCGATTGTTCGATACCGCACGTTGCTGCCCTCGCGCAGCAAGCACATATTCGAGCCGCTATGACCCTGTCGAAGCGCTCTGTAATCGCGGTGATAGTCGTGCTCTTCGTTGCCGGCAGAGCAGGCGCACAAACGACGGCGGCGTTCGAGAAACGGTTTACCACACTGGCGACGGCGAGCGGTCTCACCGACAGCGCGCGATTCCACCAGCTGCTCGATCTCGACTGGGAATACGCGAACGTCACCTTCCCCGAGTACGCGACGTACACCGGGTATCCGGGTCAGAATGATCGGTGGACTGATCTGTCAGTGCCCGCCATCAGAGCGCAACGCGCGATGGTCAGGACTGAGCTCAACACGCTTCGTGCGGTCGATCGCTCGCACTTGAACGCAGCGGATCAACTGAGCTACGACATCATGAAGCGCGGTTTCGACGAATCGCTCGAAGGTCAACGCTTCCCCGGCGAATTGCTGCAGGTCGATCAGCGGAATGGACCGCAGTATCTCGCATCGACTCTCGAATCAGCACCGCAGGCAACGGTCAACGACTACGAGAACATCCTTGCGCGGCTTCGCGCGCTGCCCGCGGTCGTCGATCAAACCATTGCGTTGCTCGACAGCGGTCTCAAGCGTGGTGTCACGCCGCCGCGCATCACTCTGCGCGATGTACCGGCGCAGGTCGAGAATCTGATTCCCGACGAGCCTTTATCGAGCGCGCTGTTGGCGCCGTTCACGCATTTCCCGGTCGGCATATCGCAGAAGGAACAGGCACGCCTCACCGCCGAAGCGCAGAAGGTCTATGCCGAGCTCGATCGGCCGGCGTTCCAGCGGCTGCACCGCTATCTGGTGACGGCGTACATACCGCACACCAGACAAAGTATCGGGATGAGCGCGCTGCCCGACGGTGCCGCGTGGTACGCATACAACGTGAAGGTGCAGACCACCACGACACGGACACCGCAGCAGATCCACGACCTTGGTTTGTCAGAGGTGAAGCGGATTCGCGGGCAGATGGACAGCCTGATCGCCGCTACTGGATTCACCGGCGATTTCAACGCGTTCGTAACGATGCTGCGCACCGATCCGAAATTCTTCTACAAGGATTCGGCGTCGCTCGTACGCGGCTATCGCGACGTCGTGAAACGCATCGACCCCGAGCTGCCGAAGATGTTCGGCCGCTTGCCGCGCCTCACCTACGGCGTCTCGACAATCCCATCCTACTCGGCGCCGTCGCAAACCACCGCGTACTACCAGCCTGGCTCGGTAGCCTCAGGTCGCGCCGGGCAATTCATGGTCAACACTTACAAGCTCGACGCGCGGCCGATCTGGGAGATGGAAGTACTGAGCGCGCACGAGTCAGTACCTGGCCACCATCTGCAGATCGCGCTGGCTCAGGAGCTGGAAGGAATTCCCAACTTCCGTCGCTATGGCGGCTACACTGCCTTCGTCGAAGGCTGGGGTCTCTACTCGGAGAGCCTCGGCCCCGAGCTCGGGCTGTACAAGGATCCGTACTCGAAGTTCGGTCAGCTCACCTACGAGATGTGGCGCGCGATTCGACTCGTCATCGATACTGGAATCCACTCACTCGGCTGGACCCGCCAGCAGGCGATCGATTACTTCAAGGCCAACAGCGCGAAGACCGAACAGGACATCGTCCAGGAAGTCGACCGCTATATCGTGATGCCGGCGCAGGCGCTCGCTTACAAGAGTGGCGAGCTGGAGATCAAAGCACTACGCGCATACGCGCAGCAGAAACTGGGATCGCGATTCGACATTCGCAGCTTTCACGACCAGGTGCTCAGTCAGGGCGCGTTGCCGCTCGACGTACTCGACACGCGCATTCGAGCGTGGGTCGACTCGACAGCTTCCCAGTCCCATTAAGACAACGGCCGGCACTTTACGCCGGCCGTCAAACTGCTACGCGGGTTTCCGACCGAACGGCAGCACCAGCGGGAACTTGAAGACGCGCTCGCGTCTCCGTTCTGCCTCGAGGTTGAGCGCACGCGCACGCAGCAGATCGTCCAGCTCGATCAATCCGAGAAATTGCTGACCGTTCTCGCGCTCGATGACGGGGAAGCGCGTGAGACCAGTGTGCGCCATTCGATGCACGACGACGCGCAGTGGCTCGTCGGGATGCGCCACCGTCGGTGTCGCGCGAATCACCTTCAATAGCTCTCCACCGGCGTTCGCGGCGCCGCTATCGACGACTCGCTGCAAATCAACGCGAGTGACGACACCGAGCAGGCTTCGCGATTCGTCGACAACCGGGAAGAGCCGTTGCGGCCCTTTCTTGGGGTCGATCGCGAGGGCTTCTTTGAGCGAATCGAACGTGGCCGATGTCGAGAGCGCGACGACGTTCGGATGCATTACCTCTTTCGCGAACAGAATCTCCAGCGGATCGACCGCGTACTCGCGACTGAGGTGGAATCCACGGCGTGCAACTTTCTCGGTAAGAATCGAACGGCGCAGGAAGATGACCGTGAAGCCATGCGCGAGTGTCACCGCGACAAGCAGCGGCAGCAGCATGTTGACGTCATGGGTGAGCTCGAGCACGAACACCACGCCCGTGAACGGCGAGCGCATAGTGCCACCGAGGATCGCTCCCATGCTGACGAGCGCCCAGAAACCTGCGCCCTCGTTGGGCAGCACGAGTGATTCGATGCCGCCGAGCGCGCCGCCCATCATGAGCAGTGGAGCGAGCACGCCGCCCGACGTACCGGAGCCGAGTGAGACTGACCAGATGATGGATTTTACGATCAGAATCATCACGATCAGCTTCAGTGCGATCGTGCCTTGCAGCTCGGCGCCAATGATGTCGTAGCCGACGCCGAGCGCCTGCGGACAGATGTAGCCACCGATGCCGATGACGAGACCGCCGATTGCCGGCCACCACATCCAATGGATCGGCAGTTTCGCAAACGCGTCTTCAGCGGCGTACACGGCGAGGGTGAGCAAACCGCTCAGCGCGCCGGCGAGAATGCCGGCGGCAACACAACCTGCGATACCAGTCGGGCCGATGAATGCCGGATGCGGAGTGACGGGGAACAACGGTCCCATTCCCATGATGTAGCGACGCGCTACGGCAGCAGCCGCGGCGGCCAGCGAGACTGGGATCATGCTGCGCGGTTTCCATTCGAACAGCAGCAGCTCGACAGCGAGCAGCACCGACGCGACTGGTGCGGCAAACGTCGCCGACATTCCGGCAGCAGCACCGGCGACGAGCAGTGTCTTTCGCTCAGCGCTGGTCAAATGGAAGAACTGCGCGATCAGCGAGCCGAACGCGCCACCGGTCATGATGATCGGGCCTTCCGCGCCGAACGGACCGCCGGATCCAATCGAGATTGCGGACGAGATCGGCTTCAGCACCGCGACTTTGGGATCGACGCGACTGCCATTGATGAGTATCGCCTCGATCGCTTCTGGAATGCCGTGGCCGCGAATTCGCTCCGATCCATAGCGCGCCATAAAGCCGATGATCAACGCGCCGATGATGGGGACGACAATGACGAATGGGCCGAGGTGATGACCCTCAGGCGTGATCAGCGCTGTGCTGAAGCGCTGAAAGAAGAAAAGATTGGTGAAGAGGCCGATCAGCTTGAGTAGCGCGAGGGCAACGTATGCGCTGATGATGCCGATGATGATTGCCATCACGCTGATGGTGATGACGCGGGGGCGAGTGGTGAAATCGCCGAGGGGAGACGGATCTCCCTCTAACTTGTACATCGTTTCAGTTTTTGAATTGCGAGCTGCGAACCAACGGATCAGTCCGAGTTTCGAGCTAATTGAGAGTTGCGAACCTGCTGCGAGTTGCGAGCTGGCCCGGGGTGAAACCCGATGCAAGATACGCACTGCTGGCTGCGCGAACGCACAGGTGATACCCTGAATTCCCGATGTTTATGAGGGGTGTGAACGATCAGGTGCACGGTGTCGCTGCGAACTGAGGACAACAGCGGATTGCACGCGCTGGTAGCTGATAGCAGCAAGCTGATAGCTGATCGCTGCAAGCGACGGGACAGGTCGCGACCTCACAGAGGAAACGCGATCTGTTCGCGTTTATGCAATGAGGTCTGTCCCTTTGCCTGCAGCCAATCGCCAATAGCTAGCTGCTATCAGCTACCAGCGCGGGCTGCCGCTGTTGACCTCAGTCCGCAATCACGCGGAGTGCAGATCCGGCCTCAGCCGCACAGCCTCTCTCAGGTAAACGTGATTCTCCAGTTTGCGCGGAGCGTGGAGCTCCACCTCCATTAGCACGCGCACGACGTGGCCCATCGCATCAGGTACGGGGATCTCGCTCGCGCACAACAACGGGATGTCGACCCAACCCATCTCGCGCGCGGCGAGCGCGGGGAATGCGGTTGTCAGGTCGGGCGTGACGGTGAACCAGACGGAGATGATCTCGTCGACCTCGAGCCAGTTGCGCTCGACGATTGCCTCAAGGAGCTCGCGGGTCGCGTCGTAGATGTGGCGCGGATCGTCGTGCTCCACTGTCGTGGCGCCGCGAATCGCGTGAGTGCGTCGCCAAAGGCGCGATTCGTTGGATACCGCCGCAACGAACCGCGTGTAGTTGTCGCGAACATCCTGGACTCCTTCCTCGAGCACGGCCAATCCATAACGCTCAGCGGCGGCGCGGCTCGCAATTGCGCCCTGTGTCACGTCGCCACTCTCGGCGACTTCGCGAGCGGCACCGCCGGTGTCGAAGGATTTGGTCGACTTGATCCACGGATGCTGCTCGAAGAAACGATTGCACTGGGCGAGTGCGACGGGATGACTGGCTGCGCTGCGCAGTCCCTCCAGCGTCGCTCCGCGCGGTGCCATCAGGCAATGTCGAACAGGAACCGATGCTTCAGCGACGTGGCGCAGATTGGGATGCGCAGCCAGCGCCTGCGCGCCAGCGTCGACTTTACCGACGATCGAATTCTCGACGGGGATCACACACGCATCTGCATCGCCGTGCTCGACTGCGCGGACAGTCGCGATAAACGTGGGGTACGGGATCGCTTCGACCGGATGTCGCCAGATCTGCGCGATCGCCGACTCGGCGTAAGCGCCGCGATCGCCCTGGAATGCAACGCGGGTCAGGGGAGCGGGAGGCCGCGGACGGTCGGCGCCGTTCAAATGCGCTTTGCTCGAACTGACTCCTTTTGATTTCAACATCGTATCCGGCGTGAATGGTGGCGAACGATTGACCCGCGTCAGGGAGCTAAAAACAAAAAGGCCCCCGCGTTGCGGAGGCCGAGTGTCGTGTGACTGTTTCAGTCTACTACGCGCGAGCTGGCCTCCGAATCCGATAGAATCCGTAGAAGTAGGTCGCGGTAAAGTAGAGATTGGTCACGCGCCTACTATAGGGGTGGGCGGCGGCCGGGTCAAGCCGCAAATCGGCATCCGCAAAGCTGATTGCGTACAACGGACCAACGGCATTGCTAATCGCGGACTGATTGAGAACACTGACTACGACCAAAGAGCCTGGGAACGCGTGTCAGCGTTCTGGGTTCTCGATCAGTCCGCGATTAGCAATGCTATGTTAGTTCGCAGTACGCAGTCCTCAGGACCCAAGCCGCGCTTTTTGTAAACAATCCGCAAAAACTCTTTACGGCCCGTAAATGAGTGGCATTTTGCAGCATGATTTCCAGCCTATTGCTCTGGAGCCGGATTGGTACGGCTGCAGTACTCGTTTACAGCGGACGCGCCAATCAGATCAACGTCAAGCTGCCGCGCATCGAGTCAGATGTGACGGTCGATGGCGCGCTGAGCGAACCAGTCTGGCAGCAGGCGGCGGTGTTGACGGACTTCTCGCAGTTCTCGCCACACGACGGCATTGCTGCCGCGGACTCGACCCAGGTGTTGGTGTGGTATTCACCGACCGCGGTCTATTTCGGAGTTCGCGCGTACGAGGCGCACGGTGCAGTGCATGCGACGCTTGCTGACCGCGACAAGATCTCCGCAGACGACAACGTGCAGATCCTGCTCGGCACGTTCCACGATCATCGCCAGGCGTACGTATTCGCGGTGAACCCGCTTGGCGTGCAGATGGACGGCACAATCGTCGAACAGGGTCAGGCGCTGACGGGGACGTGGACACCGACGTTGTCAGGCCGAGTGGCGCCCGATCTCAGTCAGGACTTCGTGTTCACATCGAAAGGTCGACTCACGGATTACGGCTACGAAGTCGAGATCAAGATTCCGCTCAAGAGTCTCAAGTATCAGTCGGCGGACGTGCAGAGCTGGGATCTCAACATCGTCCGACAGGTCCAGCACTCGGGCTACGAGGATTCGTGGGTGCCGGCGAAGCGCGCGAACACATCGTTCCTGTCCCAGTCGGGCTCGCTCGACGGGCTGACTGGATTGAGTCGCGGATTGGTGCTCGATGTAAATCCGTCGGTGACCCAGAAAGTTACGGGTGGGCCAACCCCGACTGGCTGGAACTACGATCGAGGCTCGCCACAGATCGGCGGTCGAGTGCAGTGGGGAATCACCAACACCCTGACCTTGAACGCGGCGGTGAATCCTGATTTCGCGGAAGTCGAGTCCGACGCCGGCCAATTCGTGATCGATCCGCGCCAGGCGCTGTTCTTTCCCGAGAAGCGGCCGTTCTTCCTCGAGGGACTCGACGCGTTCAATACGCCGAGCAATCTGATTTACACGCGGCGGATCGTGCAGCCCGACGTCGCGCTCAAGCTGACCGGCAAAGTCGGTACGACGAGCGTCGGCGTACTCTCAGCGGCCGACGATCGCAGTCTCTCACCGACGGGCACCGATCGCACCTTCTACAACATCATCCGCGCGCAGCACGACCTCGGCGGACAATCGCGGGTTGGCTTCGCCTACACCGATCGCGTCGTCGGCAACGACTACAATCGAGTTGCCGACGTCGACAGCAGACTGGTGTTCGGCGATGTGTACAGTCTGCGTTTGCAGGGCGCGGGCAGCTTCGATCGGACAGCAGGCACCACTCTCAACGCTCCGCTGTGGGGAGCAGTCTTCGCGCGCGACGGCAAGAAATTCGGCGCGCGTTACGTCTTTACGGGACTGGGCGAAGATTTCCGCGCGCGCAGCGGATTCATCTCGCGGCCGGGCGTGGTGCATGCCAACATCGACCATCGCGTAACCAACTTCAAAAGCCCCGGCTCGCTCATTGAAACGATCACCGGCGATTTCGTTCTCGATGATACGTGGCAGTATTCGCACTTCTTCCGCCGCGGCGATGCGCAGGACAAGAAGGTCCACTGGAGCAGCGCGCTCGGATTGCGCGGCGGCTGGCAAGTCGGCGCTGGCTACTACCTGGAAACCTTCGGCTTCGACCAGCAGCTCTATTCGGGTTATCAGATCCAGACGCCAACCGGCCTGATTCCATTCACTGGTCGCCCGCGCATCACCAATCATGACTATGTCTTCTCGCTGTCGACGCCGCAGTGGAAGAGATTCAACGGCGATCTGCTCTACGTCGGTGGTCAGGACGAGAACTTCTTCGAGTGGGCGCAGGCTGATATCGACCTGATCCAGCTTGCGATGGCATTTCGCCCCAGCGATCGCGCCCGCGTCGAAGGCACCTTCGACTATCAGGATTACTGGCGGCGAAGCGATCACTCTCTTGTTGGGCGCAACATGATTCCACGCGTGAAATTCGAGTATCAGATCACGCGCGCGATCTTCATGCGGCTCGTCGGCGAGTACGATCTCAGCGAGCACGACGACCTGCGCGACGAGACGCGGACCAACTATCCGCTGGTAATCGACGGCGCGGTGGCTTCCGCGGAGCGCTCGCGTTCGCTCCACGGCGATTACCTGTTCTCCTATCAGCCGACGCCCGGGACGGTCTTCTTCCTGGGTTACGGCAGCCGCGCCGATGGCGATCCGAACCCGTTGGATCGATTCAACTGGCAGCCGCTGCGCAGATCGGCGGACTATTTCTTCGCCAAATACAGCTACCTGTTAAGGCTCTAACGGCGCAGGCGGCGGAGATGACGCGCGGCTACGCCTGCGCGACGCCCTAAATCGGGCCTCGGGGAAAACGCCAGATTAAGCCTCGATTACGACGGTTACCTGCTGAGACTTCATCACGTCACCCAGGTATGCAGCATCGCGCAATCACCGTCGTTCTGGCCGCTCTGGCGGCAACCGCCTGTGTCGCCCACAGGGGTGAGCGCATGGTTGCGTACACCTCCGATCCCGCCATCGGCCTGCTCCACGTGGTCGCAGCGATTCCGCCGTATAACGTCGATTCGGCGACGCACGACGAGAATGCAGTGGCGATGAATGCGCTGGTCGGAACTGTCGTCAATTCGGACACCGGACAGCCACTCGGCGCCAGCGAGATTCTCATTCGACGCCCGAGCGACGGCAAAGTGATTTCGATCATGACGGACATGCGCGGCGGATTCGTGGTACCGCGAATTCCGCCGGGGGATTACGGCCTGATCGTGCGGCGTGTCGGCTATGAGCCGATCGCCGACGTGCGCTCAGCGCAGGCCGGTACGGTCGACACCCTGCGCCTCAAGCTGACTGAAAAGCGGGTTTTTCTGCGCGGCCTGAAGTGGCGCGTGGCTTCAGATAGCTATTGATCGCATCGGCGGCGTCCCGCCCTTCGCGAATCGCCCACACAATCAAAGACTGACCACGCCGCGCATCGCCCGCGGCGAAAACGCCATCGACGCTCGTGCGATGCGCGCCGTCGGTCTTGATGTTCCCACGAGCATCGAGCTCGACGCCGAGGTCGGTCAGCAGCCGGCTCTTTACGGGGCCGGTGAAGCCCATCGCCAGTAGCACCAGATCGGCTTCGATCACCGCCTCGGAGCCTGGGATGCGCGCGAAATCCAGGCGACCGTCGGCGAGAATCTTCGTCTCGACGCGCGCAGTGTGCAAGCGCTGGACGCGGCCGTTGTCGCCGGTAAACTCGGTGGTGGCGATGTTCCATTCGCGCGCACAGCCTTCTTCGTGCGCGTGTGAGCTGCGCAGCATCATCGGCCAGAGCGGCCACGGGGTGCTCGGCGCGCGATCGACTGGAGGCTGAGGCAGCAACTCGAACTGGGTGACACTCTTCGCGCCCTGGCGGATGCACGTACCCGCGCAATCTGAGCCAGTGTCGCCACCGCCAATAATCACGACGTTGCGATCGCGCGCGTTGATGTCGCCGTTGATTGGCAGGATGCCGTTGAGCCGACGATTCTGGGCCGTCAGGAAATCCATCGCGAAATGGACCCCGGCGAGGTCCCGGCCGGGCACCGGCAGGTCGCGCGGTGATTCGGAGCCGGTCGCAATGCAGATCGCATTGAAGCGGGCGCGCAGCTGCGCGACGGTGATGTCTTCGCCGACGTTGACGCCACTCTCGAACAAGACGCCCTCGGCGGCGAGCTGAGAGAGGCGCAGATCGAGCACCGATTTCTCGAGCTTGAACTCGGGAATTCCAAAACGCAGCAATCCGCCGATGCGTTCGTTCTTCTCGAAGACGACGACGCGGTGGCCGACGCGACGCAGCTGCTGCGCGGCAGCGAGGCCGGCGGGGCCCGAGCCAATCACTGCGACGCTGAAGCCGGTCGCGCGATGCGGCGCACGTGGCATCACCCATCCCTCGGAGAAGCCGCGGTCGGCGATCTGCTGCTCAATGTGTCTGATCGCGACTGGCTCGTTGACGACGCCGAGCACGCAGGCGGACTCGCAGGGAGCGGGGCAGAGGCGCCCGGTCAGCTCCGGGAAGTTGTTGGTCGAATGCAGTGAATCGAATGCAGTGCGCCAATCGCCGCGCTCGACGAGCTTGTTCCACTCGGGGATGATGTTGCGCACGGGACAGCCGGTGTCGCCCTGGCAGAACGGAACGCCGCAGTCCATGCATCGCGCCGCCTGGGTTTGTACTTTCGCTTCACCAACGGGTTGATAGAACTCGCCCCAGTGATGGACGCGCTCTTCGACTGCCTGGCGGCTTGGCGTCGCGCGCCGCAGGGTGATGAACGCTTTTGGATCAGCCATGGCGATCGATCCTCGCATCCACGATTGCGAGTCCGCCGCGTCCACCGGCGATCCGCGCCGCTGTCTCCGCTTCGCGCTGGCGCTCCATCGCTGCGCGATACTCGCGCGGCATCACCGCGTAGAAGTTGCGCGTCGATTTGTCCCATTGATTGAGTAATCGTCTCGCTCGTGCACTTCCTGTGTAACGCGCGTGCTGCTCGACCAGGTGGCGCAGGGTATCGCGCTCGCCGAGGTCGGCGACGGGAATGAGATCCACCATCGACAGGTTGCACTGCTGCTCGAGCAAGTCGAACTCGTCGAGCACGAACGCCAATCCGCCGCTCATGCCTGCCCCAAAGTTGCGGCCGGTCCTGCCGAGTACGACGACGGTGCCGCCGGTCATGTACTCGCAGCCGTGGTCGCCGACGCCTTCGACGACCGCGATGGCGCCACTGTTGCGCACGGCGAATCGCTCGCCAGCGGTACCGGCGAAGTACGCTTCACCCGATGTTGCTCCGTACAGAACGGTGTTGCCGATGAGGACGGTCTGATCGGGGATGAATTGCGCGGTGCGTGGATGGCGGACGATCAATCTGCCGCCGGACAGTCCTTTGCCGACGTAGTCGTTGGCTTCGCCTTCGAGCTCGAGTGAAAGTCCGCGCGCGGCGAAGGCGCCGAAGCTCTGGCCGGCGGAGCCGGTGAAGCGGAAGGAGATGGTGTTGTCCGCGAGTCCTTCGTCGCCGTAGCGTTTGGCGATTTCGCCGGACAGCGTGGCGCCGACCGCGCGATCGGCGTTGGTGATCGGCAGGGACGCTTTGACAATTTCGCCGCGTTCGAAGGCTGGACGGGCGACTTCGACCAGGATCGCGTTGAGAGACTTCTCCGCGATTTGTGGGCGTGGCGCTCTTGGCATGTAGTGGCGAACCACTCGCTTAGCGCTTTCCGCTTCAGGCTGACCGCTGACCGATTTGCGGGAGGTGAGAGGCGAGAGGCGAGAGGCGGGGCCATAAAGCATCGCGGAAAGATCTAGTGTGCTTCCTTTCGCGTGAGTCTTTGGCGCGTCGAACTCGAGTAGATCAGTGCGGCCGATCACTTCGTCGAGCGTCTTGAATCCAAGCTGCGCCAGAATCTCTCGCACTTCTTCGGCGACGAAGAAGAAATAGTTCACGACGTGCTCGGGCTGGCCGGCGAAACGCTCGCGCAGCTCGGGGTCCTGGGTGGCGATGCCGACGGGGCACGTATTCAGGTGGCACTTCCGCATCATGATGCAGCCTTCGACGATCAGCGGCGCAGTCGCGAATCCGAATTCGTCGGCGCCCAGCATCGCGGCAACGACGACATCGCGCCCCGTCTTTAGCTGACCATCAGTCTGCACCCGAACTCGCCCGCGCAGATTGTTCAGCACCAGGGTCTGCTGGGTCTCTGATAGACCCAACTCCCAAGGGGAACCCGCGCGCATGATCGATGACAGCGGCGACGCTCCGGTACCGCCGGAATCGCCCGAGATGCATATGAGGTCCGCGCGCGCTTTCGCGACGCCAGCGGCGACGGTTCCGACGCCGGCTTCGGCGACCAGCTTCACCGACACTGCTGCCTGCGGGTTGATCGCTTTCAGATCGTAGATCAGCTGCGCCAGATCCTCGATCGAGTAGATGTCGTGGTGCGGCGGCGGCGAGATCAGCGTCACGCCTGGAATCGAGTGACGGGTCTTGGCGATGATCGCGTCGACCTTATGCCCAGGCAGCTGACCGCCTTCGCCGGGCTTGGCGCCCTGCGCGATCTTGATCTGCAGCTCCTGCGCGTTCATCAGATACTCGGCGGTCACACCGAAGCGCGCTGAAGCAACCTGCTTGATCGCGCTGTTCCGCTCGGTGCCGAAGCGCGAGCGCTCTTCGCCGCCTTCGCCGCTGTTACTGCGGCCCCCAATCGAGTTCATCGCAATGGCGAGGGTCTGGTGAGCTTCCGCGCTGAGCGAGCCGAACGACATCGCACCAGTCGTGAAGCGGCGAGTGATCGACTTTGCCGGCTCGACGTCGTCGATTGGAATCGGCTCGCGCGCGACGAATTCGAGCAACCCGCGCAGTGTCGACCGACGCTTGGTCTCGTCGTTGGCGAGCTTCGAGAATTCCTTGAAGGTCGAGTAGTTGTCGCTGCGCGTCGCGTGCTGGAGCTTGGAAATGGTGAGCGGGTTCCAGTTGTGGTGCTCACCCTGGATGCGGTACTGATATTCGCCACCGGCATCGAGACGAGTCGCGGTGTCGTCGAAAGCGGCCGCGTGACGGCGCAGAGTCTCTTCGGCGACGAGATCGAGTCCGATACCGCCGACGCGCGACGGCGTCCCGGTGAAATGCTTTTGCACCAGCGCAGAGCTGAGGCCGACCGCTTCCCACAGCTGCGCCCCGCAATAACTCTGAAGTGTCGAGATGCCCATCTTCGACATGATCTTCAACAGGCCTTTGCCGATGGCCTTTATGTAGTGGCTCTGGGCCTCTGAAACTGCCGAAGAAAAACTGCCAGCTAGCGGCTGGCGGCTTTCAGCCAGCGGCTCCGAGCTGTTGCGGTGCACGAGAGTAGCGCCGCTCAGCGAATCCACAGTCTCGAGGGCGACGTAGGGGTGCACCGCGCTCGCGCCGTAGGAGATCAACAGGGCGATATGCGAGACTTCGCGCGCTTCTCCGGTTTCAGCAACGAGACTGACGCGGCCGCGCAGGCCTTCGCGGATCAGGTGGTGATGTACCGCTGCCACGGCCAGCGCGGCGGGAATTGGTGCGTGATTCTCGTCGACGGCGCGATCGCTGAGGATGAGAACGCCACACTCCGCGCGCACTGCCGCGGCTGCCGCGCGACACAACGCTTCGACGGCGGGCTCAAGAGCACTCTCACGATCCGCGGTATCGAACACGGTCGAGATCCGCGCTGCGCGCAGCCTCGGCTCAGTCACGGAACACAGTGCCGTGACATCACTCTCCGTTAGCACTGGCTGAGAGATGCGAATCTGCCGCGCGTGCTCGGCGCCGACCTCCAGCACGTTGCCCTGCGGGCCAAGGTTCATCGCCAGCGACATCACCAGCTGCTCGCGCATCGGATCGATCGGCGGGTTGGTGACCTGCGCGAACATCTGCCGGAAATACGCGAACAACAGCTGCGGTCGATCGGACAGCACCGCCAGCGGGGTGTCGTTGCCCATCGAGCCAGCGGGTTCTTCGCCAGCCTCGCCCATCGGGCCGAGCACCATCTTGAGCTCGTCGGCGGTGTAGCCGAAGAGGCGCTGTTGGGCGGGAAGCGGGAGGTGAGCGGCGGGAGGCGAGAGGCGAGAAGCGAGAGGCGAATGCCCGGCCGATTCCTGTTTGCCGGTCATCGAGCGCGCCTTCAGCGTCTCGAGATCAATGCGATTCTCGGTCACCCAACGGTGGTATGGGCGCACCATCGCCAGCTCGGTTTTTACGGCTTCATCGTCGAGCACCTGTCCCGTGGTTGTGTTGACGACGAACATCCGGCCGGGCTCGAGGCGGCCCTTGGCGCGAATTCTTTCTGTGGCGATTGGCAGCGCGCCAGCCTCGGACGCGAGGACGACGAGGTCATCTGCCGTCACGACGTAGCGCGCTGGTCTCAGGCCGTTGCGATCCAAAACCGCGGCGACCGAGCGGCCGTCGGTGAACGCCATCGCCGCGGGACCGTCCCACGGCTCCATCAGCGACGAATGGTACTCGTAAAAAGCTTTGCGATCGGGCGACATCGTCGCGTGCGATTCCCACGCCTCGGGGATTATCATCGCCATCGCGTGCGCCAGCGGGCGGCCGGCGAGGGTCAGCATCTCGAGGACGTTGTCGACTGACGCCGAGTCGCTCTGATTTGGCGCGCAAACGGGGAACAGCGCGTCGAACCTTCCCCCGAAGCGCTCGCATGACATCGACGCTTCGCGCACCCGCATCCAGTTCAGATTGCCGCGCAGGGTGTTGATCTCGCCGTTGTGGCAGAGGAAGCGGTACGGATGCGCCAGTCGCCACGATGGGAAGGTGTTGGTCGAGAAGCGCGAGTGAACGAGTGCGATTGCGCTGGCCAGGTCCGGATCCTGGAGATCGCGATAGAACCGCGGCAGCTGATCGGGCGTCAGCATGCCCTTGTAGATGATGGTGCGCGACGAGAACGACGCGAAGTAGCAGTCGGCGCCGTCGGGTGTGGCGCGCAGCGCAGCTTCGATCTTCCGCCGCATGGTGTAGAGCGCGACCTCGAACGCCGAGTCGCTGGTGAGGTCGCGATCGACGAAGAGTCGGGTGACGAAAATCTGCCGGATGACAGGACGTGTCCGTTTCGTCGACGGCGACAGGACTGAATCATCTACGGGCACGTCGCGCCAGCCGAGCGTGGAGTAACCCTCGCTGGCGATGGTCTGCTCGATCAACCGCTCGCAACTCGCGCGGGCTGATGCACGAGACGGCAGGAAGACCATTCCGACGCCATAGGTGCCGGCATCGGTCAGCGGAATTCCAGCGAACCCACAGGCGCGGCGGAGGAAGACGTGCGGCACCTGGAGCAGGATTCCGGCGCCGTCACCCGTGCAGCCATCGCCGGCGACGGCGCTGCGGTGCGAGAGATTCACCAGTAGCTGCAGCGATTTCGCGACGATGTCGCGCGAGCGAACGCCGTGGATATGGGCAACGAAGCCAATGCCACACGCGTCGTGCTCGTAAGCCGGGTCGTACAGGCCCTGCTTTGCCGTCATCGCAGTCCCTGGAGCGGTGCTCCGTGAAAGTCAGACAAGAAAAAAAGGGCCTCATCCTTTTGGGAGAGGCCCTCGCGCGATCTTACAAGTCTGTCGTTAGCTTCTTCGCCCGCGCGCACCCTCTCCCGTCACCGCGATAATAATCGCGTTGCTAAGGGAGATTCGATAAGCGCGGGCGTGACGATGCATAACTATGCAGAAGTTATGTCAGGTGACGAAGTTGGACAAGCGGGAATTCAGGAAAACAGATGAGGACCGAGGCCGAGGACTAAGTGCATTGCTGATAGCTGATTAAGTGAGGATGAATGAACACTCGAGGATGGAAGACCCAGGATCCTCGGTTGCCCGCAATCCTCGGTTTGTCTGCAATTCTCACTTAATCAGCAATCAGCTATGCCGTTAGTCCTCGGCCTCGGTCCTCCGACTACTAGATGAACCTCATCCAAGCCGATGGCCGGGTAGACTTACGTCTCCAATACCATCTCGACGGGAAGTAAAGCGTTCCGATCACGATCAGCCAAACCAGGTAGAGCAGTCCCAGGGACCACATGTAGCCCGGCGGCGGTGGCGGGCTCATCATCGGGTGATTCTCGAACAGCCAGGCGTTGACCCGGCCTTCGCGAATCAGCGAGACGATCACGGCGGCGAAGTGGATCGTGGGGATGTGGAGCAGATAGTAGAACATCGGCACGCGGCCAAACGTCGCGACGATCTCGCCGATCTTTCCTCGCGCGTGCTCGAATAGGGGGAGCAGCAGGAACATCGGGCCGAGGGTCATCAGCAGGAATTGCAAGGACGCGGGATACTTGCTGGTGTTGATGAAGCGGAAGAACGTCGGGATCGGTACCGGGCTCGTCACGTGCCAGTGACGAGGATCGCCATATACATCGACCGCCCGTAGCACGAAGAACAGCGCGACCGAGGCCAGTCCAATCATCACGCAGATGCGATCGCGACGCGTCGGCTCCATCGTCATGATCGCGCCGAAGGCGTAGCCGGCGGCCATCACACCGATCCAGGGCACGATCGAGTACAGCACGGCCAGTGTTGGTCCGTTCGCGCCAAGCTGGATCGGCCCGCCGTAGTAGAGTATCTGCCAGAGCCAGCCTAGCGTGCTCTGGGCGATCGCGTCGGAAGGCGGAGCGACGAAATCCATCACGTTGTGCAGGAAGATGACGCCGGCACCGAAGGCGCCGATCGCCGCGACGGGCAGCCAGACGAGCGCCGCCATCAGGACCATACACCAACCAAGCATCCAGATCACGCCGGCGAGCAGGTACTCGCCGAAATGGAAGTTGAAGGTCCAGGCAACGCGAATGACGGTGAGCTCGAGCGCGACCAGGATCAATCCACGCGTCAGCAGATAGCGGGACAGCGCGCGCGTGCTGCCGAGTTTCCGTCCCAGTAGATAAGCGGACGTACCGGAGAGGAAAGCGAATGCGGGCGCGACGAAGTTGGTGATCCACCGCGTGAAGAACACGCCCGGGTTGGGGCCACCCGCCGGCACTCCCGCGTAAACTCGCACGTGATCGATCGCCATCAAGATCATGGCGACACCGCGCGCGACGTCGATCGAATGCACGCGCGGAGTTGAGCGCGACATTGGAGCTGACGTCGTCGGGTTGTACTGGCTGGGACTGAAACCGCCCTTGACCGCGACCGTTTCCATGGCGCAGAAAATCGCGCAAGCGGTCCGTCCGCGCTATCCGTCGGCGGCGAACGGCGCGGGCGCTGCCGCAAGCGGTCAAAGGCGGTTCGTGTGATTGCGCGGCTCTGCCACGCGCGGTACCGTGGGGCCGTGGAACGCGCTCGCCGCATCCAGCCGTGGATGCTCGTCTCGCTCGCCTGGCTCGCCCCGGCGCTGCTCGGATTCATCACTTCAGTCGGCGAAGCACACATCATGGGGATGCCGCTGAACTTGCACGCGGCGTTTTTCTATAGTGCGGACTGGCTCCTCTACGCCATACTGACTCCCGGCGTTTTCGTCTTTGCGCGCCGGTGGCCGATCACGCGGCCGCATCTCGTCTGGCGCACGCTTCTCCACATCGCACTGTCGGTCATTTTCTCCGCGCTATGGGCGGGCGGCGGAACACTGCTCAAGCTGTTGCTGCTGCCGGACTCGTTCCAGCACGGAGTGGCGCAGTACGCGGTCGGCTGGTTCTTCGGCACACTGCCGTTCGGTTGCGCGCTCTACCTTGGCATGGTCGGCGTCGAGCACGCGATCAGATACTTCACCGAAGCGCGCGCGAGAGAAGTGCAGATGATGCGGCTCTCCGAGCAGCTGACGACGGCGCGCCTTTCGTCGCTCAAGGCGCAGCTCAATCCGCATTTCTTGTTCAATGCACTGAACACCATCGCCGTGTTAATGCGGGAAGGCGACAACGCTCGTGCGATGCGGGTGATGGAGCAGCTGAGCGATGTGTTGCGATTGACACTTAGTCGCAACAACGAAAACGAAGTAACCCTCGAAGACGAGCTCGAGCTGGTTGGCCAATATCTCGAAGTCGAGCGCGCGCGGTTCTCGGATCGACTGCGGCCGGAGTTCGACGTTCCGGCCGACACGTTGTTCGCGGGAGTGCCGTCGTTCGCACTGCAGCATCTGGTGGAGAACGCAGTTCGTCATGGGATTGCGCGCCGCCTGGATGCCGGACGCATCACCATATCGGCGCTGCGCGAGGGCGACATGCTGGAAATCACGGTCAGCGACGATGGACCAGGGATCACCAACGGCGGCGCCGACGTCGATGGGCACGGGCTGGCGAACACGCGCGAGAGATTGCGCACGCTCTACGGCGAGCGAGCGTCGCTCCAGGTGTCGGCAGCGCCGGGCGGCGGCACCATCGCTCGGCTGCGCATTCCGTTTCACGAGCTTCCGATTGTGAGGGGCGGCAATGTCGGCGCCTAGGTGGAAGGTGCTTGTCGCCGACGACGAGCCCGCCGCGCGTCGTGGAGTGCGACAGCTGCTGACGCCCTTCACCGAGTTTGTGGTCGTCGGTGAATGCAGAGACGGCCGAGAAGTTCTGGCATCGCTGGACTCGCTCAAGCCCGACGTGCTGTTTCTCGACATTCAGATGCCGGAGGTCGACGGATTCGAGGTAATTCGACGGAAATCCCCGGAGAAGATGCCGGCGGTGGTCTTTCTCACCGCCTACGATCAATTCGCGATCCGCGCGTTCGAGGCAGAAGCGCAGGACTATTTGCTCAAGCCAGTCACCGAAAGCCGATTCGCGGCGACGATGCGACGGCTGACGCGACGTTTGTCGGACGGGCCGAACGCGCGCGAGAAGTCGATCATCGTGCCGACAGCACGTGGGGCGGTGGTGATCCCGCTACACGAGATCGATTGGATCGAGGCCGCCGACTATTACTCACGCGTCTGGTCGAACGGTCGCAGCTATCTGATGCGCGAGTCGCTCGACGCCCTGGAGAAGAAAGTCGCCGGCGATGGATTCGCGCGCGCGCACCGGAAGGCGTTGGTGCGAATCGGTGGAGTCCGCGAGCTGCGCCGGACGTCGGACGGGTTGCTGCTGGCAGTACTGGGGAACGGGGCGCGGATTCCGGTGTCGAGGCGGAGAAGGGCGGCTTTCGCGGCTGAAGTTGCTCGCCGGGTCTCGGCATAGAGATCACGGCTAGTAGCTGGCAATCACAAAACAGAAGCGGCGGGCTTCACGCTTAGTGAGCAGCTACGCGGCGAGCCGTGCTTGCGGACTGTAAGCCGAGACAATTCAGAGCGACGTCGCCAACACCGTCCTATCCGCGACGATCGCCATTTGATCGCCGAAGTTCGCGAGCGCAACTCGATGCTCGTGCAGCAGCTCGCGGAAATCGTCAGAGCAAAGAACCCGCAGCTCTGTCTCTCGCTCCACAGTGTACGTGTCCCGCATGGCCAGATCGGCGTCGGCGTAGCCGGGGTGCGTCATCAGCTCGGTCGTGCCGGCGGGCAGGTCGCGCACGAGGGCGAATAGTCGGTCACCGAAAGAGGCACCGCCCTGCAATGAGATTCCGACAAATCCCGTGATGTCTTGAGCTGAGGTGGGAGTTGCGCGGCGGCTACTATCGACTTGATGCGAGCGCCGCGCGCTCAGCAATAGCAAACTTTTCTTGACCGTCGCGCCGAGTGCGCCGGTGTTGACGTCGAGCGGCTCGCAGGGGACGCGGAGGTGGGGGATTCGGCGCGCCTGCACCGCGCGCAGCACTGCCGGATAGATCGACGGGTGGGTGTGAACGTGGCGATGACTGTCCAGATGGGTCGGCGGAAAACCAGCGCGCGTCATACGATCGATCTGGGCGAGGCACTCGCGCTCGACGTCGGCTGCGTCGATCATGCCGAGCGACGCGGCGGCCAGGAGACGCGGCAGCGGATAGAACTCGGATGTCTTGCCCTGAGTCAGCGAAGACCGTCCGGTCAGTGCGTTGCCAACCGTGAGATTGAAATGGAGACCGACGGACATTCCACGACATTGACGTGCGCGCCCGACCGCATCCGCTGAGTCGGGCAGATTGACCATCAGTGATGCCGATGTGATGCCGCCCGCTTGGGCCGCTTCGACAATGCCGTCGTTGACGCTGCGCGAAATGCCGAAGTCGTCGGCATTGATAATCAGCCGGCGCAGCTTACGCATGAAAAATTTCTCGTGACACTGCGTTGATTCTAAGGCCACGGACCCGCGCTGTGAACGGGTCTCCGAATTCGCGAATGCGACTCCGGATTTGCCTTGAGAACCTAGCTGATCAGCGCTGGCGCTACTCTCCAGTCGCGCGATCTCTCCGCGCTGCGAGGATCCAGACGGCGGATTTGTCTGACAGCGAACGCAAGCGCGTATGCGGCCCAGATCCAGCCGAGCCACGATGCGCGCTCGCCCCATGAAATCGTCGTCAGCATCCGCCAGGCTGCGTCCGGTACCGTCAGTGCAACGCTGGGGAACGAAACCGGTCCGGGGATCCGTCGATCGATGACCCGAACGGCGCTCAGGCCACCGTGCAGAATCTCGCTGCGAATCGCGATGTCGAGCTGCGCGGGAGTCATCGAGCGCCAGCCGGGTACGTGCATCACGCTCCACGCCGGTGACGCGCTGGCCCAGCCGTGGTTGTTGGAGCTCGCGATCAGCGATGCGTTCTTGTTGCGCGCCAGCTCGCCGATGGTTCCACTCTGTGCATCACTCTGCGACAGCCCGCGGGGCGCCGCGTCGGAGAGCTCGATGCCGTCGAACGACATCGTGCTTGCCGGCCTCAGATTGCCCGGCAGCGTGAATAGCACCACCGGCCGCGCCGCCCCTCGTGCGGCCGAGACGCGCTCAAAGATGTTCTCCTGCAGATCGCCGGCCTTGTACGAGCGCCAGTCAGCGGCGTCGGTGCCGAGCACGACGAGATGGTTACCGCGGCTTCTCACCTCGATGCCGCTCAGCATCACTGTGGCATCGCCCGCCCGCGCGGGATTGTCGAGTGCCGCTTCCTCGGCGCCAGCGAAAGTGCTGTGATCGGTGACGTAGGCGACGTCGAAGCCGGAGGCGTGGTGCCAGCGACGACTCTGCTCCGGCGACAACGCGGCGCGGCCGTCCCACGAGTAGCGGGTATGAGAGTGGAAATCGACCACGACATCATCGCGCGACGACATTGCGAGCTTCGCGATTGGTCTCGGCACCATCGCTCCAACAGCGTAGACGGCGACCAAAGCGACGAGCGCGATGGCTGCCGCGGAAATCTCGCGGCGCACCGATCTGCGCAGCGACGCGGGCGAGCGCTTACGCAACACGCGCCATGCGACAAACGCCAACAGGCAGGTGATTAAAAAGGCGGCGTGCTGGCGCTGGGAGAACAGCGAGATCGTATCGAGCGTGTCACAGAGCGGCGCGAGGGCTTTGTACGCGGGTGAAATCCTGAGCGCGGCACCGGCGGCGACTCTCCCGGTGAGGCTGTCGGTGAGCAAAGGCTCGGTGAAAAACGACGCGACGACCACCAAGGCGCTGCCGACGAGCGGCGTCCACAGTGCGCGCGGGATCGCCGGCGCGTTCTCGCGGACGAGCGTCAGCGGCACCGGCGCGGGAATGAGTAGCTCGGCGGCGTCCGACCCGATTCTTGCGAGGGGAACAGTTGGTGTAGGTGTCGTCACGGCAATGGAGCGTCTCAACCAGCGAGAACGTGACAGTAATGGTTGCACTGGTGTAGCACGTTCAGGCTGGATCGACAGTTGTGTAATGAGGCAGACAGGAACTGCTACTTAGAGTGCCGGACCTTCTTAAATGATGATTCATCCGCTGGTGTTACTGATCGGTCTTGCACTCGCCCCGCAGGACACTCTGCAGTATGACGCGTCGATCTACGGGAAGATCACAACAGCGGACACGACATTCATTGCGTCCACCACTTCGGCACCGGCGCCAATCGGCTCAGTCATCATCGACGTAAGATCTGCCGGCGCAACACCGCGACAACTCACGGGAGACGATTCTGGAGGCTATTCGTTAACCGGACTCGCCGCCGGAGTATACACGCTCCGGTTCGCCCGGACGGGCTATATCCCTCTGACGATCGACGTACGCGTTCCCGAGCATGGGACCGTGCATCTCGACGTCTCCCTCGATCGCGCGCCCCCCAAGATGCAAACGATCAAGGTGCTGGCGAACGACGCGACGCCGCGGATTCCAGCCAACCCAGTGATGCCTGGCGCTTATCGGCCGTGGCGGCTCGAGGGCGAGCGGATGCGCACGATGGCCAGTCTCGACTTTCCGGACGTGATCCGCGCCATCGGCACCTCACCCGAGGCACCGGCCGGGCCTGAATCGGGCAATGGACTGCACCTCCAGGGCGGTGCCACCAACCACACCTTGTTCCTCATCGACGGCATTCCACTTTACAACGCGATTCACGCCGGAGATCACCCGAGCGCAATCGACCCTGACGCCGTTGCCGATATCGCCTCGTATGCCCAGCCGCGCGCGCGCGACGGCGGCCGTCTGAGCGGCGTGGTGGAAGTCGATACGCGCATCAGTCTGCCGGACTCGCAGCACGTGATCACGTCGATCTGGCCAACCGGCATTCGCACTCTCACCGCGCTGGAGCTCAATGGTGCGTCGGCGATGATTGGCGCGCGACGCAATTACGCGCGCCCTGTCGAGCATGACGATTTTGAGTCAGTGACTTTGCGGCCGAACGACGTGTTCGCGACGGCGTCGGTTCCGTTTGGCGGCGGATCTCTGACCGGTCTGTTCACATCGTCGAACGATGCGATCAGCTTCGACGCCGCGCCCGGCAGTGCTGCATCGAATGCGAATCGATTCGCCTGGACGAGTGATGCGCGTGGCTTGACGTGGCGTCGCACCGCCGGTGTATCGATCGAGGCGCGCGTCTGGCAATCCGGGACATCGGTTGACGCGAACTGGATTCCCGGCACCGGCACCGCAATGACATTGGCCAACCGATTCACTCAAACGGCAGCTGCGACGAGCGCGTCGTGGACCGGCGTGGGAGGCGTCACCTCCATCGGTGCGTCGATCGAGCAGCTCCGCGGCGCGTACTCGGTTGCCGATTCACAACAGACGGCCGCGCTCTCCGGTATCGACGCGAATCTGCGGATCGCGTCCGCGTTCGTCGAGCACTCCCACGAGCTCGGACGATTCACCACTACGCTCGGCGAAAGAGTCGCGCTGGTCGGTGACAAGAAACTTCTTTTCGAGCCAAGAGTGGCGCTCGGGGTCGCGCTGTTCAAAGGCGCGAGTCTCTCTGCCGCCTTCGCGCGCACTCACCAATACACCCAGTCGTTGTACAACGACGAGTCGGTTGTCGATGCAATGGCGAGTCTGGAGGCACCCGTCGTCGCGGGCAGCGCCGGAGTTCCGATCGCGGCGTCCACATCAGGCTCGCTCCAGCTCGATGTTCCGCTGGGTGCATCAACATTGATTAGTGCGAGCACCTATGTGCGCGCCTTCGACGCGCTGGTACTGGCGGCCCCGGCAGGCGGAGAGCCGTTCGCGTCGCGCGCTTTCACATCGGGGAGCGGCACCGCGTACGGGACCTCCCTCGGCGCGCGCGAGCAGTGGGGGAGACTGGATCTGCAGGGTGTGTACTCGATCTCCGTCGTGTCCCGGGAGTGGGCTGGCGAGCGATACTACCGTCCGGCGTTCGCGCCGAGTCACGCGACGCTGATCTCAGCGGGGTACCAGCTCGGCGGCAATACCGTGATCCGCGCTTCCGGATTCATGTCGGCGTCCCGCTCGACATCGCCGTTGACGGGCGCCGTCGCGTGGGGCTGGCAGGATGTGGTAGCATCGCAGCGTGAAGTGAGCGGAAGTCCTGAATATTCACCCGGGTCAGTCGGCGTCGGCCGGCTCGAGCCCTACATGCGCGTTGACCTCGGCGTTCGCCACAACATCACTTTGCGATCGTTGCGCGTGTCGGCGTATCTGAACGTCGACAATCTGCTGGGGCGCCGGAATGCGGTCGGTCTGGTGCAGGATCCATCCGGAAACGGCACGCGTACGCTCGGTATGATGCCACGCGCGGCATCCTTCGGCATCGGCCTGCGGTTTTAGACCGGTCTCGCGCCGCTTTACGCGACTGTCACAAACCCCATGCTGGTACGCTCCATTGAGAGTCACGTGCCAGATCGATCGGCTCTTCAACGGATGAACGGCTCGCCCGACAACACCGAGACGAATCCTCCGGATTTCGAGGAGTCATTTCGGCGATTGTTCGACGCGCAGTATGCATCGCTGTTCCGTTATCTGAATCGACTTACGGGCGATGCAGATCTCGCCGAGGATCTGGTGCAGGAGGTTTTCGTGAGATTGTACCAGCGTGGATCGCTGCCGGATGATGTCCGCGGCTGGATGGCGGCGGTCGCGCACAATCTGCTGCGCGACGAAAAGCGCACCAGCAAACGGCGATTGCAGCTGATTCAGGCGCGACCGCTCGACATCGATCGCCGGACGAACGTTGCCTCGGATCAGAAGGTGCTGACCGAGGAGACGCGTCGGGGTGTGCGCGCGGCGCTCGACAAACTAAGTGAGCGTGATCGCCGCATGCTGCTGCTGCGACACGAGGGTTACAGCTATCGCGAGATATCGAAGGCGATCGGCGTCAACGAGACGAGCGTCGGGACGCTGTTGTTGCGCGCGTCGGCGTTGTTCTACGCGGCGTACAAGGGAAAGGAATCGTGAGCGAAGGAACGGACGGACCACGCTTGAGCGACGACGAGCTGGCGAAGTTGCTATCGTCGCTCGATGTTCAACCGCCGACGGTGACGGCCGAGTCGATCATTCGTGCGGCGCAATCGCGACAAAAGCGTCCCGCGTTCAGTGGCCGCCGCGCAGCGGCTGTCGTTGGATTCCTGGTGGTCGCGGCTGCAGCGGCGGCGGCGCTTCCCGCGTCGCCAGTTCATCGCTGGCTCGCTGGGTTTGCGTGGGGAGGCGCCGTCAATGTAACCGTCAAGACGGGTCGCAAAGCACTGGACAGTGCGCGTGCCGCACAGGCCGTCTCGTTTATCAGCGAGCCCGGATCGACGCTCGAGATTGCGTTTAGCAGCGGCAGCGTGGGAAGC
>DASTGU010000126.1:0-2634 GCA_035718845.1 Gemmatimonadaceae bacterium | reverse complement strand
GAGAGGCGGGAGGCGGGAGGCGAGAGGCGGGAGGCGGGAGGCGAGAGGCGAGAGGCGACTGGTAACGCAGTTTCTCCATTCTACCTACCGGTTGCCTAAAATGGTCCTCGCTAGTCGGAATCGAGGAAATTCGAGTCTCGCCTCTCGCCTCTCGCCTCCCGCCTCTCGCCTCCCGCCTCCCGTTATTTTGCCTTTGATGCGCATATTCACGTTCCTTATCGCAGCAATCGCCGTTGGCTGCGCGCTTCCCCCACCACCCCCACCGGTCGCCGAATTCCTCGTGTCGGCCGGCGATCAGACCTATTGGGTTCACAGCGACAACTCCGGGCTCAGAGTACGGGGGTCGCCGCTCATTCTCGCGCGGACCGGGGGGCGTTACTACGAGCTGTTCGTGACCGAAGTCGATCGCTCATTCCCCAAGGCGCTGTTGAGCGGCGAGCGTGTGTTCAGGCGCGATCTTTCCACCGGGGACTCTTCACTGATCTACGAAGACACGGCAATCGTCAACCTCGCCGAGCAATACCATAGGGTGCATCCAACGGCGCCGCCGCTCGGTCCGGATGATGATCCTGAAGACGACGTCGACATCACCGCTGTCGGCGAGACGGACATCCTCAACGTGCTTGGTCCCTACGTCGCCCTCGAGCATCGTCTGACCATCGATCGCGACGATAGCGATGACCAACACGATCTCGACGACACCACGCGCACGGTGATCGATCTGCGCAACGGCAAGACCGTCGCGTTCGAGCATATGCTGCGGGATTCGACAGTTCAGGAAGCGGCGGGTGAGGGCGGGCTGGTCAACCGCCGCTGGAGACACGACGGCTACGACGTGATCTCGCGCTACGACTCAGTGCACAAAGCGAATTCGCTGGTGCTGCGCGATCGTGGTGGCCGCGAGTGGAAGCTGGGCCTGGTCGAGTCGAGCTTCGTGCAGGTCTTCTGGCTGGACAAGCCGCGCATCGATTCGCGCACCAGACGCGCACTGGCGCACGCATTCAACGATGCGACGTCGTATGGCGAGCGGATTCAGCAGGTATCCCGCAAATTACCCGCGCACTCTCGCAAACCAACCGGACGGCAGATTTGAGTCGCTCTCCACGCTCGGCGGCCCGCAAAAACACGACGCAGCCAACCACCGCCGCCACCAGCAGTGATGACGGCGCACGGGCGGTGCGCGAAACGCAGCACGAAGCAGCTCAGCTGATGCTGCCGCAGCACGCTAACGTACTCGGCCACGTCTTCGGCGGTGTGGTGCTGTCGATGATGGACACTACGGCCGCGGTGTCGGCGATTCGGCACGCGCGGATGGCGTGCGTCACTGTCTCAGTCGATCGGGTCGATTTCCGCGAGCCGATCCATGTCGGCGATCTCGTGATCATGAAATCGAGCGTCAACTACGTGGGGCGGACTTCGATGGAGATTGGTGTGCGAGTCGAGACGGAAAATCTTCTGACCGGTGTTCGGGTGCACACCAACTCCTGCTACCTCACCTTCGTCGCGGTCGATCGCAACGGGAAGCCTGTCGAGGTGCCGCGGCTGCGTCCCGAGACGCCTGATGAGATGAGGCGTTATGAAGCGGCGAAGCTCCGCCGCGAGCGCAGACTGACTGAGCGGATACAGGAAGAGAAGTGGCGCAAGTAGTCGCGTGGGCTTGACCGTCGGTTGGCGCGACTACAGAGTAACGTCATGGATAAAATCTTCACGGTCGACGAAGCCAACCGCAGTCTGCCTCTGGTGCGTCGGATCGTTGAAGACCTCGTGCGCGACCATCATCTCTGGGAAGAGAAGGTGCGCGAGTTCGAGATCGCGACTGCTGCGTCGAGTCCAGAGCGGCCCGATGTGATCGCCGAGCTGTTGCAGATGGAGGCGCAGCGTCTGGCGAAAGACATCGAGAGCTACATCGCCGAGCTCAATGATCTGGGTGTGATCTGCAAGGGGATGAACGTCGGGCTAGTCGATTTTCGCGGGCAGTTGGAGGGCCGCGAAGTTTTCTACTGCTGGAAGCTGGGCGAGCCGAGTGTGATGTACTGGCACGAAATGGACGCAGGATTCGTCGGGCGGCAGCGTCTGCATCCGCTCGCATTGACCACCAACTAAGCAAGACCAATGGCAAGACAAATCAGGCCGTTCCGTGGACCGGACGGAACGAACTGGGGCGTGGAGGTCCAGGTGCCGGGCGCGAGCAACGCGATGATCGTGTTTCATCATCCTGGTGGTAAGACCGCGCGACTCGATCGCTACGCGTGGGAGATCTGGGACGGGCCGGAGTCGCGCAGCGTTACATCGCGAGTCTCGATCGACAAGATCATGCGGACGCTGACCGACGAAAGACTTCGCGACTTGTTTCGGCGGTCGATGCCGGTCTCGTCGCCATGGGCGCGAATTAACCGCGCATCGTAGTTCGTTCGTTATAGATTCTGCGGCGGTCAGTCGGCGGGGGTCTTCACGACGACAACGCGAGCTCGGGCGGAGCCGCTAACTACGCTCGTTCGCTCCGCTCACTCGCGCGTCTCCTTGGTCGCTCGCTCAAGTCGCCTTAGAGGACCCCCGCCTCCTTCCCCATCTGCATCTAGTCGGCGTGACTCTGTTCGAATGGCACGTCGACTTCCATGCCGTCGCGCGCTATCA
>DASTGU010000125.1:0-29108 GCA_035718845.1 Gemmatimonadaceae bacterium | reverse complement strand
GCACCGAGACCGGCGGCATTGTCACCGCCCTGGAAACCGCGCACGCGTGCTGCCGACATCACCGAACCGAGATACGGGTCTTCGCCTGCACCTTCGACGATACGTCCCCACCGTGGATCGCGCGCGATGTCCACCATCGGGGCGAAGGTCCACATCAAGCCGTGCGCGCTGGCCTCGATCGCCGCCTGTCGCGCCGAGTACTCCGCACGGGTGGAATCAAAACTCGCCGCTTCGGCGATCGGTACGGGGAAGATCGTGCGAAAACCGTGGATTACGTCGTGGGCGAAGAGCAGCGGAATCTTCAGACGCGTCTCAGTGACGGCGATTCGCTGCAGCTCCCGAGTGAAATCGGCGCCGAAAACATTGAGGAACGATCCCACGCGCCCCGCGCGCAACGCCTGTCGATCGTTCACAGAAATCTGATTGCCTCCGCCGGGCAGCTGGTTGAGCTGTCCCAGTTTTTCATCGAGGGTCATCAGACGGATGATCGAATCAGCGAATTGAGTCGCGCGCGCCGAGGTGAGTGGTGACTCGCGCGTCGTCTGCGCGCCGGCCACGCTGCCGACGATGGACGAGATCAGCGCGGTGAGCACCGTGAGCGATTTGCGGTTCGAGTGACGTCTTTTCATGCGCGTTGAGTTAGTCTGGCGGACGCCTCGTCGGCGCCCCACGCTGCAGTGTTGTCGCCGATGATGAGGAAGCATTCGTCGGGCAGTGCCTGCCGCGAAACGGTCTTGTGCGAGGGGACCGGTGAGAACGCTGTCTGCGCTGCGTCGAGAGCGCGATCGTTGAGAAAGAGCTTGACTGATTCGCGATGCACTGGTGACCGTGCCCAAACCTCGATTGACTGCGGAAGGTCACCGATAATGGAGGGCGAGCTCACAAAGCGAGACAACGCCGCCACGAATGCGGCAGCTTCATCGTGGTGGTCGAACTCGAGCACGTGAAACGCATCGGATTTCTTCTGGGTCGAATGCGCGGGGTGGGCTGTCAGTTCCTTGGCGAGTCGTACGCCAGTGTGCTCGTAGTCCCGCCGCTTGTAAAACTCGTGAGCATCGGCGCGCCGGAGATGTGACGTCAACGCGAGACGTTTCGCGCCATGTCGCTGGGCCCATTCCTCCGCGCGTTTTACCAACGCCGAGCCGACCCCGATGCCGCGTGCCGACTCGTCGACAACCAGGGCGGTGAGCCACGCGACGGGATCGCTCGTATGGAGCGACGGAAAGAGGTGTACAGTCACGACCCCGACTGGTTTGTCGCGATGCTCGGCGACAAACACCGTCGTACCCGGTCGCTCGGCCATCCGCGCGAGGCGGCCCGGAATCTCACTCGCCTCAGTCGGGTATCCGAGCTGGTCGAGCATGCTCGCCAATGCTGGAGCATCGGCGGCGACGGCGGGGCGAATGTTAATGGTGGCCATCGTCTGCAAGTATCCACGGAACCGGGGAGTTTCTCAAGCGTGCCTGGCCTCGCCTCTATCTCAGGCCTTGGGCAGGAAGCTCGTACCAGATCTCGACCTCGTAGCCGTCAGGATCCTTGAAGAACACGTACGGTTCGCCCGGCACGAATTCCCCGCGGTCGATGATCGTGCCGCCCGCCAGCTCGACTGCCCGCGCCGCTTTTGCGATGTCGCGCGGGTCCGCCAGCCGGAAGCCAAAGTGTTTGATGCCGCCCGATTTTCCGATGTGGTCGCCTTCCGAGATCTCGAAGACGATGATGTCCTGAGTGCCTGGAGTCTGTGCCTGGATGAAGGTGCGTTCGCGATAGACGGCCAGCATGCCAAAGACATCGTGATAGAACTGGAATGCGCGATTGAGGTCGCTCACTGAAAGAGCGATGTGCGTTAGGCCGAGCGTCTTGACCATGGCGGGTTCCTGGTCGGCGTAGGGAAGGCAACCAGAATCTACACGCTGTAGATTGCTCCGCTGTGACCCGGTTCCACACGCCGAGACAAATGACTCCGGAACGACTGAACGCGTTTAGCGACGGCGTGATCGCGATCATCATCACGATCATGGTGCTGGAGCTGAAAGTGCCACACGGCACCGACCTGGCCGCGTTGGCCCCTTTGCTGCCGGTGTTCCTCGTCTATGTCATGAGCTTCATCGTTGTCGGCATCTACTGGAACAACCATCACCATCTGCTATACCTCGCCGATCGCATCACGGGCGGGGTGTTGTGGGCCAATCTTCACCTGCTGTTCTGGCTGTCGCTGATGCCCTTCGTGACGGCGTGGATGGGCGAGAATCACTTCGCGCCGCTCCCGACGGCCCTGTATGGGACGGTGCTTCTCTTCGCCGGGATCGCTTACTACATCCTGGAGCAAGTGATCGTTCGCAATCAACACGTCGACTCACGATTGGCGCTCGCCGTGGGCGGTGACACCAAAGGCAAGATTTCAGTCGCGCTCTACGCCGCGGCTATTCCGCTGGCGTTCGTGAATCAGCTGATTTCAGATGCGATTTTCGCTCTGGTGGTTCTGATCTGGCTGATCCCCGATCGACGGATCGAGGCGTTGCTCGACGGCAGCGCGGAGACAACGTCGGCCTGATGCTCTCCAGGAAGGCGGTCGCTGCAATCATTGTTGCGTCATCGCTGGCTCCGTCCGTGGCGCGTGCCCAGGGCCACGTATCGCAGCAGTCGATACCAAGCCGGATCTACGGTCATGCGCGGAAGGTCTGGGTCTATACGCCAGCGGGCTATAAGACCGGGTCAACGACCTATCCGCTCGTTGTCGCATTTGACGGCGACGACTATCGCAGTGACACGATGCCCCTGCCGAGGATACTCGACTCGCTGGCTAAAGTGGGGAGGATGCCGGCGACGGTTGCACTGTTGATCGACAACGGTTCCGGCGGGGCTCGGCTGAATGACCTCGCCAATCAGGCGGCGTTCGCGGAGTTTCTGGCGACGGAGGCAATCCCGTGGCTGCGTCGACAGTACAACGTGACGCGCGATCCGCATCGCACCATCGTCACCGGGTCCAGCGCGGGTGGGCTCGCCGCGTCGTACGTTGCGCTCGTTCATCCCGAAATTTTCGGCAACGTGTTTTCGCAGAGCGGAGCATTCTGGCGCGGCGCCGCGGCGTCCAACTCGCCGCCGTGGGAGTGGCTGACGGGCCAGTACTACGCGCAGCCGCGCAAGGATGTGCACTTTGTGGTGGACGTCGGAGCCGGAGAGACTCACCGCGCGCTCGGTAACGGGCCGGTGTTCATCGAAGCGGTGCGGCGCTTTCGCGATGCGCTCAAGAGCAAAGGGTACGATGTGATCTATACCGAAGTGCCGGGTGGCCAACACGCGCCGCAGTTCTGGAGACCTAGATTACCGTTTGGGCTCGTCGCGCTTACAAGGGGCTGGTAATGACCGACAACCGATCTGACGATCGCTGGACGCGCCGTGAGTTTGTGACGCGCGCAGGGACGGCGGGTCTTGCATTCTCGCTTTTTCCGCGTGCCGCAAACCGTTGGCTGACTGATGATGGGCTCGCGGCGTCAGCGGTCGCACCTGGAGAGTTTTCATCAGCCGTCAGTCCGGATTTGTTCTCCGGTCTTCGCTGGCGGATGATCGGACCATTTCGTGGCGGCCGTGTCGCCGCCGCGACCGGAGTTCCCGGCCGCCCGAACGAGTTCTACTTCGGCGCGGTCAACGGCGGCGTTTGGAAAACCATCGATGGCGGACGGGTTTGGCTCCCGGTGTTCGACGGGCAATCGACGTCTTCGATTGGCGCAATCACCGTCGCCCCCTCGTCGCCGGACACCGTTTATGTAGGCAGCGGAGAATCGACTCTCCGTGATTCAGTCGGTTTCGGCAACGGCGTTTACAAATCGACCGACGCGGGCAGGAGCTGGACGCACCTCGGGCTCGATGAGACGCATCACATCGGCAAAATCGCCGTCGATCCGCGGAATCCCAACAACGTTTTCGTGGCGGCGATCGGAAAACTTTACGCTCCGAATGCGGAGCGTGGTCTGTTCCGCTCCCGGGATGGCGGGCGAAGCTGGCAGAAAGTACTCGGCGATGAAAACGTCGGCGCTGTCGAAGTCGTAATCGATCCGTCGAACCCGCAGGTGATTTACGCGGGACTCTGGAACACTCGGCGTCCGCCCTGGTTCACCTACGCACCGACGAACGGTCCCGGCGGCGGAATCTTCAAATCCACCGACGGCGGCAACACCTTTACCCGCCTGACAAACGGCTTGCCGAAAGACGGAATCGGACGGACCGGCATCGCCGTAGCGCCGACGAATCCAAACCGCGTGTATGCGATCGTGGATTGCCTGGTCCCCGAAGCGCCGGCGCAGACTGAACCGCCGCTGGGAGCTCCGGTACCGACACCGGCGCCGGCAGGTGCACGTCCGTCGTCGCCGCCGCCGGGACAGGGCGGTTTCTTCCGCTCCGACGACGCTGGCGCGACGTGGACTCGACTCTCCAACGATCCCGCGCTGTGGGGCAGAGGCTGGTACTTCGAGAAGATTGGCGTCGATCCCACCGATGCCGACACTGTGTACGTGCCGAACGTCGCGGTGAATCGAACCATGGACGGCGGCAAGACGTGGGTGGTGCTGCGCGGATCGCCGGGTGGCGACGACTATCATCAGCCGTGGGTCTCACCCAACGATCCGAACACCATGATCGTCGCGAGCGACCAGGGCGCGATCATTACACGCAACGCGCGCGCACGCGATCCGCGCGATGTGACGTGGACATCATGGCTCAATCAGCCGACGGCGCAGATCTACCACCTGTCGGTCGATTATCGCTTTCCGTACTGGGTGACCGGAGCGCAGCAGGATTCCGGCGCGATTGCCGTGCGGTCTCGCGGGAAGTTCGCCGAGATCTCCATGCACGACTGGGAGCCGATTTCGCCCGGTGGTGAGAGTGGATACACTGCCGGCGATCCGCTTAATCCCGGTATCGTTTACGGCGGCGACGGACAGCGGTGGAATCTCGAGACCAACGTGCCCGACGAATCGACGACGCGACCCAATGCGCCCGAGCCTGCGCGCGGCGATTGGACACAGCCGCTGGTGTTCTCGATGGCGAACAAGCGCGATCTGTACTACGCGAACCAGTTCGTGTTCAGAACCAGCGACGGCGCCAAAACCTGGTCGCAAATCAGTCCCGATCTGACGCGTCGCGAGATCGTGATTCCGCCGACGCTGGACGAGACAGCCGCGAATGCAACGGATCGCAACGGCAAGCGCGGTGTCGTCTATACCATCGCGCCCTCACCACTCAGCGCACCCACAGTTTGGGTCGGTACCGATGACGGGCTGATCCACCTGACATCGAACGCCGGCGCGAGCTGGCAAAACGTGACGCCGAGTGCGATCGCGCCGTGGAGCAGGATAACGATGCTGGAGGCGTCGCACTTCGATGTTAATAGCGCTTACGCCAGCGTCGACCGACACCAGCTGCAGGATTTCGATCCCTATATCTATAGAACTCGCGATATGGGACGCACGTGGGAGAAGATTACCCGCGGTCTGCCGGCGGGTGTCTATGTGCACGTGGTCAAGGAAGATCCGCAGCGGCGCGGCCTGCTGGTGGCGGGAACCGAGCGTGGCATCCACATCTCCTTCGACGATGGCGACAACTGGCAGCCGCTGCAGCTCAACATGCCGGTGACGTCGGTGCGTGACTTCGAGTTCTACGGCAACGATCTCATCGTCGCGACCCACGGCCGTGGATTCTGGATCATCGACGACATCTCGCCGCTGCGGCAGGTGAGTGACGCGATCACACGCGCCGAAGCGTACCTGTTCAAGCCTGGTGACTCGATCAACTACATCGAAGGCACCGACAACGGCACGCCGTTGCAGAAGGATGAGCCGCAGGCCGAGAATCCGCCCAACGGCGCCGCGATCGATTACTACCTGAAACGCTCGGCGACCACGCCGGTTACGATCGAGATCCTCGACGACACCGGAGCGGTGATTCGTACCTTTTCGAGCGACCCGAACGCGCAGACGGCGCCCGTGCGCCAGAGGCCGGGCGCCGGCGGGCTGCCACGGGTGTCACCGCTCTGGCAAGTCGACCCGCAGCCACTGCCAACGTCCGCTGGGATGCACCGGGTGGTCTGGAATCCTGTTCGTGCGCGTCCGCGCGGCGCCCCGCCGCCAGACGAAGGCGGCCCTCTGGATCGCCGGTATGTCGGAAACTTTCGGGCGCGTCTGACAGTGAATGGCCGAAGCTACACCCAGGCGTTCGCGGTTCGCCCGGACCCGCGCCAAATTCTCGCGAGCGTGTCCGCCTGACGATCTGATCGGTTCCCAGCTGGCCTAAATGCCAGCCTATTGACATGGTGTCAATGCACTGACATCTTAGCCCGCACCAAGGCTAACCCTCTGTCAGGAGCCGTAACGTGCATAAACGCGGGCTAGACCAGCTCGGACGCCGCGAGCGTCAGATCATGGAGATCATCTACCGCCGCGGTAGCGCGACGGCCGCGGACGTACTCGCCGACCTGCCCGACCCGCCGACCTATACTGCCGTTCGAGGCATGCTTCGACTGCTGGAAAGCAAAGGTCACCTGCGCCACGAGCAGGAAGGACCCCGCTACGTCTATCATCCGACGGTCGATCCAAACCGGGTCAGCATGTCGGCCGTACGGCACCTGGTGCGCACGTTCTTCGATGACTCGGCGAGCTCCGCAGTCGCCGCGATGGTCGGTATGTACGAGGACCACCTGACCGATGAAGATTTGGACGAGCTCGAGCGCCTGATCGAGCGCGCGCGCGCCAAGGGAGGTGCAGCATGATGTCGTTCATTTCCGCGCTGCTGGTAAAGGCCACCTTCATCTTCGCGGCTGGCTTCGTGGTCGTCGCGGCAATGCGCACTGTGTCCTCTTCGATCCGGCATCTGGTTTTGCTGGCAACACTGGTATGTGGCCTCACCCTGCCGGCGATGATGCTGATCTCGCCGCGCTGGGATGTTCGAGTAATGCCGCGGTCGTCGGCTTCATTGATCCCGAGCACCGGGTCGCAGGTTGCAGCTGCGGATCCATCAGAGCCGTCAGCCACTCTTGCGGCAGTCGCCACAGTCGACGCCGGCAGAATCTCGCCACGTGCCGCCGTCATCGGCAGTCGCGCGCGTGCATTTCCGAACCTCGAATCGACACCTGCACTGGCGTGGGCCGTTGGGTTCATCGCCGTTCTGGCATGGCTCGCCATCGGTCGCTTGCGTCTGCGCAAAATCGTCCGCGAGGCATGGCCGCTCCGCGATGCTGACTGGCGTTGCGTACTCGAGCAAGCGCGCGCCGAAGCAGATGTGACGCGCGAGGTGGGTTTGTTCACCAGCTCCGTTGTCAGCACTCCGCTCACCTGGGGTACCATTCGCCCGGTGATACTGCTACCCGATGATGCGCTCGACTGGGACAATGACCATCGTCGCGTTGTGCTTCGCCATGAGATGGCGCACATCTCACGCGCGGATTCCCTGTCGCAGCTGATCGCAGGTTTTGTCTGCGCGCTGTACTGGTTCCATCCACTCGTCTGGATGCTCGAGCGACGGCTTCGCGCCGAATGTGAGCGCGCATGCGACGATCGCGTCGTCACGCTCGGTACTCCGGCCGCTGACTATGCCTCGCACTTGCTCGAGGTCGCACGATCCGCCCGCTCGTTCGGTGCGCCGGGCTTCCTCTCAGTTGCAATGGCGCGCCCATCCCAGCTCGAGGGGCGACTGTTGGCAGTGTTGAATGAGTCGCGCGAGAGAGTCGCGGCTTCCCGCAGCGCGCGGCTGATCGCGATCGCAGTTTCGGCGTTGGTGATGGTGCCGCTTGCGGCGTTCAGGCCAGTCGAGCGCACCAGCCTATCTGCACCGGCTACCGCTCCGGCGACGCAGAGCGTGCAACCGCAGGAATCGCCGCGAACGGCTACGACCATCAACGGCAACAATTACTCGACGGAAAATCTTGCTCGCAAACCCGGTCGGCGTTTCGACACGACCTTTACCATTTCCGCTCCACTCCCCTCCGGCGGCACCCTCTATATCGATTTGAAGACCGGCGGCAGCATCACTATCGACAGCTGGGATAAGCCTGAGGTCTTAGTCAACGCCCGCCTCGGCGGTCGCGACTGGGGCGATACTCGAGTCACCCTGCAGCCATCTGATGGCAATGCGACACTGACCGCCGACTTCATACGCGACTCGCGCAATCAGAGCACCAGCCACGACTTTGACATCAAGTTGCCGCGCGAAGTCAAAGTGCGAATCCGCTCGGCTGGCGGCGCCATCGGCATTACCAACATCAGTGGTGAATTCACCGGCGAGACCGGCGGCGGCGAGATCAACATCAAGAAGGTGAACGGACGCGTCGATCTTCACAGTGGCGGTGGGGAAGTACACGTTCAGGATTCGAACATCGACGGTAGTGTCAGCACCGGCGGTGGTGTGGTGCACATCGTTCGCGTGAACGGCCACTTCAATGGTTGGTCAGGCAGCGGACCGGTGATCCACGAGGGAAGCGGCACTGGCAAGGGTTTTGGCTACGGCACCGGCGAAGGCACGGCCACGATGGCGACGGTCAATGGCGATTCGACGGGGATCGCGATTGCTACGGGCGGTCCGATCGCAATGGCTTCAGCAGGCGGGTCGCTGAAGCTGCCGTTCGCGCCGAACGGTGCGCATGTCACGACTGGCGGCGGCAAGATCAGCATCGGTCCCTCGGGTGGTGCTGTTTACGCCGAGACCGGTGGCGGTGACATCGAGATTGGACCCGCGCGCGGATCGGTGGAAGCGCACACCGGAGCGGGCAGCGTTGCAATTGATTTC
The DNA here is from genome assembly GCA_035718845.1 of Gemmatimonadaceae bacterium. GTDB lineage: Bacteria > Gemmatimonadota > Gemmatimonadetes > Gemmatimonadales > Gemmatimonadaceae > UBA4720. The sequence goes on along the minus strand of DASTGU010000125.1, from coordinate 20,336 downwards.
CTCGGCAAAGGCTCGGTCGATGTGACATCAGGTAACGGTCGGGTGCTGCTCAACATTCCCGAAGACTTGAACGCGAACCTGGAGCTCGAGACGGCTTACACCGACAACTTCCGCGGCAAAACGAGGATCATCTCTGACTGGCCGCTGAACGTCACGGAGACCAATAACTGGGATGCCAGCCATGGCACCCCGCGACGCTATGTGCGTGTGCGGCAACAGGTTGGGCGTGGGGGACCTCTCATCAAGGTGAACACCGTCAACGGCGACATCGTGCTCCGGAAGGCGCCCTGAAACTCCGCTATTGACAAACCCGTAGGAGTGTTGAAAATTCAGCACGGTTGATTTTTCAACACCTTTACGGGACTCGCAGAGTCTCTGGTGATTTCCCATGGCTGCCACGCTGATGCCCAAAAAAGAAGAAGCACCCGCAGGTCCGTCCGCACTTTCGCGCCGCGAAAACCAGGTGATGGACATTCTTCATCGTCGAACCGGTGCGACCGTCGCCGAGATCATGGCCGACCTGCCTGATCCGCCAACCTATTCGGCCGTGCGCTCCGTGCTGCGCATTCTTGGCGAAAAGGGCCTGATCAAGCATCGCGAAGATGGTCCGCGCTACATCTACTATCCGGCGCAGTCGACGGAGACGGCGCGCGAAGACGTTCTCGCGCACGTCGTCCGCACCTACTTCGGTGACTCACCGGAGCAGGCGATGACCGCGCTGCTTCGCATGTCAGACGCCGACATGAGCGATGCCGACGTCAAGAGATTGCGCGCCATCATTGGCCGCGCACGCCAGAGCGGGAGATAACACCAATGCTCTCCAACATCCTGTCCAACGTCGCCTTCAGCAGCACCAGCCTGTCGATGGTCGGCCTGCTGCTCAAAGCGACTCTGATTCTGGTAGTCGCCATCGGCGTGACTCTGTCGATGCAGCGTGCTTCGGCGGGCGCGCGCCACCTCGTCTGGCTCGTGACCCTCGCGACCCTGCTGCTCGTTCCTGCGCTCACGGCGTGGGCGCCGATTCCACTGCGTATTCTCCCCGCCGAGAAAGCAGCCACCGAGTATCAGCCGTCGTCGAGCGAGTCGCCGGCGAAGCATAAGGTCGATAAGTACGCGACGACCGTTGCGCCCACTATCAACGCTCCAGCGAGTCCGATCTCTCTTCAAACTGAGATCGCGCGGTCGCCCATTCTTAGCGGTCTGTCACTCGTTGTCTTCATCTGGGCACTTGTCGTCTTCGCGATCGCTTCATCGCTGGGCTACGCTGCAATGCTGGTAAAGCGCATCGTCAACCGTGCACGCCCACTGACCGGTGAAGAATGGTTGAATCCGCTCTACGAGGTCTCGGATCGTCTCGAGCTCGAGGAGCCGCCGCGGCTGCTGCGCAGCGAGGACGCGAAAATGCCGTTCGCCTGCGGAGTGTTCACTCCGACGATCGTGCTGCCCGCCGAGTGCGATACATGGACGCTGGATCGCCGTCGCGCAGTGCTGCTGCACGAGCTCGCCCACGTCCGTCGTCACGATCTGGTTGGCCACACGCTCGGACGTCTGGCCTGCGCGTTCTACTGGTTCCATCCGCTGGTCTGGACGGCTGCCAAGCAGCTCCGCTCCGAGAGCGAGCGCGCGTGTGATGATCTCGCGCTGGCGTGTGGTGCTCGCGCTACCGATTACGCCGAGCATTTGCTCGACATCGTCACCAGCGTCAAGCGCGATGCGACTCCGTCGGTCGCGCTGGCAATGGCGCGCCGGAAAGAATTCGAGGGCCGCATGCTCGCGATTCTCGATCCCGATTTACGTCACTCGACGCCGAGTCGCCGTCAGTCTGCGGCGTTGATCGGATCGCTGGCGTTGATCTCGATCGTAGTCGGCGCTGCTTCTCCGGCACCTCGTCAGGCAACGTCGCCGAGCAACGTCGTGCAGAGTGCGAGCGATCTCGATCTCGCCAATCAGAACATGACTGACGGCCTGTATCCGAATCCGCGTCTCGAGAAGAAGATGGAGAAGTCGAAATCAACTCAGACGTCGACGGCCACTCAGACCGTGCAGGCGACGTCGACTCACACTCAGACGCAGACTCAGACGCAGACTCAGGCGGGCCTCAGTCTCCAGCTCGACCAGGCGATCAAGATGGGAACGAAGACAGGACTCGACGTCGCCAGGAGCACGTTGCTCGGCATTCTCAGCCAGCAGGGTGCGAAGAGCGACACCGACGAACGCCCGGTGCTGCTGGCGAAAATTCTCACGACTGACGCCAATGCGAATTTGCGTCGAATCGCAGCATGGGGACTGAGCGAGTACGCTGATCGCCCGGTTGCTGCAGAAGCGCTGGCGAACGCGCTGCGCAGCGATCGCGATGCGAGCGTGAGAGAGATGGCGGCGTGGTCACTCGCCGAAGGCGACCACTCGGCGGCTGCGTCGCAGGCGTTGATCGCTGCGCTGCACGATTCTGACAATCAGGTGAGACTCACCGCGGCATGGTCACTCGGCAGCGTCGGCAACCGCAACGCGGCGGACGCGTTGGCGCAGGCGTTGTCCGATCCGAGCAGCGAGATGCGCAAGCGTGCAGCGTGGGCGCTGGGTAATCTCGATCTAAAGCAGGCGCCGCCGGCGTTGATCAATCTGCTCAAGGACAGCGATCCGGAAACCCGTGAGACTGCGGCGTGGGCGCTGTATGAAATCGAAGACCCGGCTGCCATCCCGGGACTCGAGGCAGCGATGAACAAAGAGCAGGACAAGGACCTCCAGATCGCTTACATCCGCGCGCTCGCTGCAGTTGGCGAGAAGTCGGTCGATGCGCTGAAGAGTCTGCTCGACTCGAAAGATCCGGAGATCAGAACCATTGCGGTGAAGGCGTTGGCGGGCGGGCATGCGACGGGACCGTGGCCACGACCGTGGCCGCAGCCTCGCCCTTATCCGAGCGACAGATAGTTCGGAGAGGGCGCCAGATTCGGCGCCCTCTCTTTTGATCGTGAGTGCTGAATTTTCAACTTCCCGCACGGGCGGGCCAATGAACGGAGTAATCATGCAACGCATAATCGGACTGGCACTCGCGACATTCGCTTTGTCGTCGCTGAGCGGCGTGCCGGCTGCCGCCATCGCAAAAGAATCGAGCTGGAGTTTCGACGATGCACCGCAGCGCTCCAACATCGATGTCGCCGCACTGCTGACCGCCGCGCGCGGCGCGCCGCCGATGATCTGCTCGCTGGCGGCGGGGTCGGTTGGGAACGGCTGGGGTGGTTGGGCCGATGCGCCATACACACCGCTCGCTGCATCGTCCGCTCCGCTGACTTACAGCGGCCGTGACTGGCGCGCCCTTTCGACAGAAGATGTACAGCGACTCTTTGCGGGACTTGCTTCGGATGATGCGTGTGTGCGGGAGCTCTCGGTGCGTTTGATCGGAACCCAGAAGGCGGAGACCGTCGGTGGCGAGCTCATCTCGCGGCTCGGTGCCGCTGATGGTCCGACACGCGCGGTTGCGGCGCTCGGACTCGGGCTCGTCGAGGCACAAACCGGTGTGGACCCGCTCATCCGTGCGCTGCGCGACGCAGCGGTCGAAGTGCGCGCGAACTCGGCGTGGGCGCTCGGCAGAATCGAAAACGGGCGCGCACTCAATCCTCTGGTGAATCTTTTCAGCGACGATGCCGAGAAGGTGAGAGAAGCAGCTGTTGCGGCAGTCGGTCACCTCGAATCGACGAGCGCGGTTCCGGCGCTGATTCGCGTCGCGCGGCAGGACAACTCGCCCAACGTGCGCCGTGTTGCGGTGTGGGCGCTTGGCAAGATGGAGGCGCGCGAAGCAGTGCCGACGCTCGTCGATGCGCTCGGCAAGGATAGTGATGTGCGGGTGCGCGAGATGGCGGCGTGGGCGCTGGGCAACATCGAAGACACGCGCGGAGTGTCGGCACTCGGAAACGCAATTCGGAACGACAGTGAAGATCGGGTGCGCGAGACGGCGGTGTGGGCGCTTGGCAACATCGGCGATCAATCGTCGGTGAGCATTCTCGACGCCGCGACATCGGATCGCAGCCCGAGCGTACGCGGTACGGCGGCCTGGGCGCTCGGCCAGATGGACGACAATGGAACGAGAGCGCCCGCCGGTTTGCTGCGACTATTGTCAGATGAGAATACAGACACGCGTCTCAAGGCGGCGTGGGCACTCGGTCAGCTGGAAGATCGAAATGCGGTCGGAGCGATTCGCGATGCGTTGAAGGCCGAGCGCAACGACCGCGTGAGAAAAGCGTTGATCCGCGCGTTGATGAAGTCCGGTGAGACATCGGAATCGACATTGACCGAGCTACTCAACTCCAGCGATCCGCAGGTGCGTGAAGCAGCGGTGCGTGGGCTCGCCGGCGCGCACTCGTTCGACCCGTGGCCGTGGCCTTGGCCGCGTCCCCGTCCATTTCCGTGAGATCGAGGTATGAACATGATACGCATAGCATGCGCTCTACTCGCACTGGGTTGCGTTGAGCCGACTGCGATCAAGTCGACACCGGACGCGCCGGCGGTAATGAGCCAGGAACCTGTCAGTACGTTTGCGATCGATCCGGCGCGGCACACGGTCTACGTGCGATTCGCCGGATTGCAGGACGATGGGCGTGAGCCTGTTCACGCGCTGATCAGACGGATGTTCGAGAGCGCCGACGCAGTTTCCGCCGAGCGATTGATAGTCGATCTGCGTGGTATCAGCGGGGCTGACGCGCGGGTGATTGTGCCGCTTTTGCGCGGGATCATGGCGCGCCAGAGGTTCCTGCAGGACGGTGCGCTCTATGTTTTGGTCGGTCCGGACAGCTACTCTCCGGTCCAGAGCACCGCGACGCTGCTGAGCCGGTACGCGAAACCGATTTTTGTTGAACGACTGCAGTGGAGCTTCTAAAGCTCCGCTGGAGAGGGGGCAAAGCCCGCTGAGAGATCAGCGGGTTTTGTTTTTTTCCCCGCTCGGAGCCGCCGGCTGAAAGCGGCGAGCCGCAGGCTGGTAGTTTTCAGTTTACATCCTATATTCGAGCGCGCTCTCTCGGAGGCCATTCGTGATGGCAATGCGCTTCTATCTACCTGCATGTCTTGCAGGCGCGATCGCCCTCTCTGGTGCGACCGCACAGGACCCTGTGGTCGCCAGCGCCGCCGGACAGCCGGCGACCACGAAGGAAGAGCATACCAAAGCCTACAAACCCGCGCCGATCTACGACACGCAGGAGCCGCTCGAGGTGACGTTCACCACCAACATCGGCAAGATCCGCGGCGACAAAGGCACTACTCCCCCATGGCGGACGGCAACGATGTCCTACAAGGACACTGCCGGCGCCATGATCTCCGTTCCGCTCAAGGCGCGCACGCGCGGAATCTGGCGTCTGAAAATGTGCGACTTCCCACCGCTGCGTTTGAACTTCAGTGGCGAGACATCGAAGGGAACGATGTTCAGCCGTCTAGATAAGCCGAAACTCGTCAGCTACTGCCAGGATCGCGACGGTTACGAGCGCTACGTGTTGCAGGAGTATCAGCTGTATAGGATTTATCAGGTGCTGACGCCGGTCAGTCACCACGCGCGGCTGCTCAAGTTCACTTACACCGATAGCGCCAGTGGAAAAGTGCGCGCCCACCGATTCGGCTTCATCCTGGAGGAGCCCGGCGCGCTCGGCGCCCGACTCAATGGGAAAGTGATGGAGCAGAAGGGCGCGACAGGCTCCGACCTCGATCCGTTTCAGAACGCGGTCTTCGGCGTTTTCCAGTACATGATTGGGAACACCGATTTCTCAGTCGCCGGATTGCACAACGTCGAGCTGTTGTTCACCAACGACGGCAACGTGATGCCGATTGCTTACGATTTTGATTTTGCGGGTGCCGTGAATGCGTCGTACGCGATTCCCGACGAGAGGCTCGGACTGCCCGATGTGCGCCGCAGATTGTTCCGCGGCTATTGCGGGAGCGATACGTCGGTGTTCACGAAAGTGTTCGCGCTGTTCAACGAGAAGCGGGCGGAAATCTACGCGCTCTACCGTGATCCGATCGGTAAACTGCTCGACGACGACACGGTGCGCGAGACGTTGAAGTATTTCGACGAGTTCTACGAAACGATCAACGACCCGCGCTCCGCGAAGCGTCAGATTGTCGAGGCCTGTATCGACCGTCGCTAGGCCTACACGCTGTTGTTGGTGCCTGCCTTGATCACTTCGTCGAGGTAAAAGCGCACCGCATTCGGGTAGCCTGAGTCGCACGGCTTGAGCCCCGCGAACTCACCGTCGGCGCCCGTGATCTTGGTGATTTCCGCGACTGCTGCGGCGCGCGACATCGTCAGCTTGTGACCTGCGGATGCCTGGCTGGCCAGGTAGGTGCGGGCAACTGCGGGTGCGGCGGGACACGCCTGCTGGACGGTCCACGTGTTGTGAGCTGCCACCGGCGCCGGGGCCGGCGCCGCGGCGACCAGTGCCGCGTAGCCAACTGCAGTCGCCGCGATGGTAAGGAATTTCATGTCGGTCCTCTGGTTAACGGTACGGTCCGACGTTTTGCAAAATCCGCACACAACGCTGCGAAATTGCACTAGGACTACACAACTCGCGTCAACGCTATCGGTTGCGCCGCCGTATTCAGTGTGCTGCGTGATGCTGAACGACCCGAATTACGGCGAAGTGACGAAACCACGGTCGGGAAACATACGATTAGTGCTGGCGGGTTACGCGCTGGCATTTGTCGCGACTGCGACAGCGCTGGGTGCTACACTGATCCTGCGTCGCGATGGGCCCACGCCGAGCTTTTTATTCTTCGTTCCCGCGGTTGCACTCTCGGCGTGGTATGGCGGCGCAGGACCAAGCGCACTCTCGACGTTGATGGCGCTGGTTCTGATCGACATCAACTTCTTCGCGCCCGGCGGCTCATTTCGCATCGATAGAATCGAGGCGCTCGAGATCATCGCCTTTGTCATCGTTTCAGTGACGATCACAGGATTGATGAAAGCGTTGCAGCGCGCACGGGCTCTCGCCGAATCGCGGGCCGCCGAGCTCAAGAAGTTGAACGACGAAGTGGGCCGCAGCTACAATGACGAGCGTGAGCGGCGCCGTACGGCGGAGCTGATGGCGCAAGCGCGCGAAGAAGTCCTGGCCGTCGTCGCGCACGATCTCCGCAACCCACTGAACGTCATCGTGAGCTCCGCCGACCTGCTGCTTGAGGAGCGACTCGATCGCGTCAAGAAGAAGCAGCTGTTGTTGGTGATGCTGCGCGCGGGCAAGCAGATGAACCGATTGATCGCCGACCTGCTCGACACTGTGCGACTCCAGGCGGGGAAATTCACACTCGATGTCGAGGAAGTCCCCGTGAAGACGATCTTCATGCAGACCGAGGAAGCATTTCGTCCACTGGCGGCAAATCGCAGCATAAGTCTCGTCGCTGTTCCACCGTCGGACGACGTTGCGGTGCGCGCCGATCCGTTCCGCGTCTCGCAGATCATCGGCAATCTCGTCGGCAATGCGCTGAAGTTCACGCCGGAACAGGGCACGGTGACGCTGCGCGCATCGCCCAACGGCCACAACGTCGCCTTCCACGTCACCGACACCGGTCCCGGCATCCCGCCAAGCGACGTCGAGCATTTGTTCGACAACTTCTGGCAGTCCCGAAACGATCATCGCGGTGTCGGACTCGGCCTCCCGATTGCCAAGGGGATGGTGGAGGCACACGGGGGGATGATCTGGTGTGAGACGAATCCGGGGCAGGGGGCGACGTTTTCGTTCACGCTGCCGCGAGCTGACGCGGCATAGAGATCGGTACGCTTAGCTGGCATCCACAAAACAGAAGCGACGAGACACAAGCTTAGGGAGCAGCTACGCTCCGAGCGTATCGCGGATTGCGGACTGCTAGGCGGCGGAGGGGGCGAGCAGTAAAATCAACAATGCTCAATGCTGAAACGCTCACTAAGCTTGGAGCTCGGAGCTTCCGTTTTGTGATTGGCAGATCGAGTAGAGTACTCTACGCCGCCTTATCGCTCGCGGCTCTAACAGTTCTTGGATCAGCGTGGTCTATCTCGACCGCGCCCCCTATGCGAGTCGTAGCCTACCTCGCATCCTGGGGCGTCAAAACCAAAGGCACCCCGATCGCCAAGCTGCCGGCGAATCAGCTCACCCACATCTACTACGCGTTTGCGCTGATCGATCCGTCCGGCGCCGTCGTGCTCGGTGACCGGTGCATCGACGTCGGTGTGTGCGCGCGCGGACAAGCATTGCCGGCGCAACCGGCGGGGAATTTCGGCGAGCTGCGGAAGCTCAAGGCAAAGAATCCGCATCTCAAGCTCACCATCTCCATCGGTGGCTGGGGTGGCTCGGCGCGATTTTCGGACGCCGCGCTGACCGATGAATCGCGCAAGCGATTCACCGGGTCGGCGCTTGATCTCTTCATCCGCAAATGGCCGGGATTGTTCGACGGGATCGACATCGATTGGGAGTTCCCGGTCCAGGGCGGACTCAAAGGCAACGTCGAGCGACCGGCGGACAAGCACAACTTCACGCTGTTACTGGCGGAATTGCGGCGGGAGCTGGACGAGCAGGGCGCCATCGACAAGCGCCACTACGAGCTGACCATCGCTGCATCGGCGCGGCCATCGGAGATCGCCAACGTCGAGCTGGCGCAGATCACGCCGCTGTTGGATTTCATCAACGTGATGACCTACGACTACCACACCAACGGTCCGATCGCCCACTTCAATGCGCCGTTGTTCGCGGCGAAGAACGATCCAACGCCGGATATGAACGTCGACGCATCGATGCGCGCGTTTCAGCAGGGCGGTGTGCCGCCGCAAAAGCTTCTCGTCGGGGTCCCGTTCTTCGCGCGCGCCTACGGTCGGGTGCCCAAGGCCAACGCAGGACTTTTCCAGCCGTCGCCGGGTAAGCCAAGTGACTGGCGCGAATCAGATGGGGATTGGCGCCGACTTGCCGCCACCCGGCTCAACGATCCGCGGTACGTGCGCCACTGGGAGCCGTCGGCGAAAGTGCCGTGGCTCTACGACGCGCTGAACGGCACGTGGATTACCTATGACGACCCGCAATCGGTGCGCGCCAAGGTCGATTACATGCGCGCACATAACCTCGGCGGCATCATCATCTGGGAGATTGGCGCCGACGACGGACAATTGATTCGCGCGATTTCCGGGTTACGGTGATGGCGTCGCGCACCGCGAATGAGTTCGCGATTCGGCGCTGTACCCTCGCCGATGCAAAAGTGCTCGCCGACCTCGCTGCGCGGTTATTCCGAGAGTCATACGGACGCACCCATCCCGAGCCTGAGCTCAGTCGGTATCTCGCGCGCGCATTTTCCGTCGACAAGGTGCGCGACGAGATCGCCGACGACGATGTGACGATGTTCATCGCCGAAGAAGAATCTCCGCGTCCGATCGGATATGCGTTTCTGCGAAAAACTTCACAGCTTCCTGACGGCGTCACAAATCAAAACAGCCTCGAAATTGTGCGTTTTTACGTCGAAACGGCGGCTCAGGGAAAGGGAGTCGGCGCCGCGCTGATGGATCAATGCTTCGCCGAGTCACGGCGCCGCGGCGCCGAAATGATCTGGGTGCAGACCTGGACAGAAGCGCCGTGGGCGATCGGCTTCTATGAACGAATGGGATTCAAGACCGTGGGCTCAGCCGAGTTCCATTTCGGCGATCGAATCGACGCCGATCAAATCATGTCAAGAGATTTGTAATCACCAAAACGCGTGACTGCCCGCCGTCAAAATCAGTCTTTTGATGGTGAGAATCTCAATCGTTTATCGGGTACTGCAGCGCGCGACTCCAGTCGCGTGGGAGCAACTTCCTCTCGCTCAACCCACCAGAATTGCCGGCTGTGTTACCATCTCGGCGCTCAACATACTTTGGCAGGGACACGGCGTGTTGCGTGGCGAGCCGATGCTCCTTCGCTTCTTCGCCGTCGCCGCCTATTGCTACCTGGTTACCACTAGCGCTGAATTCCTGTGGCTTCTCATCACAGGCCCGCGCTTCACCGGCTTCGAGTCACCGACGGCCGTCAACGGCGTCGCGTCAACCGACACCCCGGATCCCCTCCCCAGTGAGCTTTCCGCGCTCGACACCGCGGAGCTGAAGATCGAGGCGCTTCAGCTCGCTGATGAAATGAAGCGCTTTGAAGCTGGCAGCGATCGGGAGTTCGTGAAGTCGCTTGCCTCTGATCCATTGCCCGCGGCTTCGACGGACGCTGAGAAGGACGAAGCGCTCGACCAGCAAAGTGCCGAGCTGATGGAGCACAACCTTCGCACCTGGCGAACGTATCGCGAAGTCTTCTATCGTCCCGCGCGCGCGTTGCGCGATGAGCTGAGACGGAGACTCGGTATCCGCAACGTCAACGGTGAGCCGCGCATTCCAGCGCTCGACCGGGCCGTGATGGCTGGGGCCAAACCAATCGCCCAGGCCGCGGATTATCTCGCTGGCCTCGCGCGCAGACTCCGCTAATTGGAAGGCCGCGCGAGACAACTCGCGCGGTGGGTGGCTTAACTGGCCAGCTTCTTCGGGTCGATCGGCTCGATTGGCTCGATCGGATCAATCGGCTCGATGGGGACGATCTTGTCGTCCTTGTCTTCGTCAAGACCCACCTGAATCTGCGACAGCGCCTCCGGCGAGATGCCGTGAGTGGTGCTGACCTGGAACTTGCGACGCAGATACTCCTCGAAGCTTATCCACTCGCCTTCATATTCGACCGACCGCGTCCAGGCGCAGAGCGTCACCAGGTTCCGGTAGTGTTCGGCGCCACGCGCAATCACCAGCAATGCAACGAACATCAACGCCAGGCCGGCGCTGAGCGCGATCGAGACCATGTCGGCGTCACGCATGTCGTTGACGAGATCCTTCTGTCGGCCCCGAAGCACCTGTGCCTCTTCGTCCGTCATCGAACGCAAACTGGATCGAATCGAAGTCATCAGGCTGTCGCTATAAGGCCTGCGGGTGGCAGCCAGCGCCTCGGTCTTCTTCCCCCCACGGGCCAGCTTGATCGTTGAATCCAGCTCGGCGAGCTTGCGCCGCGAAAGCGACTCGATGATCAACAGGCGGCGCAGCTGTGCGGAATTGTCGGCGACGATTTGTCTGAGATTGTACAGACGGTTGTTGACGTCGCGGGTCGCCTCACTGTACTGGCGCAGGTATTCCGCATCGTCGCTGAGGAGATAGCCACGCTGACTCGATTCGGCCTCGCTGATGCGCGCTTCGACGGTCGTCAGCTCACGCTGAACCTCAAGCGTGTGACTGACCCATTCAAACGACTCAACCGCCGCCGAACCGCCTCTCCATTCCAGCACGAGGAGGGCGCAAAGGACGAGAGCCGTTGACGCCACACCGAAGGAAAGGAGGATTGGGCGGCTGTGGGGAATTCTCATATTTGTGAACTGGCGGCGCTGTAATCGTGGCATTTATAGGACGATTCAGGGCAGTTCAGGATAGCCGCTAACGGCGCCACTAACGATATTTGTTCGCCGTGCCGAGCCCTGCGCCGCCGCGAAAAGAGGATTTACCACTCCATGAGGACGTCCGCTGGCTTGCCGCGACGTTGGGGCGGGTAATTCGCAGGCTTGAAGGCGACGAGGCGTTCGCGATTGTTGAACGTTTACGCGTTGCGACGCGCGCACGCCGTCACAATGAGGCCGGTGCCCTCTCCCTCGAAGAAATCCTGCGCGTCATCGATGGCCTGACCGTCGAACAGTGCGCTGTGGCCGCGCGCGCATTCACTTTGTTCTTCCTGCTGATTAACACCGCCGAACAGACGCACCGCGTTCGGCGCCGCGACGCGTATCTGGGCAAGGCCGGCGCTGAACCGCAGCCCGCGTCCGCGCGCTGGACGATGAAGCAATTGCGCAGCGTCGGCGCCAGCGCCGAAGAAATCGAGAAGGCGATGCTGAAGCTCGACATCCGACCTGTACTGACCGCGCATCCCACTGAATCGACGCGGCGCACCTTACTAGGTTTGCAGGCGCGTGTTGCATCCGGCCTGCTCGAGCGACAGTCAGCACCCCCTGACGCAGTGCGGATGGTCGAGCAAACACTGGAGGGCGAAGTCGAGCTCCTCTGGCTGACGAGCGAAGTCCGGCAGGATCGTCCGACCGTGCTCGACGAAGTGAGCACCGCGCTGTGGTACCTGGAAACGCGGCTGCTCGAAGCGGGCGCCTACATGCATTCGACGCTGGCGCTCGCGTTCGAGGAAGAGTTCGCGCGATCGGCGGACTCGTTCCGGTTGTCGGTGCCATTGCGGTTCGGCACCTGGGTCGGCGGTGATCGCGACGGCAACCCGTATGTAACGCCAGATATCACCGTCGCCACCGCGCGTCGCGCCAGCTACGTGATACTTGGCCGCTACATCAGCTCGGTCGACGAGCTGACGCGCCGGCTCTCGCTCGCTTCATCGATTGCCGACCCGCCGGAAGCCCTTCTCCACTCACTGGAGAAAGATCGCAAGCAGCTGCCGCAGATCTGGAAGAAGAATCGCTGGCGCAACGCCGAGGAGCCGCTGCGACTGAAGCTCAGTTTCATGGAGGAGCGACTCGAAGCAACCCGGCGTCTGGTTGCGTCGAGAGATGCTGGTCGGGCCCGTCGTGAGCCCGCCGCGTATCCAAACGCCGGCGCATTCGAGGCCGATTTGCTGCTCGTTCGCGACGCGTTACTCGGCGCCGGCGCCGAACAAGCCTGCCGCACCACCTTCGATCCACTGCTGGCGACGGTGCGTGCGCACGGGTTCCACGGCCTGATGATGGATGTCCGGGATCACGCTGACGTACACAGTGCTGCTGTCGCCGAGTTGCTTCCAGCAAAATCAAAGGCGCACGCCGCAAATCTCGGCGCCCTCTTGTCGTCAAAGAGTCGATCGCTGGCGGGAAAACGGAAGCTGTCCGACGAAACGAAGCGGGTAATCGATACGTTTCGCGCGATTCAGACTGTGCAGGACGAAGCCGGCGAAGACGCGGCTTCGACATACATCGTTTCGATGACGCGGTCGGTCGACGACCTGCTAAAGGTGCTGCTGTTGGCGCGCGAGGCGGGACTGGTTGATCTCGCGGGCAGGAAACCGATGTCGCGTCTCAACGTCGTGCCGCTATTCGAGACGCTCGACGATCTCGAGCACGCGCCGGAGATAATGCGGACGCTGCTGGACGACTCCGTGTATGCCAAACAGCTGGAGGCGCGCGGACGCCGGCAGGAAGTGATGATTGGGTACTCTGATTCGAGCAAAGACGCAGGCATGATCGCGTCGTCGTGGGCACTGTATCGCGCGCAGGAAGCGCTTCAGGAGGTGTTCGATGAAGCCAGGATCGAGCTGACTCTGTTCCACGGCCGCGGCGGTAGCGTCGGTCGTGGCGGTGGATCTCCGGTCTATCGCGCGCTGGCCGCGCTTCCCCCGGGTACGACGCGCGGGCGCATCAAGATTACGGAACAGGGCGAGATCATCTCACAGCAGTTTGGATTGCTGCCAGTCGCCGAGCGCACCCTCGAGGTCACTGCAGCGGGAGTGCTGCTGCACGAGTTCACTGATTGGCGCAAAACCGCGGGCATCAAGGAGGTGGAAGATTTCCGCCAGGTGATGGATCGCGTCGCGGCCCGGTCGCGCGAGATCTATCACGAGTTCGTTTACGAAAACGATGAGCTGTTCGAGCTATTCAGAATGGCGACGCCGATCGACGAGCTTGCAAATGCCCGCTTCGGCTCGCGCCCCGCGTATCGACCGGGTACCAAAGCCGGTATCGAGGGGATCCGCGCCATCCCGTGGGGCTTTGGCTGGACGCAAATCCGACTGATGCTTACCGGTTGGCTCGGCGTCGGTACCGCACTCGGCGAAGAAGTCGCGACCCGTGCTGGCCTGCGACGTCTGCAACGAATGGCGTCGGCGTGGCCCTTCGTCGACGACATGCTCGGCAAGGCCGAGATGGTTTGCGCCAAAACTGACGTCGACATTGCACGCGCGTACATAAGGCACCTCGGCGCCGATGTGAAGCTGGCGGAGCGATTGATCAGTGAATACCAGCGAGCAGTGGAATCCCTGCTGCTGATTCGCGGGCATCGACAGCTGCTCGATGACATCCCGGTGCTGCAAGCGGCAATTGCATTACGTAATCCTTACGTCGATCCGTTGTCGCTACTGCAGATATCTCTGTTGCATCGAAAGCGCACGGGTGCCGCGAAGGATGAGCGCGAGAAGGAGGCAATCGAAAATGCCTTGTCGACTACGCTGAGCGGCATTGCTCAGGGCTTGCGGAACACGGGTTGAACGCAAGTGTTATAGGTGCGTGATGCGCTACCCACTACGGAGGCTTTGCAGCTGCAACCTTCGCCTGAATTAACGAGCGCCACCGCCGACCGTCCCGCGAAACCGACCGCTGATGCATCAGCGGAGGTCGCACGTCTTCGCGAAGAGCTCGATCGGGTGAGGACGCGCGCCACCAAGCTTCTCGGACTCAACACGGCCCTGTCCGAAGCTCGTTCAGTCGATGACGTCACGCGTGTCGTGCTCAGCAAGGGCCTCGCAGTAGTCGAGGCGGCACGCGGCATTCTGATATCGCTCAAGGACGATAAAGTCACCATACTCGGCTCCAGCGGCTTCAGTCCGGCGCTGATCGAATATCTCGATACGATCACCCTCGATACCGATGTCCCGATCGTCGACGCGATGCGCAAAGGCGAAATGGTCTCGCTGGAGTCGGGCGCGGAATTCGAGGCTCGATACGGCGGCACCTACGCTGGCTTCAGCGAGATCGCCGACATGCAGACCTATCTGGCGATGCCGCTGGTGCACACGGGTGAAACCATCGGTGCGATCACGCTGCACTTCAAGGAAGCGGGGGCGGTGGGCGCATCCGATCGAATGTTCACATCGCTACTGGCGCAAGTCACGGCGACAGCATTGGCCCGCGCACGTAGCTACGACGCTGAGCAGGAAAAGAGAAAGACCGCGGAGCTGGTGGCGCAGGCGAGGGAGGAAGTGCTCGGTGTCGTTGCGCACGATCTGAGAAATCCACTGAGTCTGATCGTGACGACCACAGAATTGCTCGAGGAGAACCTGGAGCCGGAGCGGCGTCAGCAGATTCTGGAAATTGCCAAACGCGCTGGCCGGCAGATGAACCGGCTGATCGGAGACCTGCTGGATACTGTGCATATGGAGTCGGGCAAGCTGTCACTCGACGTGGAAGATCTCTCGGTCGGTGTCGTGCTCCGCCAGGCCGACGAAACCTTCCAGCCGCGTGCCGAGCGCAGGCAGATCCTGCTCACGGTAATTCTGCCCGACGACGAAGTGTTCGTGCGCGCCGATCCGCTGCGCGTGCAGCAGGTTCTCGGGAATCTCATCGGCAACGCGCTCAAATTTACGCCCGACGACGGCTACGTAACCGTGCGCGCGGTACCTGGCGAGAACGAAGTGACTTTCTACGTCACCGATTCAGGTCCGGGAATTCCCGCCGAGCAGGTGCCTCATCTGTTCGAGCAGTTCTGGCAAGCGCGTAACGACAAGCGTGGTGTTGGGCTGGGTCTCACCATCGCCAGGGGTATCGTCGACGCACACGGCGGGCGGATCTGGTGCGAGAGTACCGTTGGCTCGGGCAGCACGTTCGCCTTCACGCTGCCGCGAGTGAAGCCCTCGACCGCCGACTGATCACTCGATCTTCAGCTTCTTGAACTTCGGATCGACGCGCGGATAGCGCAGCTTCAGTCGGTCCAGAGTGTCGGCGATAGCGCGCGCGACCAGCAGATTGCGCGCGTCCTCGTCGTCGGCCGGCACGATCTGCCAGCGCGCCCAGCGGGTGCTGCAGTTGGCGATCATGTCGTGATAGGCAGCGGTGTATTCCTCCCATAGGGCGCGATCGTCGAGATCTCCCGTCCGAAACTTCCAGTTCTTTCTCGGATTGTTGACGCGCTCGATCAATCGTTTTTTCTGCTCATCACGCGAGATGTGCAGAAAGAACTTGAGGATGATCGTGGAATTGTCGGCGAGGTTCTGCTCGAAATCATTGATCTCGTCGTAACGCCTTCGCAGCTGGTCATCGGAGATCTCGTTGTGGACGCGCGGCACGATGACGTCTTCATAATGCGAGCGATTGAATATTCCGATCATCTGCTTCGCAGGGACGCGCTTCTCGATTCGCCACAGGAAGTCGTGATTCCGCTCTTCATCAGTCGGCTGCTTGAAACTGGTGACCTCGCAGCCCATTGGGTTTACGCTTCTGAAGACGTGTTTGACGGTTCCGTCCTTGCCTGAGGCGTCGCGTCCCTGGAGCACTACAAGCAACGCAAAGCGTGCGTCGGCGTAGAAGACGTCCTGTAGCTTCTCGATTCGCTTTCGCTGGTCCTTGGCGGCTTTCCTGAGCGCCTTTCCCTTCGGCAACGCCCGCGGGCGCTTGGCTGCGTTGTCGCTCAGATCGATCTGACTTTCCTTTTGTACGGATCGGAGCGTGGTTCTCTGGTCGGCCATGCTGAGGGTTTCCGCGAACGCCTGTTTCGTTTCCTGGGGACGCCTAATAGCTTATGGCGGGATTCCGTTCCGGCGCTACTATGGAGTGGCCAACGATAGGAGGTTTCATGACCAGTATCGCCACCGCTACTCCCCCGACCCCCAACCCCGCCGTGCGAACTACTACGGCCGAAGTCGCCGACGAGCTCGTGTCTCTTTGCCGTGCCGGACGCATGCTCGATGCGATCAACAATTTCTACTCACCAGAGATTGTGAGCGTCGAATCGATGGGCAACGAGCAGATGCCGAGTACAATGAAGGGTCTCGACGCGATCATGGAAAAGAATAGATGGTGGACTGAGAACAACACCGTGAATTCCGCGACCATTGAGGGCCCGTTCCTCGCCGAGGGCGACAGGTTCGCGGTCCACTACAACTTCGACGTTACCGCGAAGCAGACCGGGAAGCGCAACCAGATGGAGGAGATGGCGCTGTACACGGTGAAGGACGGCAAGATCGTCCACGAGCATTTCTTCTACAAGACCGGACCCTGATCGAGATTCAGCGCGCGGGTGAGACCGCGCTGACCGACCTGGCGTCCAACGCCCCGGCGGCGTCAGTTGCGACTGACGCCGCCTCGCATAACCGGACACCGACTCCCTCTCAGCTCTCTGCCATTCAGGCGGCGCCAGGGCCGACGCTTGTCCTCGCCGGCCCCGGTGCCGGCAAGACTTTTTGTCTGATCGAGCGCATTCGTTATCTGATCGAAACGCTCGGCGTCGATCCAGACCGCATCTGCGTTTTCACATTCACCAACAAGGCCGCCGGGGAAATCGCCGAGCGATTGACCGCACTCGGCGACGAAGTCGATCGAGTCAAGCGCGGGACCATTCATTCATTCTGTGCCGAGCTGCTGCGCGAGTTCGGTGAGGAAGTCGGCCTGCAGCCGGGATTCGGCATTGCCGACGAGGATTATCAAAGATCGGTGCTGCGCCGCCTTCGCGTGCCGAACAAGCGGCAGAAGTTTTTGCTGAATGCTTTCGCGCGCTACCGTTTTTGTGGCGTCACGCTGGAGTATCCGCAGCGCAGGATTTTCGAGCAGTATCAGAAACTCACCCTCGGCCGCAACATCGCCGACTTCGATACACTCGTGCTCAAGGCCGCACAGCTGCTGCGCATCGATGCGATCGCGTCCCAGGTGCGTGCACGGTGGGACGAAGTCCTGATCGACGAGTTCCAGGATCTGAACGACATCCAGTACGCGATCGTGCGCCGCCTCGCGCTCGACCATCGCCACATTTTCGCCGTCGGAGACGACGAGCAGTCGGTCTACTCGTGGGCGGGTGCAAGTCCACGGGTGTTCCAGACTTTCCGCGACGATTTTGTGCCCGTCGCCCTCGTGCAGCTCGAAGACAATCACCGCTGCCCGCGCACTGTTCTCGAGACCGCGCGCAAGTTCATCGCCCAGAACACCACGCTCTTCGATAACCGTACGCCGCAGCGTACCGCGCACGAATCCCCGTTCCCGGTGACGGCACTGGCGTTCGCCGACGAGGAGGCGGAGACGAACTGGCTGCTCCAGGATCTGCGTCGCGATCGGCTGGAGCAAGATGGCCGTTTGGATTGGGGCGAGGTCGGCATCATTTATCGGAAACACAAAATCGGCAGCGTGCTCGAGTCGGCGTTTCTCAATGCCGGTATTCCTTGCTGTCTGGCGCAGGGTCATGCGCTCTGCGACGACGACGTCGTGCGATACCTGATTGCTGCCCTGCGTGTGATTGCCAATCCGCGTGACGAGATCCAGCACGAGCTCTTTTACGAAGCGGTGCTGCCCACGGTGCTGTTCGATACGGCGCGGGCAGAAGCCGAGCGAGATGGAAGGAGCTTGCTACGCCAGCTCGAGCATATTGCACGGAATCCGCAGAGCCCGTCCGCTGACGCGAAAAAGATCTGGCGTGGGCATTATGCGCTGCGAAATCTCGAGGTGCTGGCACAGACCCATCACACGCTTCAATCGCTGGTCGAGGCAATCCTCTCGGAGAAAGTCGGCGCTTATCGCACCATCCTCGAGGATCATCACGACGAGCTCTCGGATCCAGAGTCGCACGACGAAGTGGTAACCCTCGCGGCTCGAATCGAGGAGACAATCGCCAGTGGCGGGTCGGTGTGGATTCCGAGAATGGGTGGCGTCGAGATTCCCGCCCGACGAATTCTCCTGGAGACGGGTTTGCGCGCCGTTCACGTCGGCGGTGCACCGCCGGATGGCGCCACCAGAATTGGTCCCGCTGATTTGCCTACCCTCGGCGTTGCGCTCGGATTGTTCAAGACGGCGCAGCTACTCCGCAGCGGCGGTCTCGCGATGAGCTTCAGCGACAACTTCACCGCGATCGATCTCGAGACGACAGGCAATGAAGTCGATCTCGCGGAGATCGTCGAGCTCGCCGCTGTCCGTGTGCGTCACGGCAGGGTGGTCGACGAGTTTCACTCACTCGTCAAACCACGTGTGCCGATCACTGCCGGCGCACTCAAGACACACCACATCTCGGAGAGCAACGTCGCAGACGCCCCGTACTTCGAGGAGGTGTGGGAGAAATTCAGAACGTTTTGCGGCTCCGACGTTCTCGTCGCGCACAACGGCTACACCTTCGATTTCCCGATTCTGCGACGAATGGCGGCCAAGCTGCCGCGCGGGCGCGATCTCAGTGTGTACGATACGCTGCCGCTCGCGCGCACGCTTCATCGGACGAGTGCCAGTCTGGCCTCTCTCTCTCGACTCTATGGAGTGAAACTGACGCAGTGGCACCACGCGCTGGACGATTCGAAAGCACTCGCCAAGCTCTTTCCGGCGTTGTGCGAAGATCGACTCGAGTTCGCGCGCAAGACCGCACTCGTAAACCTGCTGGATCACCTCGGCCTCGCCTTGGCGCTGAGCGATCGCCAGCAGTTGTGCGACGAAGCGCGCAAGTTCGTCGATTTCGCGCAGACATATTCGCTCGGGAGATTCAGCGAGTGTCTGGACATCTACGCGCGCGAGCGAGCGGAGTGCGGCGATCCGGACCTGCCTACCGTCGACGAGCTGATCACTCTGCTCGGCGGTCATCAGCGCATGGAGCACCTGCGCGCGGAGCGGAATGCGCAGACCCGATATCCGGAGACGATGGGTCGGCTGCGGAAGTTGATCGAAGCGTGCGAACGCGGTGAGCTGCCGGCGAGCATCTGCGCATTCCTCGAGCGCGCGATGCTGTCGCAGAGCGACGGCGCCGAGCCGAGGCCGAACCGAGTGAATCTGCTGACGATGCACTCGACCAAAGGACTCGAGTTCTCGCGGGTTTATATCGTTGGCGTGGAGGACGAGCAGCTGGTGCCGATGCCGCGCGATGGCGTTCTCACCAAACTGGAGCTCGAGGAAGCGCGGCGTCTTCTGTATGTGGGGGTGACTCGCACCAAGCATCGGCTGGTGATGACGCGCGTGAAAACGCGCGACGGAAAGAGCACCGGTGGCCACAGATTCCTCGACGAGATCGGCATTCCCATCCAGACGCTCTAGGATCACGCCTCGTTCTGACCACGAAAACAAAGTCGGCAGTCTGCAGAGCCACAGTCCGCAGTTCGGAGTTGTCATACACGCGCCTCGGGGCCGTCCTTCCCCATAGACTCGCGTACAACAACTCCTAACTGCAAACCGTTTACTGCAGACTGCCGACTTCAGTTGAGAAAGTGTCGGCGACGCCGCGCTATCTCGAGCTAGCGAGCACTAACTCTCCAAACAGCATTCCCAACATCGTCCGCCACCAGCAGCGTCCCGTCTCGCGAGATCGCTACACCGACGGGACGCCCCATCGCTTCGCCGCTTGGTGTGAGGAAACCGGTCAGTACGTCGATTGGAAAACCCGATGGGCGCCCGTCTGCAAATGGTACGAATACCACCCTGTAACCGCT
>DASTGU010000124.1:0-2437 GCA_035718845.1 Gemmatimonadaceae bacterium | reverse complement strand
GAGCGGGGTGAAAGCGGTTGCCGTTGTGCCGACGGTGCGCGCTTGCTGGGTCCGGATCGCTTGAGCGCGTTCTCGATTTCCTCAGCGTGCGCGCTGTATTCAGGGAGCGCCCGTGCGCGCTCGCGCTTCACCGCGCCGACGAAGGTCGCTTCGATGCGCCTGGCATCCGATGCATCGCGCGCGAGATCAGCCGCCAGCAATAGTCCGAGCAGGTGCGTCGGATCGCGCTGCAGGATGGTGTCGCGCTGGGCACGCGCGGTGGGAAGCTCACCGGCAATCATGGCGAGTCGGGCCATGTCGTACCGGCCATCGTCGTCGATGTCGGGAATAGCGCCATAAGCAGCGAGCGCCATCGGCATGAAGAACGCGAGGCTGTCGCGCTTCTGTTGCTCGTGAAGGCGCATCACGCGATCGTAGAGACGCGATGCGCGCTCGCGCGGAGACATGTTCGAGATGTCCGGCGCACTTACGATCGCCTGCTCGTTCATCGCAACACTGGGCGTGCTGCGCGGCGTCGCGCGTTGATCGATCGGGACCGCGGCGAGCACGGTGAACATCGTTACGCCTGCTGCAGCCGCGCCGACGAGAATCATCGAGCGACGGCGAGTGCCGCGCGCGGTCGGCGCGGCCGCCGTTCCGCACTCAGTGCAGAAACGAGCGCCGTTTAGCAGTTGTGCGTTGCATCGGGTGCAGCGTGCGCCCAACGGCGCACCGCATGTCGAGCAGAATTTGCCCGATGCAGCAGCGCCGCAGGACGCGCAGCTGAATGAACTTTGGGTGGGAGCGCGCATACCCGTGCGACGATCAGATATTAGGGGCGGATACGCGAGTTCACCTGTTTATTTCGCTCGCGTGGCCTGCCGTTTTTTCTGGCTGTTCGCCGCAGAGATTGACACATTCCGAAGCGAATACCCTATCGTGCAACGTGAGCTCTGCTGACCACCCGGTCAGTGCGGAGGTATGTTTTCGTCTCCGACAAACAGATCTTTCTTTTCAATCAGGATTGGAGCGTGACCGCAGCCAGCATCGAAACTCTCAACGCTCAAAGTCTCGAAGTCTCATTGACTGTCGCTGACGTGCGTCGCAGCGCGACGTGGTATTGCGACACACTCGGCTTCGCGATCGATCGCGAATTCGAGAGGGAAGGACGTCTGCGTGCCGTGTCACTTCGTGGTGGCGCGGTGCGAATTCTTCTCAGTCAGGACGATGGGTCCAAAGGCGAGCGAGTGAAGGGCGAAGGGTTCTCGATCCAGATTACGACTCCGCAGTCAATCGACGAGATCGCGGCACGGGCAAAGAACGCGGGGGCAGTACTCGATACCGAGCCTGTCGATGCGTTCGGTGCGCGAGTCTTTCGCCTTCGCGATCCGGACGGCTTTCGCCTCGTGATCTCCTCACCGCGTCAGACGTGACCGCGCAACGTAGCTTCCTTCGCGCGGTAATTCCCGTTTGGCTGGTCACCGCCGCGTGGGACTTCCTTTGCGCGACGGCGTTGACCGTATTCGCCTATCACGGCACCGCCGCGCATCTGTGGCAGGGCGTCGCATCGACTATTCTCGGTCCGACCGCGATCGACGGTGGGGCGAGGCCGATTGCGATCGGAATCCTGCTCCACCTCGCCGTTGCCTTCACCTGGTCGGCCGTCTTCGTCGCGATAGCCCGGGTGTCACCCGCAATTCAACGCCTGATCGTAACGCCATCGGGTACGCTCGGCGTCGCCGCGGTCTATGGGCCGATCATCTGGCTGGTGATGTCGCTCGTCGTGATACCGATCGCGCTGGGCAAGCCGCCACGATTTGGTTTTCGGTGGTGGGTTCAGATTTTCGCCCACATACCCTTCGTGACGATCCCGCTCGTCTTCACAGCCCGACGGATTCTGCCCGCAACCGTGCCGCTGCCGGCGACCGCTCGCGGCGTGGAGAGCACCGCTTAGCAAATCGCTGCTCTCATTGCGACGCACCGATCTACATTTGAAAAGTGCGGGATATCAACGACCTCTTCTCTGCCCTGACGCGATCGCAGTTCCGTCAGCGTTTCCGACTCGGCCCAAAAGAAAAAGCCTATCTCGACGACAAAGGCTTGCCGACGGTGATCTCGCACGCGCGGGACTTCATCGCGCAGCGACTCGCGCCGGCCGAGCCAAAGAACGATGGCAAGCAGACCCCCTGGAAAGGTCACCCTGTATTCGTCGCACAGCACGCAACGGCGACGTGTTGTCGAGGCTGTCTCTCGAAGTGGCACCACATCGACGAGGGTCGCGCACTAACGCCCGATGAACAGGCTCACGCCGTGCAGGTAATCGAGCGATGGCTGCGAGACCAGACATGACGCGCCCGAAGATTACTTCCTTTGCTCCACAGTTTCTGGTCGACGATCTGTCTCGATCGATTTCCTACTATGAGAAGCTCGGCTTCAGGTTCGGCGAACCGTGGGAAGG
>DASTGU010000123.1:0-6999 GCA_035718845.1 Gemmatimonadaceae bacterium | reverse complement strand
GTGACGTCTTCCTTGTTGATCAACTTCTCCAGCTCTTCGCCGAGCAGAATTCGCCGCGCCTCGGCGACTTTGACGGTTCTCTTCTTTTTGCGCTTGGGCAGCATGTCCTGGATCATCTCGGACAGGTTGTCCATTCCTTCGGGCGCGCCCTGCGGCACCATCATGTCGAACATCACCGGCGGCTGCGCCGAGACTTCGATCTCGATCTCGCGCTCATCGAGCTCACCGTTGACGAGGAGCGCCTTGAGCTTTTCGCGAGTCCGCTTGTAACGCACTTCTGACGCATCGGCTTCGCTGGACACGGTGCCGCCTGGCGAGACGACGAAGAGATGGGCGCCGCCACCTGCCGCAGCCGTTGGGCGTGCAGCTTCTTTGATGTCGGGCGGAACGGGCAGCAGCAGATCGAGCAGCCGCTCTTCGACTTTCTGTTTCGCGATCTCCTGCACTTCGCCTTCGCGCTCGCCGCGCACCATGTTGATCGCGCTCTCGACGAGATCGCGCACCATCGATTCCACGTCGCGCCCGACGTAGCCGACTTCGGTGAACTTCGATGCTTCGACTTTCACGAACGGCGCGCCCGATAGACGAGCGAGACGTCGCGCGATCTCGGTTTTGCCGACGCCGGTGGGACCAACTAGGATGATGTTGTTCGGCGAGATCTCTTCGCGAATCTTCTCCGGCGAGCGCTGACGACGCCAGCGATTGCGCAGTGCGATCGCGACCGCCTTTTTCGCGTCAGCCTGACCGACGATATAGCGATCGAGCTCCTCGACGATCTGACGTGGGGTGAGCGTCGCCAGCTTCTCGAGCGCCTGCTGGGTGCGGGGCGATGCCATCAGCCCGGCTCCAGCACTGTGATGTTGGCGTTGGTGTACACGCAGATCTCGGCGGCAATCTCCAGTCCCTTACGCACGATATCGCGTGGCTGAAGATCGGTGTTCTGCACCAGCGCGCGTGCCGCGGCCAGTGCATACGATCCGCCCGAGCCGATGGCGAGGATTCCGTCGTCCGGCTCGATGATGTCTCCGGTGCCGGAGATGACGAAGCTGTGGTCGCGATCGGTGACGGCGAGCAGCGCTTCGAGCCGGCGGAGCACGCGATCGCTACGCCAATCCTTGGCGAGCTCGACCGCCGCGCGCGGCAGATTTCCGGGATAGCGCTCCAGCTTTTCCTCGAACTTCTCGAACAGGGTGAACGCATCAGCCGCTGCGCCGGCAAATCCGGCGAGCAGCTTTCCACCGTGCAGCGCCCGAACTTTCTGGGCGTTCGATTTCATGACGGTCTGGCCGACGGTGACTTGTCCGTCGCCGCCGAGTGCCACCTTTCCGTCGCGACGGACGGAGAGGATGGTGGTCGATCGAACGCGTTCTAGCATGGGATGAAAATAACGGTCTGGGAGAGATGAAGGCGCGAGGCAGGGTGTACTGAGTATTACGGACCAATTGCATTGCTAATCGCGGACTGATTGAGAACTCTGACTATGACTAAAGAGCATGGGAACGCGTGTTATCGATCCTAGGTCCTCAATCAGTCCGCGATCAGCAATACTATGTTACTCCGTAGTACTAGGTCATTAGCCATAACCGGCGCCAGCTAACCTCCTCTGCGCCCCAATTTTGCATTTAGGGGGGCCATGAGAGTCGAACAATTTCCGCTACTCCTCGGAGTTCTGGTGGCCCTGGTGGGGTTAACTATCCTCCTCGACGCCTGGCAGACGGGCGGGGTCGCCCCATTTCGGGAGCGTAGACGCCGCGCCCGAGCCGTGCCGAATAAGGCCGGTCAGACGTTAATCGCGCTCGGGACTCTGTGCATGGCGGCCGCGCTCTTCGGGCGAGATACATGGCGTTGGGGCACCATTTCTGTGCTCACCGGCGCTGTGCTGCTGATCGTGGGTTCCTTTATGAACCGCGCGTATCTGAAGGAAGTGCTGTTGTTTCGCGGAGCGGCACGGCGTGGCCAGGGCGAATCGCATACCCGGATCGATCCGTCGCCGCCCAAGACAAGGATCCGCTAGTCTAAACGCCGCCGTACCACTCGTAACCCTCATCCGACCAGTATCCGCCGTTCATGCGCGGCATGAACACGATCCTGGTCAGATACTTGGTGTTCTTGTAGCCAATTTTGGTCGGCGAGTACACGCGGGCAGGAGCGCCGTGAGCTGGCTCGAGCAGTTTGCCGTCTAGACCGTAGGCAACGACGGTTTGCGGATGCATTGCGCTCTCCATATCCCAGCTCTCGTGATAATTGTCGTCGAATGATTGAAAGTCGACGAACTTCGCTTGCGCATCCGGCTTAACGAGCGCAGCCAGCTCCCTGAAGGGGACGCCGGTCCATGTCTCGACCGCAGTCCAGCCTTCGACGCAATAGTGGTTTACACGATTCGACACCTGCGGCAGTTTCTGCAGATCGTCGAGCGAGAGTCGCAGTGGTTTCGCCACCATTCCACTCACCTCGAGCTGCCATTTTCCGCGCGCACTCTCGTCCCACAGTGGAACCGTGTCCGAGACGAAGTACGCTGGAAGCTTGTTGCCAGCGTCGTGGGCGCCTGACTGCACGACATCCATGCTCGTGTGTCGAAAGAGCTTCGTCTCTATTACGCGGTTCTTGCGCTCCGCGTACCTGAGCAGACGGTCGGCGGCTTTCGGCCCGCGCGAATTGCAGGCAGCAAGCAGGGCGGCGGAAATCAGGCCGCCGCTGCGCCAGATGAACTCGCGGCGATCGAGATCGCGATCGCTCACCTTCGCTCCCTCGAGGACGCGCTTGCAGCCACCGCAGCACGTCTCGGGAAAAGGTGAAAGAACGGGCGCGCATTCCGCGCTTCAGGGGAATTCGCCTCATTGTAATTGCCGGTGATCATCGACGGGATCGAGTACGGGTCGACGGCAAACACCATGAAGACGTGGATGATGCTGAGGATGACGATCGCCAGCATCGCGATGAAGTGCCAATAGCGAGCCCAAACGTAGCCGCCAAAGAGCATCGTCAGCGGTGACAATTGCACCGGCTTCCAGATCGCCAATCCCGTCAATACGGCGAGCAGTCCAAAAAGCGGCAGCAGGAAATAAGCAGTCTTCTGCAATGCGTTGTGCTTGCCCTGATGTGGATGATCCTTGCGTCGAAACGCATAAAACTTCGCCATCTGCCAGCTGTCGCGGAGATCGCCTTTGCGCGGCACCAGATCACGCCACTCACCATGCAGGTAGACAAAAGCGATGTACAGGAGACCGTTCACTACGAGCAGCCACATTGCGGCGAAGTGCCAATTTCGCGCGTGGCCGAGCCAGCCGCCGAAGGTCAGCCAGGCGGGAACCGGCTTGTGCTCGAACGGATAGCAGCAGAAGATCTCGCCCTTCCGCGCGAACGCCGGATACGCATTGAAGATGCGCAGGCCGCTGCCGACCATGATGATTATGGCGACGACGTTCACCCAATGGGTGACGCGCACGATCCAGTGATGGCGTTTCTTCGTCGGCGCCATTGTGTCACCAAGATTGGTTTTGCGCGGTTCTAATCGCAACCCGGAGGACACATGCTGTGTGTGCCGCGCTCGGCTTCCTTTTCAGTTTGCGCCTCGCATGCCTTACTAGACGAGTAAGCTCGCAGCCGCCGGTCGAAAGCCGCCAGCCGCAAGCTGGTAGTTTTCGTTTGCAGTTTCAGGCGCGCGGATGCGCCTTCTGATACACCTGCTTGAGCCGTTCGATACTCGTGTGGGTGTAGATCTGCGTAGTTGAAATCGACGAGTGCCCCAATAGTTCCTGCACTGCGCGCAGATCTGCGCCCGCATCGAGTAAATGGGTCGCAAAGGTGTGACGCAGCGAGTGCGTCGACAGACCCGAGTTCTCGTCGATCAGGTCGAGGAAGCCCTTCACCGCATTCTGAATTGCGCGCACCGAGATTCGCTTGCCGCGACTGCTGAGAAAGAACGCGGTGCGATCACCTGCCTGGCCAATCGCGCGCAGCAGCTCGTCACGTTTCGACTCGTAGTTGCGCAGCGCAAGCTGGGCGTGGTCGCC
The DNA here is from genome assembly GCA_035718845.1 of Gemmatimonadaceae bacterium. Classification (GTDB taxonomy): domain Bacteria; phylum Gemmatimonadota; class Gemmatimonadetes; order Gemmatimonadales; family Gemmatimonadaceae; genus UBA4720. The sequence continues at coordinate 2,986 of DASTGU010000123.1, read as the reverse complement.
AATGGGAATGATCCGCTCCTTCCTTCCCTTCCCGCGCACTTTCACCTGCTGCGACAGCAGATCGATGTCCATCCGATTGATACCCCGCAGCTCGGACAGTCGCATACCCGTCGAGTAGAAAAGCTCGAGGATCGCCGCGTTTCTGACGTCGCTGAACCGCCCTTCCTGCGCTTTCAGCTGCGCGTTCTCGAACAGCAGATCGATCTGGGTGCGATCGAGATACGCGGGCAGATATTTGTCCTGCTTCGGGGTGTTGACGCCGCGCGCCGGATTCGCCTCGACGACTTCATTGCGGTGCAGGTACTTGTAGAAGCTGCGGATGGCAGAAAGGCTGCGCACAATCGAGCGCTTGTTAAGTTTCTTGCGCGTGAGGTGCCCGAGAAATCCGCGGATCGCCAACCGATCCAATCCCTGCCAGGTCCACTCGCGCGCACCGTAGTACGCACCGAGGAATTTCACGAACTCTTCGAGATCGCGGCGATAAGCAACGATGGTGTTGGGAGACACGTCGCGTTCTTTCTCGAGATGGGTGAGAAAGTCATCGATCGGGGAGGCGAGAGGCGGGAGGCGAGAGGCGGTAGATCGTACTGATAAGTCCGCAGCCTTGGCGTGACTAGCCCGAGCTGCCGGTCCCCGCCTCTCGCCTCTCGCCTCTCGCCTCTCGCCTCCGGCCTCTCGCCTCTCGCCTCCGGCCTCTCGCCTCTCGCTCAAGCGACCGCCGCGCCGTGGATCGCGCATTTCTCAATCCACGCCTGTATGTCCCTCAGCGCGCGCTCGGCGAACAGCTCACGTTTGCGCTTCTTGTCGCGCACCCTCTCGCCCAGCTCGTCGAGCAAACCGAAATTCGCGTTCATCGGCTGGAAATGCGCGGGATCCGCCTCGCGCATGTAGCGATAGAGCGCGCCGAGCATGGTAGTCGGCGGCGGAATCACCGGCTCCTCGCCGTTCAGGATCCGCGCGAGATTGATCCCGGCGAGCAATCCTGTCGCCGACGACTCCGTGTAGCCTTCGACACCGGTGATCTGTCCGGCGAAAAGAATCGTCGGATCGTCGCGCGTCGACAGGTGCGCGCTCAAAGCGCCCGGCGAGTTCAGATACGAGTTGCGATGAATCGAGCCGTAGCGCAGAAATTCGGCGTTCTCGAGTCCGGGAATCAGCCGCAGCACCCGCTGCTGCTCTGGAATGCGCAGCCGAGTCTGGAAGCCGACGAGATTCCACATTCTGCCGGCGCGATCTTCCTGGCGTAACTGCACCACCGCGTACGCATCGCGACCCGTCCGGGGATCTCGCAGACCAACCGGCTTCAGCGGACCAAAGCGAAGGGTATCCCGACCGCGCTTCGCCATCACTTCGACCGGCATGCATCCCTCGAAGTACGGCGCCTCGTCGAACTCATGGCCGTGATATTGATCGGCGGAGATCAGCGCGTCGAGAAACGCATCGTACTGCTCGCGCGACATCGGGCAATTGAGGTACGCGCCCTCGTCGTCCGCGTTCTCCATGGTCTCCTTGCCGTAGCGAGACGCGCGGAACGCTATGGAATCATCGATCGATTCCCGCGACACGATCGGCGCAATCGCGTCGTAGAACGCGAGCGCGCCGACGCCAAGCCGAGCTCGAATGGCTGCGGCGAGTTTATCCGACGTCAGCGGGCCAGTCGCAATGATGCTGGGCCCGCTGACCGTGTCCACTTCACCGCGCACGACATCGATTCGTGCCTCGCCGGCGATTTTCGCTGAGACGTGCGACGAAAAGACGTCACGGTCGACGGCTAAAGCGCTTCCAGCCTGAACCCGCGCCGAGTCGGCTGCGTCGAGGATGATCGAGCCCAGCAGCCGCATCTCGGCCTTGAGCAATCCGTGCGCGTTGGTGAGCTCAGTGCTCTTAAAGGTGTTCGAGCACACCAGCTCGGCGAGGCGATCGGTCTTGTGCGCCGGCGTCGTCACCACCGGTCGCATTTCGTGGAGCGTTACATCAAATCCACGCGAGGCGAGCTGCCACGCTGCTTCCGATCCTGCCAGCCCGCCTCCAACAACCGCGACGGGCGCCCCTCGCCCCTCGCCTCTCGCCTCTCGCCTAACGCCTCCCGCCTCTCGCTTCAAACCGCTACTGCTTCAGGTTCCGGCGTCGGCGCGACGTCCCACTCGTTTGCGCACTTGATGCAGCGACGATAATCGCCGCGCGTCTTGGTGAACTTGGCTTCCGCACCAACGTAGCCGCACTCGGGGCACTTCTCCGCGACTGGCTTGTCCCAGACCACGAAGTCGCACTTCGGATAGTTCGAGCAGCCGTAGAATGCCTTGCCGCGCTTCTTCGACCGACGCACCGCGATGTCACCGCCATCCTTCGGACACTTCACTCCCGTCGGCATCGAACGAGTGCCACGACACTTGGGGAATTTGCTGCAGCCAAGGAATTCGCCAGAGCGACCATGACGGATCACCATCGGCGCACCGCACTCATGGCAGATCTCGTTGGTCGGCTGCGCCGGCTTGCGATCGCCGCGCAACGGGCGGGTGTACTTGCACGCCTTCGGATGATTCTCGCAGGCCAGGAACGGCCCGAAGAATCCGCCGCGCGGAACGAGCTTGCCGCCGCAATCGGGGCAGCGCTCTTTCTCGACCGCCGTCAGGTCGTGCGCTTCACCAATCAACGCTTCGATGTCGGCACCCTTCACCGATTTGTCGAATGGCCCGTAGAAGTCCTTGAGCATCTTCCGCCAGTTCACATCACCGTCCTCGACTTTGTCGAGGTCGGTTTCCATGTGCGACGTGAACCTGACGTTGAAAACGTCAGGGAAGCTCTTCACCATCACCTTTTCGACCTGCTCACCCAGCGGCGTCGGGAAGAATCGCCGCTGCTCGAGATTGGCGTAGCGCCGATCGACCAGCGTCGAAACGATCGATGCATAAGTCGACGGGCGGCCGATTCCCAGGCGCTCCAGCTCTTTGACGAGACTCGCCTCGGAGTAGCGCGGAGGTGGCTC
>DASTGU010000122.1:0-51699 GCA_035718845.1 Gemmatimonadaceae bacterium | reverse complement strand
GCGCGGGATCTTGGAGAGCCCGACGATCTTGCCGTTCGGGATGTAGGCGACGTGGGCTTTGCCGAAGAACGGCAGCATGTGGTGCTCGCACATCGAGTAGAGCTCGATGTCACGCACCATGATCATGTTGTCGTGGTCTTCGTTGAAGATCCCGTTACCCACGACTTCCTCCGCCGACGAGGCGTAGCCCTGCGTCAGGAATTTCATGGCGCGGGCCACTCTGGCCGGAGTGCGAACGAGCCCTTCGCGCTCCGGATCCTCGCCGACCAGCTGGAGCTCGCGAGTGATCAGCTCCTCGAATTCGCGAGAACGCGCGTCCGAGCCGTTCTCGTCAACCGAGTCATCGAGATCTGCTGCTTTATAAAGACCTATTGCCATCTAATCATCCCTCTTGTGCCTAAACGGAGATCGGCGGCGGCGGTTGCATCAACAGCTCTCGCGCCAGCTCGAGCTCAGTTTCCAGGTTTTGACGATCGCGATTGATCGTCGCCATTGCGCGACGTTTGCCTTGCGCGATATACGACACCGCGCAATCCAGCTTCTCGACGTTGCCGTCCACGACCGTGGAGTCCCAGCGATCTACATGTCCGGTGTAGCCGATTTGTACGACGTCGTAGTGCGCGCTCCAGAAGAACGGGATATCGTCGAACCTGTCGCGGTGGCCGAGCATGTTGCGCGCGGTGACCTGGCCCTGCCGCTCGGCGACGACCCAATGCTCGACGCGGATGCGCGTCTCCGAATAGGCATCGGGATAGCGCGCGACGTCACCGGCAGCGAAGATGCCGGGCGCGCTCGTCTCCAGAAATTCATTGACGGCGATGCCGTTGGTGATGGTGAGGCCTGCCTCTTCCGCGATTTTGACGTTGGGCCGTACGCCGATACCCGCGATCACGAGATCGGCGTCGATCCGGCTCCAGTCGGAGAGCTCCACACTATCCTCGTGAATGGCGCTGGCACTCAGCCCGAGGTGGAAGGTGACGCCTTTGTCTTGGTGCACATTCTTGATCAGAGTGCCGAGCTCTTTTCCCAGTACCCGTTCGAGCGGCAGCGATTCAGGAGCGACGACGTCGACTTTCAGTCCGCGCGTGATGAGTGAGGCCGCGACCTCGAGACCAATGAAGCTCGCGCCAATGACGACGGCTTTTTGACCGGGCTTTGCGCGCTCGATGATGTTGCGGCAATCGCGCAGCGTACGCATGTAGAGAATGCGTTCCGCCCCGGGGATCGAGAGTTTGATCGGCGTCGCGCCGGTGGCGATGAGCAGACAGCCGTACCGGCGGCTGGTGCCGTCGCTCAGCTGAATGGTGCGTGATTTGGGATCGAGCGAGACTGCTTCGACACCTGACAGGATCTCGATGTGTTGATCGTCGTAGAACTCGCGCGGATGCAGCGGCAACCATTCTTCAGGCGCATTGCCAGCCAGGTAGTCCTTGGAGAGGTTTGGCCGATCGTACGGAGCGTCCAAATCCGGATCGATCATGGTGATCGGACCACGATACGCTTCGCGACGCAGCATCTCGGCGCATGCGTTCCCTGCGGCACCGGCGCCGATTATTACGACCGACTCAGGACCCGCGGCCGGCCTAGGCTCGAAGATCACCCGATCGGGTAAGCGCGAGCCACGCGTCGTCAGCGAGCGTTTCTTGAGCTGGCCATGATCGCGTTTGCGGAGAACACGGACGCGATTGTTCTCCACGGCCACGTCGTACGACGGCAGATCGTTCAACGCAGGCGCATGTGACGCAGCGCCGTTGTGCAGATCGAAACAGGCGTGATGCCACGGGCAGCGCAGCGTTTCGCCCACCAGCAGGCCTTGATCGAGCGGCGCGCTGTAATGAGTGCACTTGGCGCCGACGGCGAACCAGTTCACGCCCGCATGAACGAGCAGTACTGGTTCGCCGAACGCGTGGCCCGCGACCATTTGACCGGGCGCGAGGCCGGAAGCGTCGACACCTGCCTCCAGATCCGGCCCGGTCAATTCGTCGGAGTGTCCGCTCACTTCAGCTTGTCGAGCAGACTCTGCGCACGATCTCTGTGCGCGACGAAAGCGGGCGCAACCTTGGTCTCAAGGTCTTTGAGCTGCGCATTCTGAGTTGCCGGGAGAAGTGTCGTCGTCACCGCGTTGATGACGGCGTTATGGAAATCTACTTCGTTCTGCAGGAAAGCCCGGTCGAACGCGGTGCCGTTCAGTGAGCGCAGCTTCGCCATCGCGTCGGTGTGCGCCTTGGCAAGCGGGAAATCCGCGGGCGGCGTCGGCGTGACCTTGAGCGAAGCGGCCAGGTCGCGACCCTGCTGACGCACTGCCTTGTGATCGCGCTGGATCATTTCGGCGAATTCATGAACGTCGCGTGACTTCGCCTTCTTCTCGGCGAGGGCACCGGCCTCGATATCGTAAGTGTTCGCCGCGTCGAAGATGGCGACAATGGTGGCGTCGTCGAGTGCTTTGCTCTGAGCGCCGATGGTGGCGGCGCTGACACCGGCGAGCGCGGCGAGTGAGCCATAACCGACGAGACGGCGAATTGACGTGCGCATAACTGGTCCTCCAAAGGGTTGATCTGTCAGGGTGACACCTAGACGCTATTCCAGCTGCCTTAATAAGTCAAGGTTTTCTTTGACTTATTCGGCGAAGGACGTTAAAATTCAGGTAAATGCCTGACAAACGCCGCCCAATCCAATCAACCGTCAGCGATCGTACAAAGGGTCGACTGCTTGCGCTTTTGCGCGAGGGCTCGTGGAGCGTCGACGAGCTCGCGGCGGAGCTCGGGCTCACCGATAACGCGGTGCGCTTTCATCTCGATGCACTGGAGAAGGCGGGCACTGTAGAGAAGACAGGGGTCAGGCGCGTCGGTGTTGGACAACCCGCCACGCTTTACGCTCTGAGCAGATCAGGCGACGAAGCTTTCTCCAAAGCGTACGCACCAGTGTTGATCGCGACCCTAGCCGAGCTGCGCGAGCGGATGACGCCAGCCGAGTTGATGCGTCTGCTCAAACGCATTGGGAAGCGACTCGCGCGCGGTGCTGGTTCGTTTAGCGGATCGCTCGGTACCCGCGCGAGCCAGGCATCACAGCTGCTGAACGATCTGGGCGGCGTGACCGTGGTTGAGAAGAGGCCGGACGGCTACGCCATCGTTGGGCGAGCCTGTCCCTTGGCGCGTGCTGTCGAGCAGGATCACTGCGTCTGCGCGGCAGTCACTTCACTTGTGGCTGATGTCGTCGGTGCGGAAGTGGTCGAGCGTTGCGATCGCTCGGGCCGTCCCAAGTGCCGGTTTGATATCACGACGGGCACTTCGACCCGAGCAATCGCTGGCAGTTAACTGCCTTACTGAACCGTAATACTTCCCGCCATCGCAGCGCCGTGCACTGCGCAGTGGTAGTTGTAGGTGCCCGCGGCAGCGAACGTGCGGGAATAGGATCCCTGATCCTGCGTCGGCGATGACTGACCATCGTCGAACGTGACACTGTGTGAGACACAGGTCTGGCCCGAATAGACGTCGCCGGTGCAAGTATTCCACGACCAATTGACCGTGGTGCCTGCGGCGATGGACTTGTTCGCCGGACTGAAGCTGTTGTTGCTGACGGTGATGCCGTTCGACGGCGGTGGATTGTTATTGCCGCCTGGCGGTGGGCTCGTCACCTGTGAACCACCGCCTCCCCCGCCACCACACGCGGCGAGACCAGCAACCGCCAACGCGACTAGAACTGCTTTCATGTGTAACGTCTCCTGTTTGCAGCGATGCTGAGGAGACGCTAGCAAGCGGTTTTCACCGCTACAAGCACATTGGCTCTATATCGCGGTGGATGACTGCAAATTGGCGGTGAGTGACGCTGTCCAACTCACCGAGTCAGCAGTGTGTCAGGCAGCGTCGTGAATGGTTTTGAGCTCGACGATCTTCAGACGTCGAGTGATCGCCGGCAGTTTGAGTACGACTGACTCGCCGACACCGCGACCGACAAGCGTGCGCCCGATCGGCGACGACATGCTGACGTGTCCTTCTTCGAATTCCACGGAGTCGCCGAATACGAGATTGTACTTCTCGAGCTCGCCGGTCTTCTCGTCCTGCACCACGACTTCGGAGCCGAGTCCGACTTTGTCCGACGGAATCTGCGACAAGTCGATTTGCGACAGCTTGCTCAGACGCTGACGCAGCTGACCGAGCCGAGCCTGCACGAATTGCTGGCGCTCGAGAGCAGCCTTGTACTCGCTGTTCTCGCGCAGATCGCCCAGCTCCACCGCCTTTCTGATCTCCTGCGGCAAAACGACGTTCAGCTCGTGCTGAAGTCGCTCCGCTTCTTCTCCTAATGTCTTTTTGAGTTGGTCGATCATCTACGCAGATCCGCTTTGTGGAAAAAGATGCGCCCGACCGGGGCCGGGCGCTCCCATGCAACCTACTTGGTCGGTTTGGCGGGTCAAGCTTGACTGCGGACTGTTTGACTGAGGGCTGGCCGTGCGGCCGCCCCACAACTGGCCTTCTGAAGTAACGGGTTCCGAGTTCCCGGTAGCACGGTTCCCTGTTGTCCGTTTAACTACGGTTCGAAACCGTTCGAAGTCGCCTATGGTAAAAGCAAAAACAAAGGCAACGGCACCGAGCCGTTGCCTTTTCTATTAATGGCGGACAGAACGGTTTACAACGCAGTTTACGGGGAACAGGCAACCGTGCTACCGGGAACTCGGAACCCGTCACTTCTGATCGCCAGTTGTAGGGCGGCCGCACGGCCAGTCCGAACCCGGCCAGTCCGAACCCGGCCAGTCCGAACCCGGCCAGTCCGCAGATCTATCGATGCTGCGGCAGCTTCGAATCCGTGCTCTCGCTCTCCGCCGGAGTCGCCGACGACTTTTCGTACTCCGATCTGAGTCTCGCCATCATCTTTTCGCGTCGGTCGAATAGCCGCTTGAGCGGGCGCGGCTTGTGGCGCGCGAAGGCGTAGGACGTGAGCATCGGCAGCGCGACGGTGGAATCGAGGTAGCAAACCACCGCGTCGGGAAGGCGATCAGGATCGATCTTGCCCCAGCTCACCGCTTCGGCTGGGGTCGCACCAGAAAGTCCGCCAGTGTCCGGACGCGCGTCGGTGATCTGCAGGAAATAGTCATGACCCTTCTCGTCGATTCCCAGGACTTCCTGGATCTGCGGCTCTGTTTGCAGCATGAAATTCTTCGGACTGCCGCCGCCAAGAATCATCACGCCGCTCCTGCCCCCGCCGCGCTTCGCATCCAGGACGATCGACGCCGTCTCATTCACATCCAGATTGGGATCGAGCACCAGCTTGTTCCCGTCGAGCGTAACCGCCGCAATGTTCATCCCGATCGAGCTGTCGCCGGGCGAGGACGTGTAGATGGGCACGCCCGCGTTGTACGCGGCCGACAACAGCGACTTCTGCCCAATGCCGAGCGCTTTCTCGCGCTCACGCACGTACTTGCCGGCGAGGTTGTGAAACTCCGCACTCGACATCGGGCGCTGGAATTCCTTGCCGGTGATGATCTTCCTGAAGAACGCGTCAGTCGAAAGCAGGACGTCGTAATCGAAGAAAATGTCGTAGATGCGCACGACACCTTCCTCGCGCAGCACGACGTCGGACTCCTGCGCGTTGCCGCGGTGCATCGCCAGGCCGAGTCCGAAGTGGGTGTCGTGATAGAGGTTGGCGCCGGTGGAGATGATCCAGTCGACGAAACCCGCCTCGATCAGCGGAATCAGCGCCGACATCGCCAGCCCCGCCGGCGTCAGCGCACCGGTGATCGAGAGACCGACCGTCACATCCTCATCGAGCATCTTCTCGGTGAAGAGCTGACACGCTTCGCGCAAACGCGCCGCGTTGTAAGCGAGATATGTCCCCTCGATCAGCTCGGCGACCGTCTCCTTCCCATCGATGCGACGGGGATCGATGCGCTGGCCGCGCAGAAAGCGACTGGCTTCGTGCGCCGTATGCTGCTCGCCCCTCTTCTCGCGTGCTTCAGCGGCAAGTTTCTGCTGCGCCTTGGGTCCTGCGGCGGATGCTTTCCCATGGCGCGATGCCTTGAAGCCGCCACGGTCGCGAGCACCAGCGCCGCCTGCCGCTTCCCGTTTTCCGCCTCTCGCCTCTCGCCTCTCGCCTCTCGCCTCTCGCTTCCCGTTATTCCTTTTTGCCATCGCCTCTTTGCCCGTGAAGCTCATCGTATTGGTCGCCAGCCGTCATCCCCAATGATTTGTACGCAGTGATGATCGCCTGTGCAGCCTCGGCCGGATCGTCGGTAACCAGCATCAGGTCGAGGTCGCCGTCGGAGATTTTGCCTTCGCTCAGCACCCGCGCGTGTAGCCAACGCAGCAATCCTGCCCAGTAGTAGCGACCGAACAGAATCACCGGGAACCGATAGATCTTGCCGGTTTGAATGAGCGTCAGTGCCTCGAACAGCTCGTCGAGAGTGCCGAATCCGCCGGGAAAGATGATGAACGCCACCGAGTACTTGATGAACATCGTCTTGCGGACGAAGAAGTACTTGAAGTTGATGAGCGTATCGACGTAGGGATTCGCGCCCTGCTCGAACGGCAGCTCGATGTTGCAGCCGATCGAGCGTCCGCCACCGAGCTGCGCGCCCTTGTTGCCGGCCTCCATGATGCCGGGGCCGGCGCCAGTGATGATCGCGAACCCCGCTTCAGCCAGCAGACGCGCGGTTTCGACGGCTGCCTCGTAGTGCGGATCGTCGGGACCAATGCGCGCCGATCCGAAAATCGTGACGGCCTTGTCGACCGAAGCCAGGGTATCGAAGCCTTCGATAACTTCGCCCATGATGCGCAGCACACGCCACGGATCCGTGCGCGTGAAATCGATGCGCGGACCGGGTTGCTGGAGAAGCTTCTGGTCTTCGGTGACAGCCATCGGCGCTTCACGGATTGAATCGTCGACGATCCGCGTTGCGCCTGATCTGCGTCCGGTTTGCTGAGAAGGCGGAGTGCGACCGGCCTTCAGGTGCCCTTCTTCAGTACGCTCCTTGAATCCCTGCAGCGCCTTTTGTTCGGCGTTCGCCATTACTTCAGGAGTGAGCTTCTTGCCGCCGGCGGTGCGCGCTTTGGACCGACTTTGCGGAGCGGCGTCGCGAGGATTGGGTTTATTTTTGCTCGTCTTCATTTCTCGCCGCTCAAGCGGGCGTTTGCTCTTTCAATTGGGAAGTTAAAGTTGCGTGCGACTGCACAAAGCCCGCCAGGCAACGGCGCGCAGGTAGTTGTCATCATAGCAGATGGGGTGCGGCCAGATGTTCTGTCCGCTGCCATCGATCGCGGAGATTTGCCCGCACTCGCCGCGCTACGCAACGAAGGTAGTCTGTCGACGATCACCTCGGCATTCCCCTCCGTCACCGGCCCCGCGTACGCGCCATTTCTAATGGGGAGATATCCGGGCAGCATCGGTCTGCCCGGGTTGCGCTGGTTCGACCGGTCACGCCGCATCGGACGGCTCTCTGGATTTGCGCGCAGTTACGTCGGCATCGACATGCGACTCGTCGATCGCGACATCGACGGCGCATCGCCGACGATTTTCGAGCTGGCGAAGCCGAGTTTCGGGGCGCTGAGCGTGATCACGCGCGGTCTCCGTCGACGCGATCGTGTTGGGCAGAATCCTCGCTTCATCGCACGGGCGGCGACCACTCACTTCCGCGGCGACGTTGGTGGTTGGCTGGCGATCGATCGCGCCGTCGGCGAGCGGGCTGCGCATCGCCTGAGGACCGAGCGAACGAGATACGCGTTCGTCGCGCTCACTGGCGTCGACAAGACATCACACGCTCGCGGTCAGGACGATCCGATCGTGACCAATGCGCTGACGATCGTGAACGACACCGTCGCCGAGATCCGGCAGGATGCAGAGCGCGATGGCAGATGGGAGAAAATGCAGCTCTGGGTCGCCAGCGATCATGGACATTCACCCGTGCGCGAGCACGAAGATCTGGTCGGATTGATGAACGAGTGGGGCCATCGCACTCTCGCTCACCCGTGGGCGTTCAATCCAAACGCCGACGTCGCAGTGATGGTGAGCGGCAACGCGATGGCCCATCTCTACGTCGACCTCGAGCGAACCACTCGCGCGTGGTGGCAGGCAATTCGGGACCGCTGGCAGTCGCTCGTTGATCAACTGCTGACGCGGCGGTCAGTGGATCTCGTGATTTTGCCGACTTCGCCGAATTCGTGTGAGATCCACGGCCGCGGTCGTGGTAGGGCGAGAATGTCGTGGGAGGAATCGCGGTACACCTACACTCCCGTCGATGGGGACCCGCTCTGCATTGGGTCACGTGACGCGATCGACGACAGCAGTGCGTACGACCTGACCAGAGCTACGGACTATCCTGACTCACTCGTCCAGATAGCCCACCTCGTAACGGCGCCGCGCGGCGGCGACATAATTCTCTCTGCTTCACGAGACTGGGACTATCGCGCACGCTATGAGCCGATTCCCCACGTTTCGTCGCACGGAGCGCTGCACAAAGAGCACATGCTGGTGCCACTGCTTCTGAATCACCCGCCGAAACTGCAACCACTTCGCACAGTTGACACAATGCCGAGCGCGTTGACTGCGCTCGGTATCTCAACTCCCAATAACCTGGATGGGATGTCGTTCTTGTAACGGCTACTGAACGGTGAGCGTACCCGTCATTCCCGCGTGAATCGTACACTGGAAGCCGTACGTGCCGGGCGTAGTGAATTTCCTGGTGTGAGTCCCGGTACTGAACTGATCAATGTTGCCGGTGCCATCTCCTGCCCCTGCGGCGGCGCTTCCTGTCGCGTTGTCCCAGGTAACGTTGTGAAGCGTTCCGGTGTCGTTCTGCCACGTGACGGTTGTTCCAACTGGCACGGTCAGAGTAGCCGGGCTGAATTTGAGCGCGGTTGTCATACAAAACGTGTTAACAGGACAGGTGCCCCCACCACCGCCGCCACCACCCCCGCCCCCGCCACCTCCACCTCCACCTCCACCAGGGCCGGTTGAACCGCCGCCGCAGCTGGCGGCGACAAGCGCGAGAACGAAAGCACTCAACAGACTAGAAATTCTTTTCATCCTACCTCCTCGTCGATTCCCACTCAGGTTCGGAGCCGGCCGCAGACGGGTTTGCACTGCACGCGGCTCGGATCTCTAATAAGAAGACTGCACCACGCGCGCGCAAAGTAGCATCGGCCATCGTATATGAACGCAGTGCCAGGAGCAGCACAGCCGGGGCGAACGGCAGCTTTCGCTAGTCTTTCATTGAACAGGTGAACAGGCGCCAGTCGGCGTCGGGCGCCGCTATAGCCGCGATATAACGAGGCCGCGGCGCAAATAACCGGTGCGTGAGCTTGGTCGAATGATTCGCGTTACCCGACCAAACCCCCTTCCCTTCGGCTTTGAGACGCGCTTCACGCACGACCCACGAGCGCAGAAAAGCGGAGTTGCGCTCGTCTTCCGGTGTCTCAGCAAGCGTACGGAGCTCGTCATCGGTCATGAAACGCTGCGCGACATCGAGCAGTCGACGCACCGGGCGCTCGTTCTCGACATCAACTCCGACTGGACGATCCGGCGAGAACGCAAACAGCCCGAGATCCGCCGAGTGCGAGATGTTGAAGTTGATGTCGTCGCGATCGGCGAGACTCGGCTTGCCGGATGGGCCGTAATTAAATCGCAGGTTCCGCGCGTCGGCGCCGGTGAAACCCGAGAGCAGGCTGCGCAGAATACCACGCGCGACGACGTAGCGGCGCGCTGCCACTGGGTGCAGCGACGTGGAATGATCGATCTCTTCGCGCGGGACGCAGCTCGAGAGCTCGGCGTAGCGATGCTCGTTGACGGCGAGCGACGCTACCCACACCTGCACTTCGTCGGTCATCAGCTCAAGCGATGTCAATGATGCTGACCTCGGGTTTGCCATTCTCGATTGTGAGGATGCCAACGCTCGCCGAAAGATTGAAGCGGCGCGGCCCCGCCGCGCCCGGGTTCACAAATAATTGACCATTGAGCTGTGTCACGAGCTGGCGGTGCGTATGACCGTAAATGACGACGTCGCTGTCGTAGCGCGCAGAGAGACGCTCGGGCGTAGGGCTCCCAACTTCGTTGCCGTGACTGACGTGAATTCGCAGACCGCTGACCTCCATTTCGATACTCGGGCTCAGCTCGGGCGTTCCCGGTGGATCAGTGTTGCCGAACACTGCTCTCACCGGCGCGATGAGCCGCAGCTCGGCGAGAATCTCGGGACCACCGACATCACCCGCGTGTAAGATGATTTCGACTCCCTTCAGCGCATCATGTACTGCTGGCCGAACGAGGCCGTGGGTGTCGGAAATGAGCCCGATGAGGCGAGAAGAAGTTGGCGTCACCCCTTCTATATATTAGGAGGTGAATGCCCTGGCTACGACTCGCAATGAAGCTGGCGTTGCGTTCGATACGTCGCCCGCGACTCGCCGCCGACCTGATTCGGATCGCCTGGCGGTTCAGATCCAGGTCGTGGTACCGCCGATTTCCGTTTCTACCCGTTCCCGATCCCACGTACCTACGTTGGCGCATGTATACCGCTTATGGTGACTACAGCGCAGTGCCCTCGGTCACTGACGTCGAGCGTTACGCGCGCTGGGCGGTGAAGAACGAGTGATTACCGCCATCGCGGAATCGCTTTCGGTGGAAAACCTGATCAAGGCGCAGGCTTACGGGCTTGGCTTCGATCTCGTCGGGATTACCACGCTGGGGCCGATGGAAACCGCGGAGCGATTCGATGACTGGATCGCCGACGGCTACGCCGGTGAAATGCAGTATTTGCCGCGCGGCGCGGAGAAGCGACGCGATTCGCGTCTGCCGTTCGAGGGAGCGATCAGCGCGATCGTCGTCGGTCTGAATTACGGTGGTCGCGAAGCGAGTGGCCCCGTCGCCCGGTATGCGCGCGGCGACGACTACCACGATTTGATGACCGAGAGGCTGAACGAGCTGCATCGACAGATCGAAACCGAAATCGGTCGGCCGATCCGCGGCAAGGCGTATGTCGACACCGGTCCAATTCTCGAGCGTGATCTGGCGCGCCGCGCGGGACTCGGCTGGTTCGGCAAGAACACCAACCTCGTCAATCCTCAGCTTGGCTCGTTCTTTTTCATCGGCGCTCTCGTCCTCGACCTTGAGCTGGCCGCCGATGCTCCCTTCGAAGCAGATCGCTGCGGCAGTTGCACGCGCTGTCTCGATGCGTGTCCGACCAACGCCTTCGTTGACGAGAGAGTGCTCGACGCGACCAAATGCATTTCTTACCTGACCATCGAGTCGAGAGGGGAAACTCCGACGGATCTGCGAGGCAAAATCGGAGATCTCGTTTATGGCTGCGACATATGCCAGGACGTATGTCCGTGGAACGCGCGCTTCTCGCGTGAGCTGAGGGAAGAGATGTTGAAGCCGCGCGAAATCATCACGTCAAAAGGTGCGCGCGCACTGGCATTGGACATTCTGCGCCTCGACGAGGAGTCGTTCCGGGCATCGTTCAGTGGATCACCGATGAAGCGCGCGAAGCTGCGCGGACTTAAGAGAAACGCGGCGGTGGCGCTCGGTAACGCCGGCGTCCCGGAAGATGTTCCTGCACTATCAGCACTCTCATCGGACGCCGACCCGATGCTCGCCGAGCACGCGCGCTGGGCGATCGCGCGCATCGCGGAAAGGACCGCGCGCAACTGACACCAACCTTACACGCACATGCTTGCAACTAGTGCGCATTGCCGTACGTTGAAGCAACCAGAGCCATGAAATCACCCGTACTGCTGTTGACCGCCGTTGCAACTATCGCCGGCGGGGCCGCCGCTGTGTCGGCGCAAACAACTCCGACGTTCACCCAGGCCGACGTGCACTTCATGCAGGGCATGATCGGACATCACGCGCAGGCGCTGGCGATGGTCGCGCTCATTCCCACCCACACAGCGCGGTCGGACCTTCACGCACTCGGCGAGCGAATCAGAGTCTCGCAGCAGGACGAGATCGCGCTGATGAAACAGTGGCTGCGTGACCGCCATCAGGACATTCCGGCGGACATGTCGCACATGGATGCGAGTGGACACGCAATGCACATGCAGGGCATGGCAATGTCTGACTCGTTGATGCCCGGCATGCTGACACCGCAGCAGATGACCGAGCTCGCCAACGCAAAGGGTGCTGATTTCGACGCGCTTTTTCTCAAGGACATGATCCAGCACCACGAAGGTGCCCTGACGATGGTTGCGAAGCTGCTCGGCACCACCGGCTCGGGACAGGAACCGGAAGTGTTCCGCTTCGCCGCCGAAGTGGATACCGATCAACGCGCCGAAATCGCGCGCATGAGCGCGCTGCTCAACTCTTTGCAATCCGGCTCGACGAGCCGCTGAGAAGTCGGACCCACCCACCAGAGAGAATGCACATGAACGGAGTACGAAGAAGCAGTCTGTTGAAAGGCCTCGCGCTGACGATGGTCGTCGCGAGCGCTGCGGCGGCGCAGGATACTCAGGTCATCGCGACCAGCAATGATCCGCGCATTGGCCTCAAGCCCGGCATTTACGACGCGGGAAGCGCTTCGCGCAATCTCGAGCTGATCGGTCACGCTGACCGTCTGCCGAATTTCGGCGATCCCAAGGATCCGGGAAGTTTCGGATTCCTCAACGGTGACCTCGGATTTTCCGGCAACTACGTCTTTCAGGGCGGATTCAACGGCCTGCAGGTGTGGGACGTTTCGAATCCTGCGCATCCGACGCTGCGCACTTCGATGGTGTGCCCGGGCGGCCAGGGTGACGTCTCGCTTTACAAGAATCTGCTCTTCATGTCGGTCGAAGAAACGCGCGGCCGACTCGATTGCGGCGGCCAGGGCGTCGCCGACACCGTCAGCGCCGAGCGGTTTCGCGGCGTTCGAATCTTCGACATCAGCGATCTCGATCACCCGAAACAGCTCGCCGCGGTGCAGACTTGCCGCGGGTCGCACACCCACACTCTGGTGCTCGATCCGAAGGATCCCGAGAACGTGTACATCTACGTCTCCGGCACCGGGCCCGTTCGCTCCGGATCAGAGCTCGCCGGCTGTAATCGGGCCGCGTCGCCGACCGATACGACGACGTCGCTGTTCCGAATCGACGTCATCAAGGTTCCGCTGGCAGCACCGCAGAATGCGCGGATCGTGAACTCGCCGCGTATCTTCGCCGATTCCGCCAACCCAGTGCTCGGCTTGTGGAAGGGTGGCGCGCACGGACCCGGTACTCAGTCGACGGCGCAGACCAACATGTGCCACGACATCACGGTCTACCCCGCGCTCAACCTCGCTGCCGGTGCATGCTCGGGCAACGGAATTCTGCTCGACATCAGCGACCCGGCGAATCCGAAACGCATCACCGCTGTCATGGATCCGAACTTCGCGTACTGGCACTCGGCGACGTTCAACAACGACGGCACCAAGGTTCTCTTCACGGACGAATGGGGCGGGGGCATGGCTCCGCGCTGCCGCGCGACGGATAGTCCGCGCTGGGGCGCCGACGCGATCTTCTATCGCAGCGGCAACAACCTGAATCTGGCCGGATACTACAAGCTTCCCGTCGTACAGACTGACCAGGAAAACTGCGTCGCGCACAACGGCTCGCTGATTCCAGTGCCCGGACGCGACATCATGGCGCAGGCGTGGTACCAGGGTGGCGTGTCGGTGTTCGACTTCACCGATCCAGCGCATCCGAAGGAGATCGCGTTCTTCGATCGTGGTCCGATGGATTCAACAAAGCTGGAGCTCGGCGGCGATTGGGCGGCCTATTGGTACAACGGCCATCTCTACGCATCGGAAATCGATCGCGGCCTCGACATTTTCGACCTCAAGCCGAGCGACCAGTTGTCGCAGAACGAGATCGACGCGGCGAAGCTGATTCACTACGATGTCTTCAATCCGCAGAACCAGCCGAAGTTCGTGTGGCCGGCGAGCTTTGTCGTTGCGCGCGCGTATCTCGATCAGCTCGTGCGCGACAAGGGAATTGCGACGAATCGTTCGACCGCGATTGCACGTGACCTCGCTCGCGCCGAGAAACTGAAGGGAACGAGCCGCAGGACTGCGCTAACGAGATTGGCGAACAGTCTCGACCAGGACGCGAAGACGGCGACGGAAGGTGCAAAGGTCTCTGCGCTGGCGTCCGCGGTACGCGATCTCGCTAAGTAAGACCGCGGTCCAGTAACGCTCTCAAAACCGCCTGCGCTACGCAGGCGGTTTTTTTTATTCCATCGTCGTGACTTGCCTGACGTCGGGCACGAGATCACGCACGGCGTCGCGCAGATATTGGGCGGCGTCGTCGTGGTGAGATGGGTCCCACTCTTCCGCGAGCTCCTCCAGGTGCGCCCGTCTGGCGGTCACCAGACGATCGAGCACCTTGCAACCCGTCGGCGTGAGCTCCGAGTGACGGTTGGAATCCGCGCGCGGGACTGTCACCAGGCCACGACGTCGCAGCTCCTCGAGCGCTTCCTGCGCGCTACGCACCGGGATACCGCGGCCGTATGCGAGCTCGTGCGGAGACACGCTGGGTTGCTCTTCGACCTGAACCAGCAACCAGGCTGCGAGCGGACTCAAAGTCTCGCCCGCGCGGCGAATGATCTGCTCGATGTGCGCGCGCTGGACGTCACGATCGGCCATCGACGACAGCACGGCGAACAAACGAGACGCAGCGGCATCTTCGTCGGCGGGTCGCGCGAAGGTTTCGCCGGCCTCGTTGCCGATGTCGCCGGCACTTGCAGCAACTGTCGCTCGCAGCGGTCGCTCCGGCAACACCCACGACAGCACAAATCCAACGGCACACACCACCGCCGCAACGAAGAACATCGACCCCAGCGACGCGGTGAACGCCTGCGCGTACGTACTTCGCGCGCCGGGTGGCAACTGCAGCACCGCCTGCACGGTGATGTTATGCGCGGCGCCCGCTGCCGTCGGCAGCAGCTTCGCCAGATTCGCCTCCAGTCGCGATGCGAAGATTGCACCGAGTATCGCTGTTCCGAGGGAGCCGCCAATCAATCGAAACAACGTCGCGCCGGATGTCGCAACACCGAGATCCTGATAGGCGACCGCGTTCTGCACCGCGATGACGAGAACCTGCATCACCATTCCCAATCCAACGCCCAGCACCAGCAACAGGAGAGATGCAGTCGTCGTGGTGCTCTGCGCGCTTAGCCGCGAAAGGAAATACAATCCGGTGGTCATCACCGCTGTTCCGGCGACGGGAAAGACCTTGTACCGACCGGTGCGGCTTATCAGTTGACCCGACCCGATCGATGTCACCAGCATGCCGGCCATCATCGGTAGCATCTCCAACCCGGACGCTGTAGGGCTCGCGCCTTTCACGACCTGCAGGAAGAGCGGGAAATACGTGACGGAGCCGAACAGCGCGAAGCCGACGATGAGCCCGACCGCCGAAGTGACGACAAAGGTGCGCTGACCGAACAGCCGCAACGGCAGCACCGGCTCGGCTGCCTTGCGCTCGACGGCCATGAACATCGCCAGCGCCAACACCGACACGAGAATCAGTCCGATCGAAAACGGCGAGGACCACGGGTAAGTCGTCCCGCCGAGATCGGAGAGGATCGTGATCGCGCTGAGCACGACCGCGAGTAGTGCGGCACCCGCGTAATCGATCGTCCGAACCGCGCGGCGCCCCAGCGAGGGCAGTGTCGACGCCAGCACCACGAGCGCGGCGATGCCGACCGGCAAATTGATGTAGAAGATCCATCGCCAGGACCAGTGCGTGGTGAAATACCCACCGAGCAGCGGCCCGGCGATGCTCGACAGGCCAAACACCGCGCCGAAAATTCCCTGGTAGCGACCGCGATCTCGTGGCGGCACGATGTCGCCAACCACAGCTTGCGTACTGACTACCAGTCCGCCCCCGCCGAATCCTTGAACCGCGCGGAACAGGATCAGCTGGGTCATGTTCTGGCTTAGCCCGCACAACGCCGAGCCGATCAGGAAGAGAATGATCGCCGACTGTAGTACGATCTTTCGCCCGTACAGATCGCCGAGCTTGCCGTAGATCGGCGTCACGATCGTCTGCGCCAGCAGATAACCCGTAACGACCCAGGCCAGATGCTCGAGCCCGCCGAGCTCGCTGACTATCGTCGGCAGGGCCGTCGAGACGATCGTGGAATCCAGCGCGGCCAGCAGCATCGCCAGCACGAGGCCGCTGAACGCGATCAGTATCTGTCGATGACCAAGCGCCGCGGGCGGTGCCGCTGACGCATCACTATTCGCTGCTTCTGTCATTTCCTCGTCGCGCTCGCGCCGGCGGATGATCCCGTCGGCGTTGTCGAGCCAATTTCCTTCCTTACCACTGGAGCAACGGCGGTGCCGAGAAGCTCGATCGACTTCATCACACCCGCGTGCGGCATCGTGCCCACGCTCATCTGAGCCAGAAAGCGCTGGTGGCCGAAGATTCGGTGCTGGAAGAGAATCTTGTCGATCACTTCCTGCGGGCTGCCGACCAGCAGCGCGCCATGCGGGGAGCGGAGAGCCTCGAATTGTTCGCGCGTCGTTGGCGGCCAGCCGCGCTCGCGACCGATCTTCGTCATCACGTGCGCGTAGGGCGGAAAGAATTCGTCCGCGGCTTTTTTCGAGTCTTCAGCGATATAAGCGTGAGAGTTGATGCTGATGGCGAGCTGCGCTGGATCGCGACCCGCCTTTCTCGCCGTATCCCGGTACAGCTGCACGAAAGGGGCGAATCGCTCAGGTGAGCCCCCAATGATCGCGAGCGCCATCGGCAATCCGAGTCGAGCGGCGCGCACCACCGATTGCGGTGTGCCGCCGACCGCGATCCACACCGGCAGCGGATCCTGCAGTGGACGCGGATAGACGCCGAGGTTCTGCAATGGAGGGCGATGCTCGCCCTGCCACGTCACCCGCTCGCCTTCGATCAACTTGAGCAGCAGCTCGAGCTTCTCCTCGAACAGCTCGTCGTAGTCGCTCAGATCGTAGCCAAAGAGCGGGAACGACTCGATGAACGAGCCGCGGCCGGCCATGATCTCGGCTCGACCACCTGAGAGCAGGTCCAGGGTCGCGAAATCCTGGAACACACGGACCGGGTCGTCGGAGCTCAACACCGTGACCGCGCTCGTCAGCCGGATTCTCTTCGTATGCTCGGCGGCCGCGGCGAGGACGACCGCAGGCGCGGACACGGCAAAATCAGGACGATGGTGCTCGCCGACGCCAAACACATCGAGGCCGACTTCGTCGGCGAGCTTGATCTCCTCGATCAGATCGCGCAGTCGTTGCGCCGGGCTGATGGTCTTGCCTGTAGCGGGATCGGGTGTGGTTTCCGCGAACGTGTAAACCCCGATCTCCATCAGCGCCGTCGGACCGGTTGGTAATTCAGGCAGTCTTTGCCACGGGTCGCCGAATGAAGAGCGCCACCAATCCGCCAATGACGCCGATTGCCAGAATGATCCAGGTCATGCCGGGGTTTTCCCAACGCTGCCAACCCTGGGTGTAATCGACCGAGTAGCGCCCCGGACCAATTAGCGCGAGCGCAATAGCGGCAACCGTGAACATCAGCGGATGCTCGACGCCGTTGGTTGCAACGAAGAACGCGTTCTTCCAGTGAACCGTGACCATCGCCACGATCATCACTGCGACCATTAGCGCCGGACCGACGGGGCCGAGAAAACCCACCGCGAGCAACAGGCCAGCGACGATCTCAGTGAAGCCCAAAAGCGTGGCAAAAGTTTTCCCTGGCCGGTAGCCAACGCTTTCCAACCAGCCGCCGGTGCCGGCGATCCCATAACCGCCGAACCAGCCGAAAAGTTTTTGCGCTCCGTGAGCGGCGAAGATGAGGCCGAATACGACTCGGATGATCAGGAGCCCGATATCAAAAAGCTGGGGGTCGATGGCATCTGTCGGCATAGTGACTGCTCCGCATTAAGTCGATTGCGTGAATGCTGACGCGGCGCTCAACGCCAGGCGCTGGCTAAGACAGGACAAAATCAGTCCGGACTGTCGGTCCCCAGAATCTTGAGTGCCAGACACGCGGCGCCGAAGCCGTTGTCGATGTTCACGACTGCAACGCCGGGACTGCAGCTGGCGAGCATCGTGTTCAACGCAACGACGCCACCCTGGGCAACGCCTGTGCCGACAGACGTCGGAACGCCGATTACTGGGGCGCGAAGCAATCCGGCGACAACCGCTGGCAGCGCTCCGTCCATACCCGCGGCAACAATGCAGACCCGCGCCGCCATTAGTTCCGGCAGTATCGATTGCAAACGATGGATACCCGCTACACCGACGTCGAAGTGAGTCGTTGTCGGTATTCCCATCGCGTCGAGCGTCGTTGCTGCCTCGAGGGCGACCGGGATGTCGGCAGTGCCAGCCGTGATCACAGGCACCGGAGGTATGTCTCTTTTAGCCCGCGCGTTGCGAACTGCCATCCGCGCTTGGCGGTGGATCGTCGCTGAGTCCTTCAGCACTTCCATCTGCTCATCGCTCAATCGCGATGCGATGCGCAGCTCCGGATTGCCTTCGAAGATCTCGCGCAGATGCGCGGCAGTTTTCCCCGGCCCATAAACGACCTCGGGCACACCGGTGCGCGCCTCGCGCTCCTTATCCCAGCGAACCTGTTTCATGTGGCTGCCAGTGGAAGCGAGAGGCTTCCACTCTGTAGTCCGCCGAGGTCGAGCGCGACGAACTTGAAGCCGGCTTTACGACAGGCGCGACGCAGCTCCTCACGCAACGGTTCCGAGACGACTCGCTCGAACAGCGCCGGCGGTACTTCGATACGCACGACGCTCTCGTGCCAGCGTGCGCGCGCCGGCCACACGTCATTGGCGCGCAGGAACTCTTCGACTTGCTCGATTTGCTGCAAACGCTCCGGTGTCACTTCTAACCCCACTGGTATCCTGCTCGCCAGACACGGCGCCGCGGGCTTCTCCGCGTTGGATAGTTTCCACTCGCGAGCGAGCGCTCGCACATCCTCTTTACGCAGCTGCGCGGTGACGAGCGGAGCGGCGACGCCGTGCTCCATCGCCGCTCGAAGACCTGGGCGATGCTCCCCGAGGTCATCGAGATGCGTACCGACGAACACTACCTCATTGTCGCCGCGCGACGCTGCCAGCTGCTGCACCGTGTCATAGAGCGACGTCTTGCAGAAATAGCACCTGTCACCGGCGTTGGCGCGATAGCCATCGAGCTCGATCTCGTTTGTCGCAACCTCTTCGACAGTTGCGCCGATCTCGCGGGCAATCCGATGCGCTTCAGTCCGTTCACTCGCCGCTAACGACGCGCTCACACCGAGCAGCGCGACTGTACGCAGCTCGGCGCGCACGCACGCGGCGAGTACTACCGTGGAATCGATACCACCGGAATAGCACACGTAGGCAATTCGATCACCAGCCGCGGTACGGACCGCGTCGATCAGGCGCTGCTCAAGATCCAAGAGATTCACTCGCCGTTGAAGCCTCTGCGTCCCAGAGCGAATTCATGACTTCCTCACGCAGCTCCGAGATGGGCCGCGCCGTCTCTTCAGCGACTCTCCGCAAATCGTCAAACTCCGGCTTCGCGCGTCTGGTTCCGTCCGGCAGCGTCGAGATCTTCACCCGGATGTCGTGTCCGTTGAGGCGAACGACCTTCGACTCGCGCTCCAGCGCGCTTCTCAGCACGTCGAACGTTTTCACGCCGAGCGTGGTGAAGTGTGTGAACATCGTCTGCTCGATCCGCGCCAGATCATCCGCCTGAACCAGAGCTTCGACGCGCGTCCCCGGCCGGCCCTTCTTCATCGTCGTGTGCAGCAGCACCACGTCGAGAGCGCCCTTCGCGCGCAGAACATCGGCGGCTCCGGCCAGCTCCTCGGGCGACATGTCGTCGATGTCAGCACTGAGCATGTGCAGATGCTCGGTGTGCACGTGATCGTGATGATGATGGTGGTGATGATGAGGGTGCTCGACAACTGCCTCGCCCATGATGATGCGCAGCGCGTTCAGCTGGTGCGGGATGTCACGAGTACCGGCGCCGTATCCACTGCTGCGCGCGGTGTACTCACGCGGCGGCGCACCCTTCGACAACACTCGCAACAGCGCCGCACCGGTCGGTGTAGTGAGCTCACCGGACCCGGACGGCCCGTGACTGACGTTGAATCCCTCGAGCAACCGGATCGTCGCCGGCGCCGGCACCGGCAGCAATCCATGCGCGGTCTTCACCGTGCCGTCGCCGAGTGCAACGCGGGTGTTGTACACCCGCTCGACTCCGAGCAGCTCGACTCCCCACAGCGAGCCAACGACATCGAGAATCGCATCTACCGCTCCGACTTCGTGGAGATGGAGATCATCCGGAGCCACGCCGTGAATCGCCGCTTCGATCGTTGCGATCGCATCGAAGGCCGAATGGGCGCGCTCGCGGACCATGTCGGGAATCGACACGCGGTCGATCAGGCGATGGATCTCAGACACCGCACGTCCATGTGGTTGCGGCGGGATGTCAAAATCGACCTTCACACATTTCACCGCGGAGCGCTGAACATCCGCGATGCGCACTGTCACACCATCCAACCCGAGCGTCGCCGGCAGCCGCGACAGCCACGTGCGGTCGAGTCCGTTGTCGACCAGCGCACCGATAAACATGTCGCCAGCGATGCCGCTGGCAGGGTCGAGAACCGCGATCTTCATCTCGATAATCTAATTCCGAGTGGTCTTGTCTGGATTCGATCGGGCGACTAGGTTGCCCCGCTCGAACCTCTACTTACACAGTCAAGTGAAGCTTACCATCGCGTTGGCTGCTTTGTTGGTCGCTGCCGGATCCGCGCAAGCGCAGGTCGGCTACGAATACGAAGTTTATGACGCGGACATTTCTTCGCCGCGTACTGGCGAGCTCGAGATTCACACCAATTTCGTTCCCTCCGGATCTCAACTCGCGGACACGCCGGAAGGTCGAGCCACCCATCGCGCGTGGCGCTCCAGCTTCGAGCTAAGCACCGGCATCACGAACTGGCTTGAGGCCAGTATCTATGCAGTGGGCTATGCGCGGAACGGAACCGGCTTGCAGTTCGTTGGAAATCGCGCGCGCCTTACCGCGGTCGCGCCCGCCAGGTGGAGTCTGCCGCTCGAACTCGGCCTCTCTCAGGAAATGGGATTTCTCCGCCCCGGCTTCTCTGAGCATCGCAGAGCGTACGAGATCACCCCGATCGTCGGCAAAAAGCTCGGACCCGTATCATTGGTATTGAATCCAGCCTTTGAGCGCGGTCTGACGGGAAAAGAGCGCGAGTGGGAATTCGAGCCGCGCGCTCGATTCAGCTACGCACTCGATGGCGACGAGGGGCTTGGGCTCGAGTACTACTCCGTCCTCGGCCCTGTCGATGGCTTCGATGCGCGCAGCCATCAGATTCATCAGGTGTTCGCGACAGCCTCCGGCGAGATTCCGGGTGGAATTGAAGCCGGCGTTGGACTCGGTCGTGGACTCACCAGCAATTCCGATCGCTGGACCATTACAACGCGGCTGGAATTCAGGTTCTGATTTTGCACCCCGCCCTCGCATGACACCCGAGCGTTACGACGTCGCGGTGGTCGGGGGCGGTCCCGCTGGTCTCTCAGCGGCGCTCTGGCTCGCGCGTTACTTACACAAGGTAGTAGTCATCGACTCCGGCGATCCGCGCAACTGGGAGACGCGCGGCATCAACGGCTACCTGGGGCACCAGGGAATTCGCTCACCGGAGCTCCGCCGCGTCGGTCGCATCGAAGGCGAGAAGTACGGCGCGCAGTTCGTCAGCGGCATCGTCGACACCGCCATCAACGAGACCGGCGAGCTGTTCGCGATGTGCCTGCGCGATGGCAAAACAATCGAGGCCCGTCGGATTCTGCTCGCGATCGGAATTCGCGACGTGTGGCCGGACATTCCCGGTCTCGATCAATGCTACGGTGAGACCGTCCACGTGTGCCCCGATTGCGACGGCTACGAAACCCGCGACAAGAAAACGGTCGTCATCGGCAGCGGCCGCAAAGCGGTCGGGATGGCGCTCGCGTTGACGACGTGGACGAAGCAGATCGTGATCTGCACCAACAGCGAGCCGCCCGACATGAATCAGGAGCTGCTCAATATCCTCAAGCCGCTCAATATTCCGGTGCTCGACGCGCCGATCACCTGCGTCCTCTCACAACAGAAGGAAATACGCGCCGTCGAGCTCGAGGGAGGAATGTCACTCGATTGCGAGCGACTGTTCTTCGCGATCGGCCAATATCCGTCAGACGATCTCGGCAGCCAGCTCGGATGCAAACGCGACGAGATCGGTCGTCTGGTGATCGACCAGCGCAATCACACTTCGATCAGAAATGTTTTTGCGGCGGGTGATGTCGCGGGTGGTCCTCAGCTGGCCATCGCCGCTGCTGCCAGTGGTGCGATCGCCGCGGTGGCGATCCACGCCTCGCTGGTGCCGGAAACCCGAAAGCTTCCTGACTGAGGCTACCGGTCACCGCTAACCGCTAACCGCGCTACCACCGCAGCGTCAGTGACTGCAGCTGATGCTTGCGCATGATCTGCAGATTGATGGTCTGATCTTTCTCGTCGGCTGATCTGATCGCCTGCACCAGATCGATCGGACTGGCGACCTTCATGTTGTCAGCTCTGAGGATAATGTCGCCACCGCGCAGGCCGGCGTTCCTCGCCGCCGATCCTTCGGCGACGTTCGTCACGAACACGCCTTCGGGTTTCACGCCGAGGACATCGCACAGATCAGTGTTGAGTTGGGTGAAAGAAGCGCCGGCAAATGGATAAACGGCGCCGCCGTAACCGAGGGCAGGTGCAAGAAGCGCCGGCATGGGCGCCGGAACTCGGCTTTGCACACGCATCACGCCTTTGTTCATCGGTTCGCGACTGAGCGACCCGCTCCGCATCGCGAGCCCGTCCTTGACGCTCATTTGCTGCGTCATCTCAACTACCATCTTCTGCTCCCAGTCAGCCGGGCGCTTTGCGAGCGTGCCGCGGAGGAGCCGGGTTTTGTCGTTGCGCCGGATCTTGAGCACGAAAGGCGCTCCAACTCTGAGCCACTGCGCCAGCTCGATCGAGCCACCGCGCATGTCGTGGCCGTTGAACATCAACAGCACGTCTCCAACCCGCACTCCAGCTTTGGACGCAGGTGAGCTTGGGTCGACGTGGGTGACGACCGGATAAGCGTCGAAGAACGCCGTGCCCTGCTCGTCCATCATCGCGGTGTCCGAGATCCGCACACCAAACCATCCAGTGGGCTCTCTCATCACCATCGACCGACCAGGCTCCTGCGCAGTCGCAACCATCGGCAGGCAACAACACGCCACCAACGCCGCGGCAGCGAGCGACCGTCTAGGCTCGAAAATCTGACTTCTTGGACGCATCAGATTAGAACCCCCTCAGGGCGGCAGTCGAAACGACCTGCCGAGTAGCGACGCGGGCGCCCATCGTCGCGAGATAGTACTGATTGATGACGGGATCATGAGGGGCAGTTGCGAGTGCGCTGCGGGCTGCGTTGGCGATTTGATCCAATGCTTCGGCACGCGCTCTGTAAATCGCAGCGCTGTCCCGCGTCCGCTCGGCGAGATTGTTGGCAGCGATGTACTGGGAGGCGCGTTGATAAGCGCGGACCGCGCTATCGAGAACTGCAGATGCCTGGTCAACCGAAGCAAACTCGGCGGAAGGCGTAATTGTTTGAGCGGTGCTGGCGGGAGAAACTGTGGCCGGCGAGACTGCCGGGACGCTGGCGAGGTTCGACGGGCTTTGAGCGACCGGTAAACCAATCGTGCTGCGTCCGATGGCGATGCCTCCGACAAGCAGGAGTACTGCTGCTGCTGCCTGCAGCCACTGCTGTCCGAGTGATCCTCGCCACTCTCGCGAATCATGAATCAGTCCTTCCTCTCGCGCCCGCGCCGCGATGGTACGCCATTCGTTCAACGGCTCCTGCTGGCGCGCTTTCTCGGCAGCGATGATCTGGTCGAGTTGTTCTTCAGACAGATGCGACATGTCCATTCCCCTTTCTTCCTACTCTCGTCGTTGGTGAATCATCTACCAGGTGCGCGAGCAGCGTCCGTAGCCGCGCGCGCGCCTTGAACAGTTGCGATTTTGATCCGCCCGGCGTGATTCCGAGCTCTTCTCCGATCTCCCCGTGGGTGTAGCCTTCGATGTCGTGAAGGACGAACACCGCTCTTGCACCCGGCGACAGCTTGTTCATCGCCTGCTCGATCGACTCCGCGACAAACGTCCGGTCCGAATCCGACTCTGTCATCGCTGAATCATCTTCGATGTCTGTTTCCAATTTCGCGATGCGCCTTATTTTGCGTAGAGCATTCAGAGTGCGGTTCACCGCGATGCGGTGGGCCCACGTTCCGAACTGCGAGTCGCCGCGATAGCTGGGGAGAGCTCTGAAGATCTGCATCCAGACCTCCTGAGAGATGTCGGCGGCCAGCTCGGGATCACCGCAAAGCCTGCGAACGACGGCGTCGATGTGGGGCGCATGCTGCGACCAAAGCCGCTGCATAGCCCTCTCGTCGCCGCTGATTGCGCGCTTGAGGTCGAGCTGATCGATTGGCATCTCGGACTCTTGCTTAGTCACATCAGATGGAGTTGAAGTTTCCTTCGAAAATCCGGTGACTTTCCGATTCCGGAATCGTTTGCAACTGTACGTCTCGCCTCTCCGTACAGTTGCAAAGGTACCATCCGGTCGGTAGGAACCTTGCTGAGTACGGCCAGTATAAATAAGTGTAGTTCAAGGAGTTAGCGTTGCTTCGAGTTATTCTAACCGCCCTGACGGTGACCCGGGCTGGCGATGGCCTGCCGATCAAGTCACCGACCGACGTTGGCATGTCCAGCACCCGCCTCGCCGCGATCGAGCGTGTCATCGAGCGCGGGATCAAGGCTGGCGGTTATCCAGGTGCGGCCGTGGTCGTGGGAAGAAATGGCGCCGCCGTCTACGAGAAGGGGTTCGGCAAGCTCTCTTGGAGTGAGAGTAGCACGCCGGTAGATGCCCAGCGCACCATCTACGACATCGCGTCTCTAAGCAAGGTCGTGGGTACCACCACCGCGATCATGATTCTCTTTGATGAGAAAAAGATCGGGTTGGACGACCCGGTAGTGAACTACATCCCGACCTTTGGCGGTGGCGACAAGGACAAAGTCACCATCCGCATGTTGCTCACGCATACATCAGGTTTGCCGGCTGGACGCGACATTTGGCGCATCGCTCAGACCCCGCTCGAAGCCCGGGCCCTGGTGCTCAACACGCCACTCGAAGGCCGACCAGGCATGCAGTACATCTACTCCGACCTTGGCGCTGACGTCCTCGGCATGATCGTCGAAGTCGTCGCCGGCGAGCCGCTCGACAAGTTCCTGACCCGCCGTGTGTTCGAGCCGCTGGGCATGAACGAGACGATGTATCGCCCCGCTGACTCCCTGAAGTACCGCATCGCTCCAACCGAAGTGACTCCACCGCGCGGCTATCCGCTGCGTGGCGAAGTTCACGACGAGAATGCGTACGCACTCGGTGGAGTTGCCGGTCACGCGGGCCTCTTCAGCACCGCCGCCGACCTCTCCGTTTTCGCGCAGATGATGCTGAACGGCGGCGAGTACAACGGCGTGCAGATCATCAGTAAGCCCACCGTGGAACTGTTCACGACTCGTGCTTTCGGTCACCGCGCACTCGGCTGGGACACCGCCGAGGGTGACTATGGCTCTGGCCGTTACCTCGGCCCGACCGCGTACGGTCACACCGGCTTCACCGGCACGTCGATGTGGATCGATCCGGAGCGCGGGATGTTCGTGATCCTGCTGACGAACCGCGTCCACGCCGCCCGTGCGCTGCGTCCCGCCAAGGTTATCTCTGACGTTCGCGCCGATCTCTCTGACGCGGCAGTTTTGTCAGTCGTCGACGGCCCGAAGGTCGCCGCCGCACATGGCTTCCGCGCCGATCGCGAAGTGGGCTGGAATCCGCCACCGCCGCGCGCTTCGAGACGTCGTCACGGTAGCTCGCGGCATCACACCATTGCCAGCGCGACTTCCCACAGCCGCAGCTCGGTGAAGAAATCGAGCTCTTCGAAGAAGAAGACGAAGAAGCGGTAGGCGAGAGGCGGGAGGCGGGAAGCGGTGAAGGGCGCTCGATTCGGGCGCCCTTACTTGTATGTGGGCCATCCAAATGGTGATTATACGTCAGGGGCAAAGGTTACAGCGCCTCTCGCCTCCCGCCTCTCGCCTCTCGCATGTCCGACGAATCCAGCACCACCCCAACTCCAACCGAGGCTGCGCCCGCCACCAGCGGCGTCGTCAGCGAAGATCAGGTGAAGCTCGCGCTCCGGCGCGTGAAGGATCCTGATCTGCAGCTGAACATCATGGATCTGGGTCTGGTCTATAACATTGCCGTCGACGGGACGACGGTTAAGATCGACATGACCCTGACCTCACCCGCGTGTCCGTCCGGCCCCGAGCTGATGACCAACGCCGAGAAGGAAGTGATGACGCTGCCCGGTGTAGAAAAGGTCGAGGTGAATCTGGTGTGGATGCCCTTCTGGACTCCGGAAAAAATGGAGCCAAGGGTGCGAGCCTACCTGGGCTTTTGAGCATAGTCGCTGCATAGCTAAAGCGAGTGCATCGCGGCTACAAAGTTCTCCCAGCCCTGTTTTGCGCGCTGAGCATCGGCTGCGCTGCCGCTCCCGGTGCAGGCAAGAAAACCGCAGCGACACCAAAGCCGAGTATCGGCTGTCTCGACACACTTCACGCTGCTGATTCTATCTGGAGCGTGGTAAAGCTCAGCGTCCTTCCTCAGGATACGACACAGAAGCTGCAGGACGATTACGAGTCGTTCTTCGCGCAGGAATTTCGACGCCGCTTCCGGGTACCGTCGAAACTGCCGCTCAGCGTGGTGATGGGCGCACCGCCTTGCGACTCGATCGCCGCGCGCTGCGTCGGTGGGTATCTCGATTTGAGCGCAATCGTGTACGTGACGGCACATTACGACGGGAAGCTCACGAATATCCAGGTCATCGATGCGACGCTGACGCCGACTCTTGCGGACAGTGTCGGTAGCGCATTGCAGAAGATGAGTCGCGAAGCATTAGGACCAGCGATGGACGCAGACACGATGTCGCTGATTGTTCGCCTCGAGGCAGATCCAAATCCGGACACGGTGCCCGAGGTGCGACATATCTTCCGCGCCAAAGTCCCGCATTATGCCCTGCCCTTCAGGTACGCCTCGATGCCTGCGGCAGGAGTCCAGCCTCGTTATCCGTTCACGGCTCGCGTGGCGGGAGTCGGCGACAGCGTCGCCATTGCGTTCACCGTTGATTCCGAAGGCAGGATCGCCGGCGAATCGCTGGAGTTAATGGAAGCCACGTATAGCGACTTCGTGGGGTCGGTGGTCAACGCCCTCCTCAAGACCCAGTACCACCCGGCGCGGCTCGGGGATTGCCCAGTGAGTACTCGAATGAGCCAACGCTTCCTGTTCGCCGCTCCCGATCAATGAACACGATCGGCACGCTCGTGTCGGTGCCAGTGCTCTCGTTGCTGTTGCTTGCTTCAGCAGTGAACACTGGAGCGCCAGTGTCCGCCTATCTCGCGAGCACGGACACTGTCGGCTGCGTGGATACGTTGCACGCGACAGACACGATAGCTGCGGTCATCAAGGTCAGCGTCCGCCATCAGGATTCGGCCGGCAAGCTGCCACCCGATTTCGAGGGTTTGTTCGCTCAGGAGTTCCGATCCAGGTTCAAGCCGCCGGCTCAATTGCCCTTGAGTGTGATGTTCGGCGATCCGCCATGCGATCGTGACAAGAATGTCTGTTCGGGCGCGACTCCACTGGTGCACGTGGTCGCCTACGCCGTCGTTGCATCCGACGGAACGATTCCCCAGCTCGGCGTTCTGAGTCCGTCGCTCAATCGCGAGCTCGCAGACTCGGTCAGATCGGCCTTGATGTCGATGAGCAAGGCGAGCATGGTGCCCTTCTTCCAGACCGACAAGACGCTGCCACTCACCATCATCGTCAACTCGGAAGAACATCCCGATTCGATTCCGCAGCTCCGTCGGCTCTTTCGCGCGAAGCTGCCGCGCTACGCGGTACAGTTTCAGCACGCACAGATGGCGGAGAACAGCGCGCGACCGAAGTATCCGCTGGCCGCCAAACGCGCCTTCGTCGGCGACACGCTGAAATTCCAGTTCACGATCCAGTCGGACGGTCACGTCGCACCACAGTCGGTCGACGTTCTGCACGCGCACTACCGCGAATTCCTCGATACGATGGGCGATGCCTTGTCGACTGCTGTCTTCCAGCCGGCGAAGCTCGGCGCGTGTCCAGTCGCGGAGTGGGTGACGCAGACCTATCGGTTTGCGATGCGACCCACGTCGCAGTAGCCAGCGATCCTACGCTGAAGGCGATCTAAGCGCCTTCAGGAAATCCTCTCCCATCTCTTCGACCTGCCAGCGTCGGAGATCAGGGACTTTTTCGAGTTCGTCAACTGACTTCGCACCGCTGCGTGCGACGTTCTCCAGCCGTTCACGTGAGCAGAGAACGCCGGGGTCGAGCTCCAGTCGCGTCGCCGCTGCATCGCGAACCGTTTTGAGACGGGCAACTCGATCGTCGAAATCCCGGTCCTTGTTCCAGCGCTGGCCGCGCGGAAATTTCGGTAGCTCCGCTTCGGGCGCTTCCAGTCCGCGACGGATTGCTGCGACCAGATCCGCGCCGCCGCGCTCGACCATGCCCCTCGGCATTCCCTTGATCGAGGACAGCTCGGTCACGTTCCGCGGGGCCTGACGCGCCAGCTCGAACAGCACTTCGTTGCCCATCACCCGGAAGGTCGCGCGATCGAGCTGCTCCGCCATCTTCTCGCGCCAATTGGAGACCTCGCGCAGCACCGCCAGCTCGCGGCGGGTGAGATCACGCGCGCCTTTGAGGCGAAGAAATCCCTCCATCTCTGCTTCGGTCTCCCAACGCGTGCCCTCGAGGCGCGCGAATTCCTCTTGCGCCCAGGTCCAGCGTCCCCGGAGCTGCAGCTCGCTCTTCATGTGATCCCGAAGCTGCAACAGGTACCGGGTGTCCTGCGCAGCGTATTCCAGCATGTCGTGTGGCAGCGGCCGCATCGACCAATCAGCGCGCTGGTGCTTCTTGTCCAACTTCACATCGAAGAACTGCTCGAGGAGCGCTGCCAGACCGAACGATTTGATGCCAAGCAGCTGAGCCGCGACCCGCGTGTCGAAGATATTGGTGACGTGCCAGCCGTAATCCTGGTGCAGCAGCCTCAGATCGTAGTCCGCATCGTGAAAGACGACTTCGATGCTCTTGTCCTGCAGCAGGTCACCGAGCTTTCGCGGAGATCCAATTGGCAGCGGATCGATGATCGCGTTACGCTCGCGCGTTGACAGCTGCAACAGGTAAATCCGATCCAGGAAGCGGTGGAAGCTCGCGCCTTCCGTATCGATGGCGAGCTCCCTGACGTCGGAGATTTGACTTAGAAAGCCCTCGACTTCGGCTGGCTTGTCGAGGTAGAGAGCGGTTTCATTGTTCACCACGGGCATCCACCAAATCTAAATGCGTGAATGGTGCCCGATCGTGCCACCAGCGCGGGCAAGCTGCTAGTTTTCGACGCCACAGTCACTCATTTGCCAATGTCAGAAGACTTCAAAGTCCATATCTATCCCAGCGATTGCGATTCGGTGGGACATGTCAATCACGCGCATCTGCTGACGATATTGGAGCGCGCACGCTGGTCGGCGCTGGAACGACACATGTCGTACGGCGAATACATGCGGTCGAGCTTGTGGGCAGTCGTGCGCAAGGTCGAGGCGTCGTACATGGCTCAGGTTTTTCCGGGAGATGAGCTGACGATTCGTACGGGGCTCGTTTCTGTGGGGAACACCAGCTTCATCGTGCGCCAGGTCGTTCAGAATCATCGCAGCGCAGTGGTGTGCGACGCATCCATCGTCTATGTCACCGTCTCGCCGGAAGGCAAACCGATTCCGGTGCCGGACCAGTGGCGGACGCTGTTCTCGCCGTGGGAGGAACCGGCGGCCGGAACGACGCGATGAGCACGAACATCGCAGCGGATTACTAGCGTGACGCAACCCACCGAGGTTCGGCCACCAGTCAGCGCCAGCGAAGTCTCGCTTCCCGCGCGTGTCGGCGCGGTGCTATTCCGACACCGTGGGTGGCTGCCAATTCTCTTTCTTGGCATTCCACTCGTCGCGCCGGGGACGATGTCCCCGTTCCGCTGGGAAGTCGGCCTGTTTCTGATCGCTCTCGGCGAGCTGATTCGTCTCGCCGGAGTTGCTGCCGCCGGCACCGTCACCAGACGGCGCTCACGCAATGTGAATCGCCTCGTCACTTACGGAATCTTCGCCTGGGTGAGGAACCCGCTTTACATCGGCAACTTCCTGGCGTGGATGGGATTCGTCACCATCTCGGGCGTGCTGTGGTTCCTGCCGTTCGCGGTGTTGCTGTTCGCTCTCGAGTACGAGCTGATTGTGCGCTACGAGGAAGGCGTGCTCGAATCGATTTTCGGGCGGGAATACCTGGAGTACAAGAACTGCACTCCGCGCTGGATCCCACGCCCGCCGAAGGACAAGCCGCCGGCCGGCGAATATCACTGGGGCGAAGCCGTGCGCAGCGAGCTCAGCACCTTCCTGCAATACGTGGTGCTGCTGATCGCCTTCTGGGTTAAATCGAAAGTCTACGTGCAGGCAGGCGCTACCGGCTTTCTTAAGACTTTCTGACCGAGGCCTGAGGACTAACGGCATAGCTGATTGCTGATTAATCGAGGAGAGAGGACGACCGAGGATCGGTATCTGCAATCCTCACTTAATCAGCAATCAGCAGTGCCCTTGGTCCTCAGGCCTCGGTCCTCAAATGCGAGCGACACTCTACGCAGATTACTCGCTCCCCGCTAAATCGCGCGCGGAGTTTGTCCCAAAATCCTCCGTAGAGATGCTCGTCGCACAGCGCGCGCTTGCAGTTGGAGCACACCCCGCCCTGGCCCGCTCTGAAAAACAATCCGCATTTGTCGCACTGCCAGGTGTAGACGGATTTGCGGAAGACCGGTGGCACTACACTATCGCCAGCGTCTGCGCTCCGCTCCAGGACGTGCCGGGCTTGAGCTCGACCGGCGCTCCGATTTGCGCGGCTTCGATGCAGACCATGCGCAGATAGTCCTCGGTGTCGAGGCCGATGAAGCCGGTCACTTTCTCGACCCATGGATTCCAGACAACCGCGTCTTTGAATCCCGTCGCGCGAACCTCGACGCGCCGCTCGTTCCCCCGGTCCTCGACCTCTACTTTCTTGGGCGCCTTCAGGTAAACGCGATCGGTTTCATCCGAGATGACGAGCTTCTTCGCTTCGTCTTTGGTCTCGTTCCCGCCCTGAGTCTTGTCGAGATACCACTTGCCGGTAAAGCCGCGGATCGCCGTCTCACGAATGTCGGCCACCGCGATGTAGGTGTGCAGTGCCGCCGTGAAGTTGAACAGCTCGTCACCAGTATTGAACGCAGATAACTCGACCGTTAGCGTTTTTTCATCGATCGAGACTTTGAGCTCGGTCCGAAAATGGTAGGGCCACAGCTCCCGCGTCCGATGATCATCGGACAGCTGCAGCTTCACCGATGATTGCTCTTCATTATCTCCATCGGGCGTTTCCACCAGCTGCCACTCACTCTTCCGCGCGAAGCCGTGCTGCGGCAGACCGCCGAGGTTGGCGAACTGTGGCCACACTACGGGGATGCCCCCGCGGATGGGATCGCCCGGTGAAAAGGTCGCCGTCTTCCCCATGAACAGCACTTCCTTGCCGCCGGCGGGAATCCACGACGTCACATGGGCGCCATTCAGATAAATGTCGGCCGAACTGCCAGACGGATGCGAGAGCAACACCGTCGGCATTCCGTTCTTTCCGGGAACGATGGGTGGGGTCATGAAATCAGATATTGATTGCCGAGCAGCGGGTTCGCCAGTCGCTCAGCGCTACTACCGGTTGGGCCGTCCCGGAGGATTGGGAGACTTGAAGACGTCCCGGTTGATCTGGATGTACTCCTTCATGTTCGCCGGCACATCCTCTTCCGGGAAGATCGCGGTCACCGGACACTCCGGCTCACAAGCGCCGCAATCGATGCACTCGTCCGGGTGGATATACAGCTGGTCCGCTCCCTCGTAGATGCAGTCGACTGGACACACGTCGACACAGGCGCGGTCCTTGGTATTCTTGCAAGCCTCAGTTATGACGTAGGGCATTTGCGAAAAATAGAGTTACCGAAATGCTAATGCTACCATTTGATAACGCCGAGTAGGACGCCCAGCCCCATCAATGCAATCACCGACAGTAGCGTGATGACGAGGCGCCGGCGCGTTCTCACCACCGCCGCCCACACCTCCTCATCCAGATAGTACATGCCCGGCGCGGCTTCACGGATCACTGCGCGATTGTGCAACCGCCTGATCGCGAGCGATTCTCCGAGTCCGATAGCCTGGTATGACTGCGCCCGATCGGGCGACGTCGCGCCCGCTGCGCGAAAATCATCGATCACTTCCTGCTCGCGCCTTCTCAGGATAGCCGCTATCGCGGGTGCGCCCATCTCGACTACCTCCGCCACGGCGGCAAATCGCCGCGCTTCTTCTTGATGTCTGGATTTTCCCGGAACAGCGTCGCCGTCCGTCCGATTACTTGCACGATATCCGAGTTGGTGGCCAGTGCCAACGACTCGGCGACGTCTTTCGGTTTGATCTGGTCATCCTTGAAGCCGAGCTTCACCTTCACCAGTTCTCGCGTCCGCAGCGCGTCGTCGAGCGAGCTGATCACCGCCGGCGTAAGCCCCTGCTGGCCGACGTGCACCGTCGGGTCGAGATGATGCGCTTCTGCTCTGAGCTCCGCCCGTTCCTTGCCCTTCAACTCCTGATCCTTCCCGGCTTGGTCATGAATGCACGCACGTCAATCGGTGTGCCGTTCCAGTAATTGGCATCGCTGCGCATGACCTGAAAATGCAGGTGCGGCGCGTCCGGAGATGCGTTGCCCGTAGTGCCGACGAACCCGAGCACGTCACCTTCCTCGACCGCCAAACCTTCTTTGACGTTCGGCGCGTATCCCATCAGATGCGCATAGTAGTGCACGTAGCGACCACTGACATCGGCAATATAGATGGTGATTCCACCCGCGCCGCTGTTCGCCAGCTTGATGATGCGTCCTGGCGCCGCCGCCAGCACCGGTGTGCCGCGCATCGCCATGATATCCGTCGCCATGTGGATGCGGCCTCCGCTCCGCGCCTCGTGATAGGTATCGTGAAGCTCACTCGGCGTCACACCTTCGACCGGCACCATCAACGGATGCATGCGGAAGTACGCCGAGTCGGCGGCCGACATCGGCCGCATGTCGGGTCGGACGTGCGCGTCCTCCTCGGGCTGGGTGACTACCGCCGGCGGTAGTCGCCGCGCGGTCGTCGGCGCCTCGCTTGGGGCGCGAAGATTCACGCATTCCGCGACGGCGAAGACGCAGAGAAGCGCCCCGAGGAGAATCAGGCGCTTGTTATAACCGTACCGCGTTCTTCGACCTCACGGGCCAGCCGCGCGATGCCTTCCTCGATAGTGCGCGAGTGATGCATCGAGCAGAACTTGGGTCCGCACATGGCGCAGAACTCCGCGCTCTTGAAGTACTCTGCCGGCAGTGTCTCGTCGTGATACTCCTGCGCTCGCTCAGGATCCAGACTGAGTCTGAATTGCTCTTTCCAGTCGAACGCGTAGCGCGCGCGTGAAAGAGCGTCGTCGCGATCGCGCGCGCCTTTGCGGCCACGCGCAACGTCTGCCGAATGCGCGGCGATCTTGTAGGCGATAACACCCTGTCGAACATCTTCGGCGTTGGGCAAACCCAGATGCTCCTTCGGCGTGACGTAGCATAGCATGTCAGAACCGTACCAGCCGATCATCGCGGCGCCGATTGCACTGGAGATGTGGTCGTAGCCTGGCGAAATGTCCGTTACGAGGGGCCCCAGCGTGTAGAACGGCGCCTCATTACAGACTTCCTTCATTCGTTTGACGTTCATCTCGATTTCGTGCATCGGGATATGGCCGGGTCCTTCGACCATCACCTGGACATCCCGCTTCCATGCGCGACGAGTCAGCTCTCCCAGCGTATCGAGCTCGGCGAACTGCGCGCGATCGCTGGCGTCAGCGATGCAGCCGGGACGCAGACTATCACCAAGTGATACGGTGACGTCGTAGTAGCGCAGGATGTCGAGCACGTCGTCGAACCGCTCGTAGAGCGGATTCTGTTTGCGATGCGCCATCATCCACACCGCGTGCAGCGATCCACCGCGACTCACGATACCAGTGATGCGGCCGTGCACGAGCGGCAGGTGCTCGATCAGAATGCCCGCGTGGAGCGTCATGTAATCGACGCCTTGCTTCGCCTGGTGCTCGATCATATCGAGCAGATCGTTAGCGGTAAGCTCCTCGAGCTGCTTGTCCCACTTGCCGTCGGGACCGCCCTGCACCGCCTGGTAAATCGGGACCGTGCCGATCGGCACCGGCGAATGCGCGATGATCGCGCGGCGAATGCCATCGATGTTGCCGCCGGTGGAGAGATCCATCACCGTGTCGGCGCCGTACTTGATGGCGATGTTGAGTTTCTCGAGCTCGCCGTTCACGTCGGACGAGACCTGCGAGTTGCCGATGTTGGCGTTGATCTTCACCCGCGAGACCTTGCCGATCGCCATCGGCTCCAGCCTGCCGGCGAGATGGTAGATGTTCGCGGGGATGATCAATCGCCCAATGGCGATTTCGTCGCGAACCACTTCGGGCGCCAGTTCCTCGCGCTCGGCGACGAAGCGCATCGCGTCGGTGATCTCGCCGCGCCGCGCAAAGTGCATCTGGGTCTGTGCGGGCGATCCGAGGGACTGGCGGGTCGGCGCGGCAAGCTCACTCGCGCCTATAGTCGCAGGCGCCGCGGTCGGCGCCTGAGCGGTTGCTGCGGATTCCATCGTTCGACTCCCTACGCCGGTATTAACCGGATCAGGTTCTGAGGGACTTTCTCAGCCTCGCGTTGCCGCCTCCTGCGGCGTCTGAACATCGCGCGGCACCCCTGTCTGCATCCAATATATACGCGCTGCGAGACAATCGACCTCCCAACCAGCGAGGTAGCGATGGCCATGAACATCAAGCGGGTCGTAGGTGGCGGGCTTGTTGCGGGCGTGATTCTCAACGTCGTCGACTTCATCTCGAACTACGTGCTGGGCGCGAGAATGAGAGCGGACGCCGAGGCGTTCAAGCCGGGGATCAGTGATCAGATGATGGCGGGCAACGCCGTCGTCTCCTATGTGATCATGGATCTCGTACTGGGGATCGCGCTGGTATTTACCTATGCGGCGGTGAGGCCGCGTTTTGGCCCCGGCCCGCGGACGGCGGTTTACGTCGCGCTGCTGTTCTGGCTGCTCGGTCTCATTTTCAACTCCGGCTATCGCCAGATGGGGATGATGTCGAGCGGGCTGTGGTGGACGATCGCCGTTGTGTGGCTGGTAAGCTTTTCGATCGCGTCGTGGGCGGGAGCTGCGATTTACAGCGAGGAGCCGGCCGGCACCTGATAGTTGGCGTGCTGTAATGTTGCTCGCTACCACTGCGCAGTCGTCCAATGAACATGGGGAAACTCTTCGGGTTCATTGGGGCGACCGTTGGCAGCTATGCCGGCTGGTTTCTTGGAGCCAGGATCGGCATCACCACGGCCATCATGCTTAGCTTCGTCGGCACGGGTTTCGGCATTTACTACGGCCGGAAGATCGCCAGCAACTACGAGTCGTAATCGTCATAATCGCGAAAAAAAAAGGCGCGCTCGATCGAGCGCGCCTTTCTTATTTGAATTCCGAAATCAGACCGACTGCTGAACCACCATCGGCTGGTTCAGCTTGATCGCGATGCGACCACCGTTGGGGACGCAGCCATCGTATTTGCCAGTCGCGCCGGCGACGATTGCGCCAGCTGCAGCACCGCCGGCAGCACCGATCACCGTCGACTTGGTATGATGACCGAAGATCTGACCTGCGATTGCGCCGAT
The DNA here is from genome assembly GCA_035718845.1 of Gemmatimonadaceae bacterium. GTDB lineage: Bacteria > Gemmatimonadota > Gemmatimonadetes > Gemmatimonadales > Gemmatimonadaceae > UBA4720. The sequence goes on along the minus strand of DASTGU010000122.1, from coordinate 15,781 downwards.
AACGGCACCCGTGGCGACCTTCTTGGCATCGTTGCTCGCATCGCCGTTGCGGACTTTGTCTACCTGCGCGGACGTGACCGTCGAATTCACCGCGTAGGTCTTGCCGTTGAATGCAATCGACTTGACCGCGAATTCCATCTCGATGTTGTCGTTTGCATTCTCGCTGCGCTTGAGCGCGGTGACTTCGATCACCGCGGTCGCGCCGGCCGGAATCGCCACGCCGTTAGATCCCTGCACCGACTCGGCGACGTTCGCGGTGAAGCGATCGCCAACCTGATAGGTGTTGGTGCAGACACGCTGACCAGCGAAGAGCGAGATCTCGGAGCCAGTCGCGATGGTGCCGACTGCGCCTTCCTTCGATCCACCGGTCGCGTTCTCGGTGACGGTGTTGCCGTTGGAAGTCGTTACCGGCTTGTTGACGGGCGCGGTCTCGGGATTAGTGGCGACGCGACGGGGATTTCTGTTCGGCGTCAGGATCTCGGCGGGAGTCTGGCGCTTTGTGACTCGTGGAGTCTGGGTCGTCGGCGTCTCAGCGGGGACGACGGTCGCCGGCACGTCCTTCAGCTGCGGTTGCGCGGAGGAGTCAGCGTTCGCGAGCTGGAGATCGTGAGCGAGCGATGTATCCTGGGCGAGTAAGTTCGCGTCTTCAGGCTTTTCGCCTTGCTTGCAGGCGCCGAGCGCGAGTGTAAAGGCAAAGAGGACCGGAGTAGCGATCCTCGAAAAAGTGGTTTTGGTCATGGTCATCTCGGGAACTAAAAAGGGATGCGATCTCATCACAGACCGCATCCCTTGTTACGCTCTAGGAGTTAGTAGCGTGGCGGCGGAAAACGGTTTGGAATGCTTATCGTGCCGGGTCTACCGGTGCCCATTCGCCCAGAACCAGGAAAACGGGTACCGATCACGATTCCGCCACGGCGGTGCGGGCCATCAGTGCGAGGATCGCAGTTGTCGACGTCGCCGCCGACCACGCCACCACGAATCACCGCGCCGAGGATCGTGCCGATGATTGCGCCAGCAGACGATCCACCGCTGCTCACGCGTCCATCGTCACCACCAGACGACGCACCGCTCGGATAGGATACCGCGACAGGCTGAGGACGCGGTGACACCGGAGTCGGATCAACTGGTCCGGGCGCAACCGACTGCTCCTCTGTCACCTGCGCGACAGACGCAGGCGCCTGAGTCTTCACGACGCGAGGCGGAGATTTCGGAGCGGCCTTGTGATTTCTCACGCGAGTCGTCGGAGTCTGTTGACGAGCGGGCGGGGTCGTCTGCTCGATCGCCGAGACCACCTGTTGACCCGCATTCGGAGAGCTGTTGGCAAGGGTGATCCCGTCGGACGAGGAGGCGAGCTCCAGGTCTTTCTTGAGATCATCGTTCATCGCTGTCTTCTTGTCTGCACTGCAAGCAGCGAGTGCTACAGCTCCGGCAAGCAACAGATAAGTCTTTCTCATAAAAACTCCTTTCCCGCTACCGGGTATCACTCTGTCGAGTCGTATACACCGGCGAAAACATATGGTTCGCGCCGGCGCCATCTATAAAGGCAACCTCGACGCCGATGATTGACTCGCGATTTAGCGGCTTAACTCTCGATTTCTCGAGTGCGTGTCACCCGCGATGGACACGCGTTGTCTCGCTCGCGAGACTCGCTTAGGTTCGCGCCGATGAGACGCGCACTACTTCCAGCGTTTGCGTTCGCCGCGGTTGTCGGCTGTCAGCAGCAGACTGCCTCGAACATGACCGTCGCTCAGCAACGAGCGGTCGCCGATTCTCTGAAGCGGCTCGTGGTCACTGCGTATGACTTATCGAAACCAGATCCCGTTAAGAGTCTGATGAGTCTTTATCCGGATTCAGGCCGGGTGATTTCGGCGAGCGGCGGCGTGGTGACGACCACGCGACCTCAGCTCGAGCAAGGCATCAAGGCGTTCTGGACGTACGTCGGCCAGAACATGAAGAATCCGAAGTGGGAATGGACGTCGATGAACGTCGATGTGCTCGCCCCCGACGCCGCGGTGATGACGAGCACATATCGCGTCCCGCACCTGACGCCGACCGGAATGAATCACGTTATCGGCGGTGCGTGGACTGCTGTATTTCAGAAGCGCGCGGGTCGCTGGGTGATCATCCAGGAGCACCTGTCAGATCTGCAAAGCAACCTCAATCTTCAGACGCAGGACAGCATGCCCGGGATGAACATGCCGCACAGCGACCCCTAAGCGCGCTTACTCTCCCGATCCAGTCGACGAGACAGATGATTTGAGCTGCTGATTCATCTCCGCTTCGCCGCTGATGATCGAACGCCACGTCAGTTCGGGCCCTCTACGGAAGCCCTTCTGAGTGACCTTAACTCCTTCGGGCGAGATGGCGACCATATACGGCTTGCCGTCGATCTCGATTTCACGCTTCAGTGTTTTTTCGAGTTTTGTTGCCATGCCCCCTCCGGGGAGTTGAGTTAGTCGTTGGGGGTATAATACGCGTCCCGGGCTCCGCCAACGAGCCCCCCGCCCTGGGTTAGAACCCTGTTAGAGGCCTTAATGTAGCCTCATCAGTAGCTCATTCGTCTTTAGGAACACGGAGATCGAATGGCTGCAATGCCTTTACAGGCCCCGGGCGACGACAGCGCCCACCTCATATACGAATTCGAGCGCCGCGCCTACCCGGTCAGAAACTCTTTGCTGACGATTGGCCGCGATGCTGCCAGCCATATCCTCATTCGTGAGCCCGCCGTATCACGCAATCACGCCGAGCTGAGACTGGAGGACGACAAATTCGTGCTCCATCCGTGTGGAGTAAATCCAACGCTGGTGAATGGCACCGTGCTCGCCGAGCCGCGGTCGCTGACTGAAGGCGACAAGGTGGCGGTTGGATCGGCGCTCTTCACTTTCACCACTCAAAGATTGCCGCTTGGTGTCGCCGTGATCGATCCGGCAACCGCGACCAAGCGTGAGAAGGACATCAGCACCCGCCGCAACACCATCAAGCACCCGATTCTCGCCAGCGATCTCGATCCCGACTCGCCCCGCCGCGTGCCGACCAATGTCATCATCGGCGCGATCGCCGTGATCGTGGTGATTCTCTATCTGCTCGGCCGGTAATCTCGGCGTACAGTTCGTAATCCGTAGCTGGCAATTTCAAAACAGAAGCGGCGAGCTCCAAGCTTAGTGAGCAGCTACGCTCCGAGCTTTGCTACCACACTTACCCATCAGCCGAAGAGCTGAGAGCTAGCTCCCCTGCTGAATACGAATGCGAAAAGCACAGCTCACAGCGTAGCTGCTCACTAAGCTTGAGGCTCGGAGCTTCTGTTTTGTGATTGGTAGCTATGTATCCCGATCTCTACGCCGAGAAGCGAGCGAGCACCATTTTTTCCAGCTCTTTCCTGAGCGGCTCGAGCTCGATGGTCTCCAGTACATCTGCCGCGAACGCATACGTCAGCAAAGTACGCGCAGTGTCTGGCCCGATCCCCCGGCTGTTCAAGTAGAACATCGCGACTTCGTCGAGACGGCCGACCGTTGCGCCATGCGTGCACTTCACGTCGTCGGCGAAAATCTCGAGCTGCGGTTTGGTATCCACGCGCGCGCTCGGCGACAACAGCAGATTGTTGTTGCTCTGTTTGCCGTCGGTCTTCTGCGCTTCGGGATGCACGTACACCTTCCCGTTGAACACCCCGTGTGAGCGACCATCGAGCACGCCCTTGTACACCTCATGACTCGGGCAATTCGGCGCGATGTGCTCAATGCTCGTCTGATTGTCGATGTGCTGGGTGCCGTCGGTGAGATACAAACCATTCAGCGTGCACGTCGACGCATCACCCTCGAGCGCGGTATAGATGTTCGTGCGCGCGAGCGAGCCACCAGTCGCGAAGGAGAACGAGTGAAGCCGGCTGTCCCGCGCTTCACGCGCCTGCACCGTACCGACGTGGAACGCCCTCTCGCTCTCGCGTTGGATCCTGTAGTGATCGAGGTGCGCGCCGTCGCCGAGGGCGATTTCCGTGACGGCGTTGGTGAAGTACTCAGCGTCACGTAGCGAGACGTAGCTCTCGATTATCACAGCCTGCGAGTGACGACCAGCGACGATCAGATTCCGCGGATGCGAGACGCAGTCTCCGTCGGAAACGAACAGCAGATGAATTGGCCGCTCGACGAGGGTGTCAGGCTGCAGCTCGACGAACGCGCCGTCCCTGATGAACGCGGTGTTGAGCGCGGTAAAAGTGTGCTGGTCGAACTTCGCAATCCGCCCGAGGTTGTGCTGGACGACTTCCGAGCCGGACTTGATCGCGCGCGCCAGACTGGAGACCCGCACTCCCCCACCCAATCCAGCGGACGACGACAGATCCTCCGAGAAAACTCCGTTGACGAACGTCAGGGTGTGCCAGTCGTTCTCGCCAAACTTGAATCGATCGAGATGTGAAAGAGCGATTCCAGCGGGATTAGTCGCGTCACCCTTGCGGCGCGAGGCACCGCGTCGATCTCCTTCGTCGGCCGTGACATCCGCCGGCGGCAACCGAAACGACCGCTCGGCGATTGGAGCGACGCTGGTGAAATGCCAGTCCTCATTCTTGGTCGTTGGAAAACCCAGCGCCTCGAAGCGGGCCAATCCCTGTTTGCGCAGCGCCTGCAGCCAATCCGGCCCGATCGCCTGATGGTCGAAGTCGTCTCGGTAAGTATCGATCGAGCTCGGCGCACGCGTCACAGCGGGTGCGGCCTTCGTGCTCTGCTTCGACGTGTCCCGCGACGATTCTCTGATTGCAATCTCGGTCAAGCGACCGCTCCCGCCGTCGCGCCGGCGGAGCCTTGGATCCAGTCGTAGCCCTTCTCTTCGAGCTCGAGTGCCAGCTCCTTGCCCCCGGATTTCACGATTCTGCCATTAGCGAGCACGTGTACGAAATCGGGGACGATGTAGTTGAGCAACCGCTGATAGTGGGTGACGACGATCGTCGCATTCTCCGGCGAGCGAAGCTTGTTCACGCCCTGCGCGACAATGCGCAACGCATCGATGTCGAGACCGGAATCAGTTTCGTCGAGAATTGCCAGTCGTGGCTGCAGAACGGCCATTTGAAAGATTTCATTCCGCTTCTTCTCGCCGCCGGAGAATCCCTGGTTCACCGAGCGCGACAACATCGACTCGTCCATGTCGACGAGCTTCAACCTCTCCTGCACGAGATCCAGAAACTCCAGCGGATCGGCTTCTTCCTGTCCATTGGCTTTGCGAATCTCGTTGTATGCGCTGCGCAGGAAGTAGGCATTCGAAACGCCGGGGATTTCAACGGGATACTGGAACGCGAGGAAGATTCCGTTCTGCGCGCGTACTTCCGGATCCTGTTCGAGCAGATTCTGGCCGTTGTAGGTCACGGTGCCACTGGTGACTTCGTACGACGGATTACCGGCGAGCACCTGCGCCAGGGTGGACTTGCCGGAGCCATTGGGTCCCATCACTGCATGCACTTCGCCGGCATTCACCTTCAAGTTGATGCCGCGGAGTATCTCGCGTTCGCCGATACCGGCGTGAAGATCATTTATTTCGAGCACGAAACCATTGATTGAACGTTGTTTGAATCGCGTAAACTGCCTGACTGAAAAGCGTCCAGTTTGCCGTGAAGGGATAACCGGGCGTCCGCGGCCCCGAGCGCAGCCAGTTCCATCCAGCGAAAATTTTTTCCCGCAGATTTCGGAGCATGAGCCAGGGTGGGCGGAGTCGCTTTGATCTTAACCGACGCTTCCTTCCAGCGTGATACCGAGCAACTGCTGCGCCTCCACCGCGAACTCCATCGGCAGCTCCTTGAACACTTCCCTGCAGAAGCCGCTCACGATCATCGACACCGCTTGCTCGGCGCTGAGCCCGCGCTGTTTCAGATAGAAGATCTGGTCTTCTCCGATTTTCGACGTCGAAGCCTCGTGTTCAAGCGTCGCCGAGTTGTTCTGGACTTCGATGTAAGGGAACGTGTGCGCGCCGCACTTGTTACCGATCAGCATCGAGTCGCACTGCGTGTAGTTCCTCGCGCCTGACGCTTTCGGCAGCACCCGCACGAGGCCGCGATAGCTGTTGTTGCCCTCGCCGGCGGAGATTCCCTTCGACACGATCGTCGACTTCGTGTTCTTGCCGATGTGAATCATCTTGGTGCCGGTATCGGCCTGCTGCTTCCGATTGACGACGGCTACAGAGTAGAACTCGCCGACCGAGTTGTCACCCTGCAGAATCACGCTTGGATATTTCCAGGTGATTGCCGAACCGGTTTCGACCTGGGTCCACGAGATCTTGGAGTTCACGCCGGCAGCCTTGCCGCGCTTGGTGACGAAGTTGTAGATGCCGCCCTTTCCTTCCGCGTCGCCCGAATACCAGTTCTGCACCGTCGAGTACTTCACCGACGCGTTGTCGAGCGCGATTAGCTCGACGACTGCCGCATGCAGCTGATTCTCGTCGCGCTTGGGCGCGGTGCATCCCTCGAGATAGCTCACCGATGCGCCTTCGTCGGCAATGATCAGGGTCCGCTCGAATTGACCGGTGTTGCGGCTGTTGATGCGGAAGTAAGTCGACAGCTCCATCGGACACTTCACGCCCGGTGGGACATACGCGAACGACCCGTCGCTGAACACTGCGGCATTCAGCGCTGCGAAAAAGTTGTCGCTGTGCGGCACGACCGTGCCGAGGTATTTCTCGACGAGCTCCGGATGGTTCTGTACGGCTTCGCCGAAAGAGCAGAAGATGATTCCGAGCTTCCCCAGCTCCTCTTTCATCGTCGTGCCGACGGAGACGCTGTCGAAAATCGCGTCGACGGCAACACCAGCGAGCATTTTCTGCTCGTTGAGCGAGATGCCGAGCTTCTGATAAGTCTTCAGCAGCTCGGGGTCGACTTCGTCGAGACTTTGAAGCGGCTTTACGCTCTTGGGCGCTGAGTAGTAAACCAGGGAGTTGTAGTCGATCGGCGGGTACTGGACGTTGCCCCAATGGGGCTCCTTCATCGTCAGCCAGCGACGATAGGCCTTGAGCCGCCACTCCAGCATGAACTCCGGCTCGTTCTTCTTCCTGGAGATCGTGCGGATGATGTCTTCGTTGAGCCCGGGTGGGACGGTGTCCGTCTCGACGTCCGTGACGAACCCGTACGCGTACTCGCGGTTAACCAGCGCTTCAATGCCCGAACTCATTCCAACTCCTTGGCGTTTCTCAACTTCCCTTCGTAGATTGGAATCTAAAGTGATCCTGTCGGGATAGTCAAATGAGCTGCCCTACGCAGCCTCTTTGGGGGTCGATGGACGCCAATTCCGAGTTCGAAACCGTCGCTTCCATAAGCGATTTGACGGAGGGGACAGTTCTGCAACGGGTGCGTTCGACCGGTGATGCGGTCTGTCTCGTTCGCTACCACAACGAGATCTCGGCGCTGAGCGATATCTGCACCCACCAGCATTTTTCGATGTCGCTTGGCGACCTGCTGGAGGATGGGACGCTGCAGTGCGCCTGGCATGGCGCCCGTTACGACTGCCGGACCGGCGAGGTGAAGCAGGTACCGGCCACCAGTCCGCTCCCGGTATTCCAGGTGCGCCTCGACGGCGATCGGATTCTGGTCGGACCGCGCTGCAAACGAGTCGGCGGCGAGTACGAGACTTCCACGGTGCGCGTGCCTTGAATCTGCGCTCCGACTTCCCAATCCTCGCCCGCAATCCGGGACTCCATTACCTCGATTCGGCGGCGACATCGCAGAAACCGCAGGCAATGCTGGACGCACTGCGCGATTTCTACGAAACGTCGAACGCGAATCCGCATCGCGGCGCTTACTCGCTGTCGGTGCACTCGACCGAGCTCTACCATCAGGCACGCGTGCGCATCGCCGAGTTCCTCGGCGTGCGCGACTCGGGCTGCCTGATCTTTACTCGTGGAACCACCGAGGGATTGAATCTCGTCGCGGGATCCTGGGGCTGGGCAAACGTCGAGGCAGGCGATGAAATCGTAGTCACCGCGCTCGACCATCACGCGAACTTCGTCCCGTGGCAGGTGCTGGCTGCGCGCAAAGGCGCGAAGTTCCGCATTTGCGAGCTGACGCCGGACGAGCGAATCGATCTCGATCATCTCAGGCAGCTGGTGACGGCGCGCACCAAGGTCGTCGCATTCAATCATGTCTCCAACGCTGTGGGCACGATCAACCCGGTCGCCGACATCGCGCGGATCGTCAGAGAAAACAGCGATGCGATCCTGGTGTGCGACGGTGCGCAGAGTGCACCGCACTTCTCCATTTCCTTCGATACACTCGGTGTCGACTTCTACGCATTCAGCGGACACAAGATGCTCGGCCCAATGGGAATCGGCGGATTGATCGGAAAACGCGAAATGCTCGAGGAAATGCCGCCGTATCAAACCGGCGGCGACATGATCGAGTTCGTGTACGATGATCGCACAACGTGGAATGTGTTGCCGCACAAGTTCGAGGCAGGAACGCCGAACGCGGCCAGTGCCGTCGGTCTCGCTGCAGCGGTCGATTACCTCGCCGGAATTGGAATGGACCGTGTGATCGCGCACGAGCGTTCACTCATGACCCGCGCTCAGCAAAAACTCTCCGCGATCGAGGGCATTCGTATTTATGGCCCGCCCCCCGAGCAGCGGAGCGGCGTCGTGAGCTTCACGATGAACGACGTTCACCCTCACGACCTGGCGACGGTTCTCGATGGCGAGGGCGTGTGCATTCGAGCCGGTCATCACTGCGCTCAACCACTGATGCGCCGGCTCGATGTTCCAGCGACCGCACGGGCGTCATTCTACGTCTATAACGATGAGTCCGATATCGACGCGCTCGTCGCCGGCATCATCAAGGCCCGCGAGATCTTTTCTTATGCGGCGCCCTGAATCCGCCGAGCTGTCGGCGCTGTACCAGGAGATGATCCTGGATCATTATCGGCGGCCGCGGAACAAGGGGACGCTCGAGAATGCTGACGCCAGCGTCGAGATGAAGAATCCGTTGTGCGGGGACGAGATCGGATTACAGGTCGCGTTCGACGGCGATCAAGTCAGCGACGTGAAGTTTTCCGGACGAGGCTGCTCGATCTCGCAGGCATCGGCGTCGATGATGACCCAGTTGCTCAAGGGAAAGACGCGTGCTGAGATCGACTCAATCCGCACGCGATTCCGTGATTTGATGCTGGGAACTGCCGAAGCGACCGACGAGCTCGGCCCGCTGCGCGCTCTGTCCGGCGTCGCGCGATTTCCAGCCCGGGTCAAGTGCGCTCTCCTGGCGTGGAACGCATTGGAGAGCGCACTCTCGGAGAAGCCTTAGCCGAGGATCGTCGATCGCAGCGGCCGCGAGAAAATCATGCGGGCCTGCCGCGCTCGCCCGTAAGGGCTGCTCCACTATAGCTTGTCCAAGGTTCTGAAAAGCAGCACTTTCTGTTCGCCGTTCATGTGGCGTGAGGACATAGAATGAAATACCTGGTAATCATCTACAACGATCCGACGTTGCTGGATGCGATGCCGAAGCAGGAATTCGACACGACCATGCGCGGCTGCATCGAGCACGCCGACGAGCTGAAGAGCGAAGGCAGACTGATCGAGTCGCAGCAGCTCGAGAGCCCGGCGACGGCAAAAACGCTTCGTCGGCGGAACAATCGCCTCACGGTCACCGATGGACCGTTCGCCGAGACCAAAGAGATCCTCGCCGGATTCAACCTGATCGAAGCCGACAACATGGACGAAGCAGTGCGCATTGCGTCGGAGTTTCCATGGTCCGACGTCGGATCTATCGAAGTCAGGCCGATCCGAGACTTTGAGGCAGTGCGTGACCGCGTTGGCGCGCAACGTCCCGCGCGCGAGGTGGCGGAGTCAAGTAGATAGCAGTGAACCGAAAAACGGAGCGTCGCAATGAAAGCTGCGGAAGGGTTCACCCTCCGCCTGATCGATCGATAAAGATCGACGGTCTTGCTGACTACAATCGCTCTTGACGACGAACTCGGTGCTCGGCATCCTGAAGCCGGCGCCGATCCACGCCCAACCTCTTAGACTCCGCCCCGGCCGGAGTCGGTAGCGAGGCAAAGGGGGGCAGACTCCCGGATAGATTCGTCGATCCTTTGCGTCACTGCGGCGCGCTGCTGGGGAGAGCACCGTGGTGTATCCAAAGGAAAGTGACGATGACTGCCAACAAGGATTTCAAGCGCCTCGTTCGCGCTCGCATGAAAAAGACGGGTGAAGCATACACCACCGCCCGTTCCCGCCTCGTCAAAAAACCGAAGCTGAATTACGCGACGATCGCCGGTATGAGCGACGTCGTGATCAAACAGAAGACCGGCTGCACCTGGGAGAAGTGGGTCAAAGCTCTCGATTACCACGGCGCCGAGAAGCTGCGTCACGCCGAGATCGTCGGCCTGGTCAGGAAGACCTACAAAGTTGGCGACTGGTGGGCGCAAATGGTCACCGTCGGGTACGAGCGCATCAAGGGACTTCGCGCGAAAGGTCAGCGGCGCGATGGGACATACGAGGCGAGCAAATCACGCACGTTCGAAGTACCGGTGAGCGCGCTTTTCGACGCATGGGCGAACGACGTCACTCGCCGCAGCTGGTTGAATGGCGCGGATGTCCGCGTTCGCACTGCCACCAAACCGAAGTCGATGCGACTGGATTGGAACAAGTCGATCGTCGCCGTCGGTTTCGCCTCGAAGGGCAGCTCGAAGAGCTCGGTAGCAGTACAGCACACCAAGCTTCCCGATCGCGACGCGGCCAATCAGATAAAAGAGTATTGGTCCGAGCGCCTCGATGCGCTCGGAGAGCTGTTTACGACACGATCCTAGCTCGAAGGCGAACATGAGTGTGAGCCACGAATTAGCCTGGACGGCGACGCGCGATGACTACGAGCGCGAGGCGGCAGCGTTGTACGAAGCGCTGCAGGCCCGGGAGAATTCCGCGCTGTGGAACTTCAAGTGGATGCATCCACACTTCCGCGGTAAGACAGTCACCGATATCGATCCCACTCTACTCGACATCGATGACGCGCGCCTCGTAGTCGCACACGAATACGGTTTCCCAACCTGGTTCAACCTGATGAAGTTCGCCGACGAAGTGGCCCACGATGGCCAGGCTGCTCAGTTCGAGCGCGCCGTCGACGCCGTCGTATCGGGTGACGTGGCCGCACTCAAAAAGATGATCGGCGATGATCCGGAGCTCGTTCATCGCCGATCGTCGAGGTTCCATCGTGCAACCTTGCTGCACTACATCGCGGCCAATGGGGTGGAAGGAGTGCGTCAGAAAACTCCGGCCAACGCAGTGGAAGTCGCGCGATTATTACTCGATGCCGGCGCCGATCCGGACGCACTGGCAATGATGTACGACAACTTGTGCACAACGATGAGCATGCTCGTCTCGAGCGCACATCCGGCGGGCGCGGGCTTGCAGGCTGATCTCGCTGAGCTGCTTGTCGACTATGGCGCGAGGCACAAAGGGCCTGGATCCGAATGGCAATCCGACATCATGACCGCGCTCGCCTTCGGTTACTGGAAGACGGCGGACCGTTTGGCCAAACGTGGCGCGCCCGCGGATAATCTTCCCGCTGCGGCCGGCCTCGGGCGGGTTGAAGAGACCACGCAGTTGCTCTCGAACGCGGACGCACGCAGCCGGCACATCGCTCTCGCGCTGGCTGCGCAGCACGGGCACGCGGACGTGGTGAAGGTTCTGCTCGACGCTGGTGAAGATCCGAACCAGTTCTGCCCCGACGGATTTCATTCGCATGCTACGCCGCTACACAACGCGATCTCCGCGGGGCGCGACAGCGTCGTAAGGCTGTTGCTCGATCGCGGCGCGCGCACTGACATCAGAGACACCATTTTCGACGGTACGGCGCTGGATTGGGCGCTTTACTGCAAACGACCGGAGATCGCCGCGGAGCTGCGCAGTCGTGGCGCCCCGGCGAGCAGCCAGGGCTAGGCCGGCGACCGCGTAGACAGACGTCGGTCGTCAGGATAGTCTCTAGTTCAATGCGCCTACTACTCCTCCTCGTCGCGTTTTCGTTCATTGCGAGTGCATCCTACTCGCAGACAACCACTCAACCCGCGGTCGCGGTCGACTCTCAGCCGGCGTTCGAGTCGGACATTCGCGCGTTCGAGGATGCTGATCGCGTCAGTCGGCCCAAGCCTGGTGGCGTGCTCTTCGTCGGCAGCTCTTCGATCCGGTTGTGGCCGGATCTAAAGGCCAGCTTTCCCGGCATCAACGTCATCCAGCGCGGCTTCGGGGGATCGCAGCTCGATGAGGTCGTCTATTACACGCCTCGTATCGTATTGCCTTACAAGCCGAGTCTGATCGTTCTTTACGCGGGCGACAATGATCTGGCTGCCGGCAGAACGCCTGAGCAGATCCTCGCCGACTACAAAGCCTTTGTGACCATCGTGCGCGATTGGCTACCGGAGACCAGAATCGCCTTCATCTCGATCAAACCGAGCGGCGACCGCTTTGCGCTCATCGACAAGATGAGAGCGACCAATTCGCTGATCAGGAGCTACAGCGCCACAGATCCCAAACTCACGTACGTCGACGTGTTCACGCCGATGTTGGGAGCCGATGGGAAACCGCGCGAAGATCTGTTCGTTAGCGACCGACTTCACATGAACCGCGATGGCTATATGATCTGGCGAGATCTGCTTGCCCCGATCGTCACTGCTGCCACGACACCGGCACCCGCATCCTCCCACTGAATGCCACCCCGCAAATCTTCGAAGACCGCCCCTCTCAAAGAGGGAGACAAGCTACCGCGCTTCTCGCTGCCAGCCGACGACGGCAGTGTCGTCACCAGCGATTCGCTCAAGGGCAGAAACACCGTGCTCTACTTCTATCCGAAGGACGACACCTCCGGTTGTACCAAGGAAGCCTGTGAGTTTCGCGATGCGTTTCCGAGGTTCAGTCAGACCGATGCGCGTATCATTGGAGTGAGTCCGGACAGCGTCGAATCGCACCGCAAGTTCAAAGCGAAGTACGAGCTGCCGTTCCAGCTGCTGGCGGACGAAAAGCATTCGCTGGCAGACGCATTCGGAGTCTGGAAGCAGAAATCGATGTACGGCCGCAAGTTCATGGGCATCGAGCGCACGACGGTCATCATCGATTCTGACGGCCGGGTCGCGCGAATATTTCCGAAGGTGAGTGTGGCCGGCCACGTCGCGGAAGTAGAAGACACCCTCCGCGATCTCTCTCCTTCTCGGGCTTCGGGATAACGCTATTTGCGGGGTGAGAGCCCCGGCATCGGCTCGTCTGCCGTCGGCCCGTAAATAGACGGCACCGGTACATCGATCAGCCGCAGATAGACCGTGAGCTGTCCGCGGTGATGCACGAGGTGGTTGATCGTTTGCCGCACGATCACGCCACGGGGCGCCGAAAAGAAGACCTGATCGCCGCGTTTCAGTGACCACGTCACTGCGTAATCGGAATCCTTCGATTTCGCGATCGCCTGCCGCGCCTCCTTCACATTCTTGTCGAAGACCTTGAGCAGATCCTCGGTCTTTTCGTAGCTGTATCCCGGATACCCGGCGAGGTCGAGCGAGGTTTGGGTAACGGCGTTGGTGATCCAGCCCGGCATGCCCGCCACCAGCTGCGCCAGATGGCCGAGCGGAAACGACTTCTGATGCGGCTTCCACTGCCCCTTATCGGTTGGTACACGCTCGAGAACTCGGCGCGTGGTTGACATCTCCTGATCGAATTCGGGGAGTAAAGTATCGGCGATGCTCATAGGATTCCTCGGTCGTTGCGGTCAGTCGACCTAGTATCGCGTCGGATGCAGAGCACGGCCAGCCTCACCCATTCGTCCGATACCGGGCTCGCGTTCCCGGAGTGATCCTGCATTCGCATCACTCACCGGGAAAAACATGTCTGCATCAATATCGGGCGCCGGAAGCGCTCTCTCAGAGCTATCATCGCAGCTCGCGTCCGCCGTAGAGGCGGCGGGCAAGTCAGTTGTCGCGATTCACGCGCGACGGCGTATTCCCTCGAGTGGAATACTCTGGCGTGACGGGGTGATTGTCAGTGCCAGTCACACCGTGCGCAGCGAGGGAGAGATCTCGATCTCCCTGCCTAATGGCGAATCGGCGAAAGCGACGATCGCTGGCCGAGACTCGGCCACCGACCTGATTGTGCTGCGAGTCAAAGGGAAATCCCCGAAAGCCGCGGCGCGTGCCGATGTGAGCTCCCTGAGAGTGGGATCACTGGTGCTGGCGGTGGGTCGACCGGGCAAGAACGTGTCGGCTAGCTTCGGGATTGTTAGTGCGGTCGGTGAAGGCTGGCGCACCTGGCAAGGCGCGCGGATCGACCGCGTGCTGCGCCTCGATCTCGCCGTTTACGATGGTTTCTCCGGCGGCCCGCTCGTTGACGCCGGTGGCGGCGTACTCGGCATCAACAACTCTGCACTCGCCCGCGGAACTCCACTGGCCTTGCCCGCGCAGGCAGTCGATCGCGTCGTCGACGAGCTGCTCGAGCGGGGTCATGTCCGGAGGCCGTTCATCGGAGTCGCCGTCCAGCCGGTGGCGTTATCGGCGGCCCTGGTCAAACAGCATGAGCTGTCGGGTGAAGGAGCCTTGCTGATCGTCTCGATCGCTGATGACTCGCCCGCGGAGAAGGGCGGACTTCTGCTCGGCGATCTTTTGCTGGAGGCAAACGACCAAAGACTTTCGCGTCCGGATGATTTGTTGGACGCATTGTCCGGAACAGCGCGAGATCAGGCCGTGAGCCTCAGGGTTTTGCGTGGCGGAGTGTTGAAGACCGTTTCGATTACACCGGTTGATCGAGGTGAGCGCGAATGAACGCCACAATCTTTGGGTCGGCGCGGGCCGCTTCATCGAATCTGAACGGCCTCGCTGAGCTGCTGCGCGAAGCCGTGGTCGAAGTGCGGAGCGGCGAAGTTGGCAGCGGCACCGGCATCATTTGGGGCGGGGCGGGACTCATCGTCACCAACGCACACTGCATCAGGCGCGGGTCCTCGGTGGAGATCGATGCGGGCGGCAAGTGGCGCGAAGCGCGCGCACTCGCGTACCATCCTCAGCATGATCTGGCGCTCATCGCCGCGCCGTCGGTCAGTGGGCCGATGCTGGAGCTGCGCGATCCCGAGTCGCTGCGCACGGGCGAACTGGTATTCGCGCACGGCCACCCGCTCGGCGTGCGGGATGCGTTGGCGATGGGCGTCATACACACCGTCGCCCGCGACCGCGCGAAATCGCCGCGCTGGGTGGTCGCCGACGTGCGTCTGGCGCCCGGGAATTCGGGCGGGCCGCTCGTGGATGCCGAGGGCCGGCTGGTCGGTATCAACAGCATGGTTGTCAACGGACTCGGCGTCGCGATTCCATCGACACTCGTTCAGCAATTCGTCGAGCGCGCGCTCGCCCAACGCGCAGCCTGAGCCCAACGCGCGCCGATGACGCGCGTCGCCATCGTCGCACCGACCGAGAGGCTGCGCGCATCACTGGCAGCCGCGCTCAGATCGAGCGACGAGTTCGAGGTCATCGGAGTCGCCGGCTCCAGCGCGGATGTCCCACCGGACACCGAGCTCGTGCTGGTGGCCCGCGCGGCGCCGACACTGACCGCGCGCGATCCGGGTCGCGTTACGGAGACTTCGGGTAACGCGACGCTGAGCAGGCGCGAGCAGGAAATTCTGGCGCTGCTTGCCGACGGACTCGTCAACAAGCAGATCGCCGCGCGACTTGGCATCTCGACGAACACCGTCAAGACCCATCTCGAGCTTTTGTTCGAGAAGCTCGGCGTCACCACTCGCGCGGAAGCGGTCGCTACAGGGGTCAAACGCGGGCTGCTTTTGCTCTGAGCGCAAGTGCTGACGCGCCGATTA
>DASTGU010000121.1:0-17204 GCA_035718845.1 Gemmatimonadaceae bacterium | reverse complement strand
CGCGAGTGGATTGAATGCGCGGGTGAGCTCGAGAAACCAGTGGTGATTGTGGGCGGCACCGGGCTTTACATCCGCGCACTGGTCGAACCGCTGTTCGACGCGCCCCCGATGGACCCCGCTGCCCGCTCTCGCCTGGAATCGGAGCTCGCTGAGAAATCAGTCGCCGAGCTGCGCCGCTGGTGCGAGATGCTCGATCCGCCGCGCGCGCATCTCGGCCGTACTCAATTGCTCCGCTCGATCGAGACCGCATTGCTCTCAGGCGCGCGAATGAGTGATCTACACGACGCACACCGCAGCGTCGGTGTCGTCGACATCGAGCCCACCTATCTGGTGGTTGATCCCGGCGACGCACTCGCAACACAGATCGAGAATCGAGTGGATCAGATGCTCGAGGGTGGGTGGGTAGACGAAGTTCGCCGACTGATGAGCAGGGTTCCTGGCGACGCGCCGGCCTGGAAGGCTTCCGGCTACGCCGCCATTCGCGAGCACGCCGAGGGGAATTCTGATTTGTCAACGACGCGTGCGAGAATCATTATTGAGACGCGGCAATATGCGAAGCGACAGCGGACGTGGTTCAGGCATCAGCTACCAGCGGATAGCGTCACGAAATTGAATCCACTTGACTCTCAAGCCGCTGCAATTGCGCGAGAGTGGTGGGAGAGAGCCGAGTGAAGATTGGCATTACCTGTTATCCGACTTACGGCGGATCGGGCGCGGTAGCGACCGAGCTGGGCATCGCACTCGCCGAGCGCGGGAACGAAGTGCACTTCATCACCTACCGGCAGCCGTTTCGTCTGCCATCGTTCCTGCCACGCATCTTCTTCCACGAAGTAGATGTCGGCCGTTATCCACTGTTCGAGTTTCCGCCGTACGATCTGGCGCTCGCGGTGCGAATGCACGAAGTGGTGCTCACCCACAATCTCGAGCTTCTGCATTGCCATTACGCCATTCCGCACGCAGCGAGCGCGTGGATCGCGCGCGAGATGCTGCGCGAGGCTGATCGCGATGTGCATCTGATCACCACGCTCCACGGCACCGACATCACCATCGTTGGGCAGGATCCATCGTTCTATCCGATCACCAAATTCTCGATCGAGAAATCGGATCGGATCACGTCGGTATCACAGTACCTGCGAGAGGAGACGTGTCGCGCGTTTGGTTGCGAGGGTCCCGACATCGATGTCATTCACAACTTCATCGATCCGGCCATCTACAATCGCGAGCTATACCCGCCTTTGCTGAAAAAGGAGTTCGGCTCGTCCAAACCGATACTGATGCACATCTCCAACTTCCGAGCGGTAAAGCGCGTTCGCGACGTCGTCAGGATCTACGCGGAGGTGAATCGGGAGATACCGAGTGTGCTGGTGATGATCGGCGATGGTCCCGATCGACCAGCCGCCGAGGAAGAGGCAAGACTGCTGGGTGTCGAGGAGTCGGTGTCATTCCTCGGCAAGCTCGATCAGATCGCACCACTGCTCGCCGCCGCCGATCTCTTCTTGCTGCCGAGTCAGAGTGAGTCGTTCGGACTAAGCGCGCTCGAGGCGCTCGCGTCGGGAGTGCCGGTGGTGGGGAGCGATGCCGGTGGTCTGCCCGAGGTGGTGCGCAATGGTGAGACAGGGCTCCTTTGCGATGTCGGCGACATCCCGGGCATGAGCGCCGCGTCGCTCCAGATTCTTACCGATCGACAGCGCTGGACTGAGATGAGCCGGCGCGCGGCTGCCGACGCACGCGAGCGGTTCTCCAGGGATGCGATCGTTACAAAATACGAGTCGTTGTACCGCCAATCACTCTCACCAGTAACGTCATGACACCACTACAGGCAGCAGTGCTCGGCATCATTCAGGGGTTGTCGGAGTTTCTGCCGATCAGTAGCAGCGCACACCTGACGCTTGCTCCCTGGTTGCTTGGGTGGGAGGATCCGGGGCTGGCGTTCGATGTCGCGCTTCACTTCGGGACACTGCTCGCGGTGTTGTGGTATTTCCGGATGGAGTGGCTGGCGCTGATCAAAGCTGGATTCGGAATTCTTCGCACGGGTCGAGTGGAGACGCCGGAAAAACGCCGCCTGGTCTATCTGATTCTGGCTACGATCCCAGGCGCGATCGGTGGATTATTGCTGCAATCACGGGCCGAGTCTGCATTTCGTGCCCCACAGCTGATCGCGATCGCGCTGATCGTGATGGGCATCATACTCTGGCTCGTGGACAAGCTGGTCGATCAGGCGAGAATCCTCGGCGAGATGCGCTGGATCGATGCGCTCCTGATCGGACTGTCGCAGGTGATTGCGCTGATTCCCGGTGTGTCGCGCTCGGGATCGACGATCACGACCGGGCGTGGATTGCGTTTCGATCGCGAAGCGTCGGCGGAGTTCAGCTTTCTGATGAGCATGCCGATCATCGCCGCTGCAGTGGTCCTCGAGGGTCCAAAGGCGCTGCAGCAAGGTGGGCTAACCAACGAGCTGATGGCCGGTGTCGTCGCGTCGGCGGTCAGCGGCTGGCTGGCGATTTCCATTCTGATGCGCTATGTCAGCCGTCATAGCTATGGAATCTTCGCCTTCTATCGCGTTGCACTCGGACTCGCTGTCCTGGCGGTGATTTACGCTCGTGGGTAGTGAAGTCCGCTTCGACGGCGCGACAAGTGAGGACATCGAGCGACTGCTCGGATTGCCGCGCGTCGAGTTGCTCGATTCGACAACTTCGACACTGGACGTCGCCCATCGGCTGGCGGTGGCAGGTGCGCCGACCGGCACGCTCATCATCGCCGATGAGCAAACCGCGGGGCGGGGTAGGGGCGGAAAGACGTGGGCGTCTACTCCCGGTGCCGGGCTGTGGCTGACGCTGATCGAGCGTCCCGTTGATACGTCGGGTCTCGACGTCTTGTCATTACGCGTGGGACTCGCAGCGGCGCGTGCGCTGGACCGGTTCGCCGCGGAGCCGATTCGCGTGAAATGGCCGAATGATTTGTACATCGATCGTGGCAAGCTCGCGGGAATTCTCGTGGAAGCACGTTGGCGCGAAAGCGAGCTGGAGTGGGTAGCGATCGGCCTTGGCGTCAACGTCCGCGCGCCGGAGGGCGTACCGGGCAGCGCGTGGCTCGAGCCTGACACCAGTCGGCTCGACGTGCTGACTGAGCTGATTCCGGCTGTTCGCGCGGGTGCGAGCGAAGCGGGTCCGCTCCGCAAAGACGAGATGGAGGAGTTCGCGGCGCGAGACATGGCGCGCGGGAAGAAGTGTATTACGCCGGCGCTCGGTCGTGTGGCGGGAATCAGCCCCACGGGCGAGCTCCTTGTCACACTCGCCGACTCCGTAGCCCGATTCCGCTCAGGCTCACTCGAGCTGGAAAAAGAATAGTGATCATCGCATTCGACGTTGGAAATTCCGAGATCACTGTCGGGCTCTTCGACGCAGACAAGCTGACGTCGCATTGGCGCCTGACGACTGCGGCGCCGCGGACGTCCGACGAGTACGCGCTGCTGATTCGCTCGATCCTTGGCGGCGACTTCAGCACACCGGGTCGCGTCGAGGGCTCGGCGATTTGCTCGGTAGTGCCATCGGTGACGCCGATGCTCGCAGCGGCATGCGAGCTTTTGTTCGGGCACGCGGCGGTGGTGATCGACGGCCGCGCGAAACTGCCGATCAAACTCGACGTCGAGGAGCCGCTCACCGTTGGCGCCGATCGAATTGCCAACACGCTGGCGGCGAGTCGCATTCATAAACGCGACGCGATCGTGGTCGACATGGGAACAGCTACCACATATGACTGCATTACCGCCGACGGCACCTTCCTCGGCGGGGTGATTCAACCGGGAATCATGATTTCGGCGGATACACTCTTCCGTCGCACCGCCCAACTCCCGGCGACGGATATCGTCGCGCCAAAGCGAGTCATCGCGCGGCGCACTGACGAGTGCATTCGCGCCGGAGTGCTGTACGGCGCCGTCGATTCGATTGACGGAATCGTGCGGCGCATCAAGAAGGAGTGGCCGACCGCATCGAAGCCGCTAGTCATCGCGACCGGCGGAATGGCCGAAACAGTACGCCCCTACACGACGGAGCTGGAGCTGATCGACCCCTTTCTGACGCTCAAGGGTATCCGAATCGGCTACGGCCTGCTCGCCGACTAGCCGTTTAAGCCGCTAAACCCAGCGGTTGGGCCCCGGATTCAGGGGGGCAGAATCGAATCGATTCCTGTGGAGTTGCTTGGGTTGACTGCCGGAGGCGGGAGTTATTAAGTTGGGGGACGTTTAGCACTCACCATGGTTGAGTGCTAACAGCCGTTTACCCACCTAGCCACTTTAACCCCGCAGAAGGGCAGCTAACTATGGCCACAAAGACTCAAAATTCCACCAAAGTCGCTCCCCTCGCCGATCGCGTCGTCGTCAAGGCGCTCGAGGATACCGAGCAGATGCGCGGCGGACTGTTCATCCCGGACACCGCCAAGGAAAAGCCGCAGCAGGGCGAGATCATCGCCGTCGGACCTGGCCGCTTTGAGAAGGACGTCCGCGTCCCGATGGAGCTCAAAGTTGGCGACAAAGTCCTGTACGGAAAGTACAGCGGCACCGAAGTCACCATCGATAACGAGCAGCTTCTGATCCTTCGCGAGTCCGACGTGCTCGCGGTCGTTAACTAAACCCACCAGCTAACTGAGCGAACATATGGCAGCCAAGGAACTCCACTTCAACACTGACGCGCGCGCGGCACTCAAGCGCGGCGTCGATCAGCTCGCCGAAGCAGTCAAGGTGACCCTCGGGCCCAAGGGCCGGAATGTCGTCATCGACAAGAAGTTCGGCGCGCCGACCGTCACCAAGGACGGTGTCACCGTCGCCAAGGAGATCGAGCTCTCCGATCCGCTCGAGAACATGGGCGCACAGATGGTGAAGGAAGTCGCCACCAAGACCAGCGATCTGGCTGGTGACGGCACCACCACCGCGACCGTTCTGGCGCAGGCGATTTTCCGCGAAGGTCTCAAGAACGTCACCGCCGGCGTCAACCCCATGGCGCTCAAGCGCGGCATCGATGCCGGTGTCAACTCGGTCGTCGACGAGCTCAAGAAGATGAGCGTCCCGACCAAGGGCAAGAAAGAGATCGCGCAGGTTGGCGCCATCTCGGCGAACAACGACAAGGAAATCGGCGATCTGATCGCCGAGGCGATGGAGAAGGTCGGCAAGGACGGCGTTATTACGGTTGAAGAGGCGAAGGGCCTCGAGACCACCCTCGAGACTGTCGAAGGAATGCAGTTCGATCGCGGCTATCTCTCGCCGTACTTCGTCACCGATCCGGAAAAGATGGAAGCGGTCCTCGAGGATTCGCTGATCCTCATTCACGACAAGAAAGTTTCGTCGATGAAGGACCTGCTCCCGATCCTGGAGAAGGTCGCGCAGATGGGCAAGCCATTGCTCATCATCGCCGAGGATGTCGAGGGCGAGGCGCTCGCGACTTTGGTCGTCAACAAGCTCCGTGGCACGCTGCGCGTTTGCGCGGTGAAGGCGCCCGGCTTCGGCGACCGTCGTAAGGCGATGCTCGAAGACATTGCGAACCTCACCGGCGGTCAGGTCATCTCCGAGGAAGTCGGTTTCAAGCTCGAGAACGCAGTTGTAACCGATCTCGGCCGCGCGAAGAGAATCGTCGTCGACAAGGAAAACACCACCATCATCGATGGACAGGGCGACGAGGAGAAGATCAAAGGTCGCATCAAGGAGATCAAAGCCGCGATCGACAAGACCACCTCGGACTACGATCGTGAAAAGCTCCAGGAGCGTCTGGCGAAGCTCGCCGGCGGTGTCGCGGTGATCAACGTTGGCGCTGCGACCGAGAGCGAGATGAAAGAGAAGAAAGCACGCGTCGAAGACGCGCTGCATGCCACGCGCGCGGCGGTAGAAGAGGGAATCGTCCCCGGCGGCGGTGTCGCACTGGTTCGCGCTCAGAAGGCGCTGAAGACCGTGAAGCTTGCGGACAGCGATGAGCAGATCGGCGTCGAGATCGTCCGTCGCGCGGTCGAAGAGCCGATGCGCATGATCGTTCAGAACGCTGGTGGCGAAGGCTCGATCGTGGTCGAGAAAATCCGCACCTCGAAGGAGAACAACTTCGGCTACAACGCTCTGACCGACGAGTACGAGGATCTGGTCACGGCCGGCGTCATCGACCCGACCAAGGTCACTCGCACCGCGTTGCAGAACGCAGCGTCGATCGCGGGCCTGCTGCTCACGACCGAAGCGCTGGTCGTCGAGAAGAAGGAGCCGGCCCCGGCAGCAGCAGCTGGCGGCCCGCCGGGCGGTATGGGCGGGATGTACTAGTCCCTTCTTGGGAATAGGACGAAGAGGGACGCGAAAAACGCGTCCCTCTTTTGTTTGGGAACTAAAGGTGGGGAGGTGGCAGAGAGCTCGGGTGGGAGTCAGCAGCTACGATTTTGGCATTCAGAGTTCAACTACTCAGAACGCCACGAACATAAGCTGCAAACTCAAACCTGAGCTTCTCTGCATCCTGCCTACCTTTTTTTTATTCGCGCTTGACGATGCAAATCGGCACAGGTATCTTGCCAAAACAATCGATGCACCCTGTGGTGATTTGCCGCGTATTGCAGCCACGTTAAATAAATGCTAAAAAGCGAGGAACGCCCGCGGCTACACTGCCACGGGCGTTCTGCTTTATGCGCGGAGTCTTTTACGAGGATCTGATAATGACTCCCAAGCGTGAAGTTCGACTGGCTCTGGCTGGATGCGGAGTGGTTGGCGGTGGCCTGGTGCGACTGCTCCACGATGCGCGCGAAGAAATCGAGTCGCGATTCGATGTCCACTTCTCCGTTGCCAGCGTGCTGGTGCGAAATCCGAATCGCGAGCGACACGTTCCGGTCGCCGACTCTCTCTTCACCAACGATCTCAATGCATTTCTCAGTGCCGACGCCGACGTCGTCGTTGAGGCGATTGGCGGGGAAGAGCCCGCCCAGACAATTGCAGCGAGCGCTCTCGCCCACGGTCGCAAATTCATCACCGCCAACAAGGAGCTGATCGCCGGGGCCGGCGACCGCCTTTGCCGGCTCGCCGACGAGAGTGGCACCTCTCTCGATTTCGGAGCTGCTGTCGGCGCCAGCGCGCCGGTGATTTCGACTCTCCGCGACCTACTCGGCGCGTCACCTCCACGCGCAGTGCGCGGAATTCTCAACGGCACTTCGAACTTCGTCATCACCCAGATCGAGCGCGGGCACGACTTCACCGTCGCAGTTCAGGCTGCCCGCGAGCTCGGCTTGGCCGAAGAAGACTGTAGCAAGGATCTCGATGGGCGCGACGCGGCGGCGAAACTCGCCATCACCGCCTGGGTCGCGTTTGGAATTGCGCCCTCCACACTTCGCATTCGGCGCACGAGTCTGCTCCCGCATCTGACGGAGCTGATTCCCGTCGCAACCGCGCTTGGCGGACGCCTGCGACTCATCGCCGAGTGCACGCAGCTCAATGGGAACGCGGTCGTCGCTTCCGTTGAGCCGACGATTGTCAGCGCAGCGAGCGGATTTGCGCGCACCATTGGCGAGGAAAACAGAATCGAGATCGATCAAGGATGGAGCGCGCCACTCACGGTGTCGGGACCGGGAGCAGGAGCGGAGCCGACCGCCGCGGCGCTGCTCAGTGATTTATTGCGGACGTCTCCCCCAGCGAACGCGCGTGGCTCGCGTGGGCGGGCGTTCTATCCGCTCGCCGATCCGCGAGAGCATCGCTGGCTGTTGTTGGCAACCTGTGATTTCGATCTCGAGTCATTGCTTGCCTCACGTGACATCCTCGTCCAGCGCAGCTGGCTCGAAAGCGATCGCGTCGGCGTAATCACGAATCGCGCACGTTGGTCCGCTCTCGAAGATGTCCTCGCGGTCAACCCTGACATTGCGGTGGCCCGGGTTGAGCTGCCCGAAGCGGAGGTGCGCGTCCAATGACAAATCTCGCTTTTGCGGCTGAGCCCACGTCGGGAATAGATGCGAAGACCGGTAAGAGCGCGGATGGGATCGCGTACGAGCTGGTTGGACCGCTCGGCGCGCCCGTGGTCGCAGTGCTGGGAGGGATATCCGCCAATCGTCACGTTACGGCGAATGGCTTCGACACCCATCAAGGATGGTGGGAAGAAGTCGTCGGTCCCGGCAAACCGATCGACACGACACGATTCCTGGTGCTCGGCATCGACTACGTCTCGAGCTTTCGTGGGTCGACAGCTATCAGCACGCACGATCAGGCAGACGCGCTGGCAAGCGTGCTCGATCACGCCCGCATCCGATCGCTGCACGCGATCGTGGGCGCATCCTATGGCGGAATGGTCGCCCTGGCCTTCGGAGCGCAGCATCCAACACGCAGCCGCCGGCTGATCGTGATCAGCGCCGCACACGAGAGCGATCCGCTGGCAACTGCGCTGCGCCATCTGCAGCGGCGAGTGATCGAGCTCGGCGCGAATATCGGGCGCGAGCGTGATGCGCTGACCATTGCGCGCGGCATTGCCATGACGAGTTATCTGACACCGCACTACTTCAAGGAGCGATTTATCGACTGTGAGCCCATCGACTCGCGCACAGTTGAAGATCGGATCGGCAACTATCTCCGCAAGAAAGGAGAGGATTTCGCCGATCACTGGACATCCGAGAAGTACAGTGCACTGTCGTTATCACTGGATCTTCATCGCGTGCGTCCCGAGGACATCACGGTTCCGACGACCGTGATCGGGGTGAGCAGCGATCGGCTGGTTCCGATCGAGCAGTCTCGTCAGCTCGTCGATCGACTCGCCGGTCACGCGCAGCTGATCGAGATCGATTCCGCGTTTGGTCATGACGCGTTCTTGGGCGACGCCGAGCGGGTGTCGCCGTTCATCGAAGAGCTGCTCAACGTTGAGCGGAGGGCGATCGCATGAGCGAGTCATTGGCCAGAGATCATCGCGCGACGCGGGCTGTTACGCGCGCTGTGCGCGCCGGCATCGCGACCGACCTGCATCACGGAGCGGTGGTGCCGCCGATCCATCTCTCGTCCACGTTTGCGTTCGACGGCTTCGGAAAGAAACGCACTTACGACTACACCCGTACTGGAAATCCCACTCGCGACTATCTCGCGCAGGCACTCGCTGACCTCGAGGGCGGTGCGCGCGGTGTGGTGACGAGCACCGGGATGTCGGCGGTGAATCTGGCGCTGCAACTGGTTCGGCCCGGCGAGCTGGTCATCGCGGCTCACGATTGCTACGGCGGAACACACCGGCTGCTACGCTCGCTCGCCGCCCGCGGACATTTCGATGTCCTTTTCACCGACCTGACCTGTGAAGGCGCAGCTGATCTTGTTCGTTCCGAACGTCCGCGGCTGCTGTGGATCGAGACGCCGAGCAATCCGCTATTGCGGATCACCGATCTGGAACGCGTGATCGAAGCGGGGCACGCTGCGGGTGCGATCGTCGCGGTGGACAACACGTTTCTATCGCCAGTGTTGCAGCGTCCGCTGGAGTTTGGAGCAGACCTGGTTGTGCACTCTACCACCAAGTATCTCAACGGCCACAGCGATGTCGTCGGTGGGGCAGTGGTCACCGCTGATGGATCACTCGGCGAGGAGCTCGCCTGGTGGGCCAATTGTCTTGGCATAACCGGCGCGCCATTCGACAGCTTTCTCACGTTGCGCGGGTTGCGGACCCTGCACGCGCGCATCGACGCCCACGAGCGGAACGCCGCCGCGGTCGTCGCGGCGCTCGAAAATCATCCCGGAGCGAGGCGCATCTTGTATCCGGGGCTGAGGTCCCACCCGGGCCACTCGATCGCGGTAAGGCAACAGGATGGATTCGGCGCGATGGTCAGTGTCGAGGTCCGGGGTGGCGTCGCTGGTGTCGAGACTTTTGTTGCAAATCTCACGTGCTTCACGCTCGCGGAATCTTTGGGTGGAGTGGAGAGTCTGGTGGCGCATCCAGCAACAATGACACACGCCTCGATGGACGAAGCTGCTCGCCGGAACGCCGGCATCGACGATTGCCTGGTGCGGCTGTCGGTGGGAATCGAGCACGCGGATGATCTAGTGGTTGATGTTACAACTGCGCTCGACGCGGTTGTGGCAATGCTCGACACAAACGTTGCTGAGGTTAGCGAGAGCTGCGAGGTGACAGTCTGAGCGTTGCGTCTCCGCTGCACTCGCTGCAGAATCCACTGCTCACAGTGGTGTAACCTCGTTCGCAGCAGGTGATCTCTATGAAACTCAGGCTCGCAGCGGCAGCGCTACTTTTCGCGCCAGTTGTCGCGTCGGCGCAATCTCCGGCTTACATCATCACCAGGCTCGGTAACGACACGGTCGCAATCGAGCGCTACACGCGCTCCGCCGACAGGCTCGAAGGCGATCTTGTGCTGCGCTATCCTCGCGTGCGCACCATTCACTACGTCGGTGATCTCGCGCCAAACGGCACCTTCCGTACGCTGACGGCGACGGTAACGCGGGCGTCGGCACCCGCTGGTTCGCCCCCGGTGATGCGGATCGTCGGCAACTTCGGTGATAGCGTTGCCACGATCGAAACGACACGGAATGGTCAGCGAGATACTACCGCTAGCGGCAGGAGAGTCTATCGCGGCGTAGCGTCGCCGTTCCTCGGCACCGAGCCTGCGGCTTACGGTATCTATGAACAGTTGCTGGCGGCGTCGAAGCTCGGACGAGACAGCGTCTCATACGTTCTTGTGTCACCGGGCAGCGACCCGTCGCCGTCGATCATTCTCCGCCGTCGTGGCGCCGACTCGGTCGCGTTCCAGAGCACCTTCTTCCCGGGGTGGATCGAAGTAGCGCGTGTCGATTCGCGTGGCAGGATACTCGGCGTGGATGCGACGCCGACGACAATCAAAACTGTCGCGCAGAGCGTACCGAACCTCGACGTCGAGGCACTGGTGAAGAGCTGGGCAGCTGTCGAGGCGGCGCGTGGCGGAGTGATGGGTCAGATGTCGCCCCCGGACACCGTGCGTAGCGCAGTTGGCGGTGCCAATGTATCCGTCGCCTACAGCCGTCCGCTCAAGCGAGGGCGCGTGATCTTCGGTAACGTCGTTCCGTGGAATCAGGTTTGGCGCACGGGCGCGAACGCTGCGACGGTTTTCACCACCGATAAGGATCTGTCGTTTGGCTCGACGGTCATACCCGCCGGCAAATACACGCTATGGACGGTTCCGACTCCGACGGGCGCCCAGTTGATCTTCAACAGTGAAACGGGCCAGTGGGGAACTGACTATCACGCCGACAAGGATTTCGCGCGCGTGAACCTCACGCAGGCATCTGTCAATCCGCCCGTCGATCAGTTCGTCATCGGCGTTCAGCCGCAAGCAAATGGCGGCGCGCTCACCTTCGCCTGGGACGATCGCCGCTGGACGGCGCCGTTCACGGTTAAGCAGTGACCGCTCCCGCCAGTACGAAAAGCCGTAACCGTTGGCTCGCTGCACTCGGTTACGGCTTGCTCGCCGAAGTCTGCACGGTCATCACCATAATCCTCATTACGGTGACCTACCGATTCGTGATCGCACGCGGCCAGGCGCAAACTGTGTACGATGCGTTCGGGGTGAAGACGGGGGCCGCCGTGGGAATTATCGGCGGCACTTTGTTCGTCTACATCTTCGCCCGAACGCTCATGCGCGGTCTTTCGGCGAACTTCATCGCGCATGGTTTGGTGCTGGCTGTGACGGCGATCGTGCTCTCTGTGGGAGGCTCGATCGCCGGGCATCAGGGCGTCCCGTCGGGTTACATCCTCGCGTCGATCCTGAAACTCGTCGCCGGATGGTTCGCCGGCTTCCAGGCAGGAAAGCCGGCCGTCACTTAATCAGTGATCGTGATCGGGACAGGGCTGTCGAGATAGACCTCTTTGGTCTCGCGGCGCGAATGGATAATGCGCCAGAACCAGTTTTCCTCTCGGGGCTGACCGCCTTCGGTCATCACCAGCTTCGCTAGATCCGCCACGTCGTCCGGGTCCATGCGCAGGCATCCGTGTGACGCCGCCGACCCCAGGCTTTCGACATCGCCGGTGCCATGGATGTAGTAATCGGGATCCTTGAAGAAAATCTTCACCACCTTCATCGGATTCGCCGGATCACCAGGACCCTTCGGCGTTTTGCCTTTCGCCCACTTCGCATCCGGTGGCGGATGCCAGCTCGGGTTCCAGACTATGCGGCGAATGTCGAACGTTCCGATCGGAGTCGGATAGCGATCCTGTCCGACCGCAACCTGATACGTCTTGATGGTTTCGTCGCCGCGCTTCACCGATATCATTCGCGAGCTGAGATCCGCGTGAAGCGAGATCGGCGCGAAATGGGTGGTGGTGTCGCGACCGGCGGTCGGTGCGGATTCCGGCACGCCGACCTGCGCCACCGCCGTTCCTCCGGCCATCGCCGAAGCGATAAGGGTTAGTACTGCTAAGTTCTTACGAGATATGATCATTTGAGCTTGGTCTCACCTTGTTTGTCGATGATTTTTCCTACGGATGATTATTACAAATGCCGTTCCACCAGCGCGGCACTTTCTTGAAGCTCAGCCGGGAACAATTTTCGCCTCATTTGATGCTCGCGAAGTAATCGAACTCACCACGCGGTGGCTGCAGCGTATTGTCGTCTGCATTTTTTCGTTGCGCAAACCGGAGTTTCAACTGAGTCGCCTTAGATCCTTCCTCGTTCTTTCCACGGCCTTTTCCGCGCTGCCGATCAGCGCACACAGCTCGCCCGCACAGACACCCGACCCGTCGCTCTATTCGAGTCTCGAGTGGCGGATGATCGGACCGTTTCGCGCTGGACGCACCGTCGGCGCGACGGGTGTGCGTCAGCAGCCGAATGTGTTTTACATCGGCGTCAATGACGGTGGGGTTTGGAAGTCGACCGATTATGGTCGGGTGTGGTCGCCGATCTTCGATGATCAGCCGACCGGTTCCATCGGTGACATCGTGGTCGCGCCGTCGAATCCGAATGTGATCTATGTCGGGTCGGGGGAAGGCTTGCAGCGTCCCGACCTCTCGACCGGCGACGGCATCTACAAGTCGACCGATGCCGGAAAAACGTGGCGACACCTCGGGCTCCGCGACGGACAACAGGTCGGCAGCATCATCGTCGATCCACGCGATGAAAATCGCGTCTTCGTCGCCGTGCTCGGCCATCCCTATGGACCGAACGCAGAGCGCGGCGTCTATCGCTCGACGAATGGCGGCGAAACCTTCGAGAGAGTTCTCTACAAAGACGAGAACACCGGCGCGATTCAGGTTGGGTTCGATCCGAAGAATCCTGACATCGTGTATGCGGCGCTTTGGGCGGGCCGCCAGGGACCGTGGGAAAATGCTTTTTGGAATGGACCGCTCAGCGGCTTGTTCAAGTCAGTCGACGGCGGCACGACGTGGCGTCAAATCGGTCGAGGCTTTCCGACCGCCGCGCAGGGGCTGGGCCGTATTGGATTCACCATCGCGCCGAGCGATCCGCAGCGCATGTACGCGACGATTGACGCGCCAACCCTGGGCGGGATCTATCGCTCGGACGACGCTGGCGAGACGTGGCGTCGCACAAATGATGAAGTGCGTGTCTGGGGACGCGCCAGCGATTTCGCCGAGCTGAAGGTCGATCCACGCAACGCTGACGTAGTGTACTCGGCGAACACGTCGACCTATCGATCGATCGATGGCGGCAAGACATTCACCGCCATCAAAGGCGCGCCGGGCGGCGATGACTATCATCGCATTTGGATCAACCCGGACAATGCCGACATCATGCTGATCGCCGCCGACCAGGGTGCGATCGTCACCGTGAACGGGGGACAAACGTGGAGCTCGTGGTACAATCAGCCCACCGCCCAGTTCTACCATGTCATCACCGATAGCCAGATTCCGTACTGGGTGTATGGCGGGCAGCAGGAGAGTGGGTCCGTCGGTACGACCAGCCGCGGCGACTACGGCGCGATCACATTCCGCGAATGGAATCCAGTCGGAGCCGAGGAGTACGGCTACATCGCGCCGGATCCGCTGGACCACAACATCATTTACGGCGGAAAGATCACTCGCTTCGATCAGCGATCGCGCGAGGTCCAGAACGTGAGTCCGGAAGCGGTTCGCTCCGGCAAGTACAGGTTCCTGCGCACAGCGCCGATCATTTTCTCGAGTGTCGATCCGCACGTGCTCTACTTCGCCGGCAATGTTGTTTTCAAGACGACCAGCGGTGGGCACAGCTGGGACGTGATCAGTCCCGATCTCACGCGACGAGACTACGAGGTTCCCTCGAGTTACGGAATGTTCACCGATGGCAATCTCTCTCGGGCCAAGAATCGCGGTGTTATTTACACCATCGCACCCTCGTTCCGTGACTTGAAAGTGATCTGGACGGGCTCGGATGACGGAGCGATTTACGTCACCAGAGATGCTGGAAGGACCTGGACCAATGTCACGCCAGCTGCGTTAACGCCGTGGTCAAAGGTCTCGTTGATGGAAGCGTCGCACTTCGACGATCAGTCTGCATATGCGGCGATCAATCGCATCAAGCTGGACGATCTGCATCCACACATCTATCGCACCCACGACGGTGGAAAGACGTGGAAGGAAATCGTCGCCGGCATTCCCGCCAACGAAGTCGTGAACGCAGTGCGCGAAGATCCGATCCGGCGCGGGCTGCTCTACGCCGGCACCGAGCGCGCCGTCTATTTCTCGCTTGATGACGGCGACCACTGGCAGTCGCTGCGGCTCAACATGCCGTCGACCTCGATTCGGGATCTGGTGATTCACGATGATGATATTGTCGTCGGCACCCATGGTCGATCATTCTGGATCCTCGACGATATGACGCCGCTGCGTCAGCTGGACGCGCGCGCTGGGAGCGAGGATTACCTGTTCAAGCCGAAGCTCACTTACCGGTTCCGTCGCGACAAAAACACCGACACGCCGTTGCCGCCTGAGGAGCCGGCTGGGAAGAATCCGCCGGACGGAGCGATTATCAACTATCGGCTCGCCCGCGACGCGACGACGCCAGTGGTGATCGAGATCGCGGATGCTAACGGCAGCGTTGTGCGCACCTTCTCCAGCACCGATTCAATCGTGCCAACCGAGACCGATCTGAACGTCCCGACGTATTGGGTGCGCCCGCCGCAGCGCGTGCCGACAGCGCGCGGCACGCATCGGTTTGTGTGGGATCTCCATTACGCCCCACCGAAAGTTCTCGGACACGACTATCCCATCTCTGCGATCTTCGGGGATACTCCACGCGGCCCGCTGGGTCCGGCGGTGCTGCCTGGCAACTACACCGTCCGCCTGCGAGTGAACGGGCAGACCTTAACCCAGCCGCTCACCGTCAGAATGGACCCGCGCGCGCCAATTTCGGCTGCCGGCTTGCGACTGCAGCACGACATCGGAGTCCGTATGAACGCGGCAATCGATCGCGATTTCGCCGCGCTCAGCGAGGTGCGCGCGCGCCGCGGCGCGTTGCGCACTCAGCGCGAAGGCGCCAAACCGCAAGAGATCGCAGACTCCCTCGTCGTACTCGATTCCGCGTTGGCTCGCCTGGAAAATGGAACAGGCCCGACGGGCGTTGGTCTCGCGCGTCTCAACGAACAACTTGCGACCGTGCTCGATATCGTCGAGAGTGCAGACATGGATCCGACAACCCAAACGGTCGCGGCCGCCGCGGAGCTCGAGAAGTCGCTCGACAAGACCCTCGCGCAGTGGGCAGAGATCAAGCGCACCAGATTAACTCAATCCACCAGATAGCACTTCGACCGGAGGCGTCTTCCCGACATGACGACCAGCAAAGAAACCGAGTGGATGAACCATCCACGTTTGCGCAAGCTCGTGACATCGATCAACGAGCTCACTCTCGCCGAGCGTATCACGCTGGTGAAAGGACTCGTTCCTGCGATCGCCGACGAGCTCTCGGATACCGAGTACGAAAAGTTCGTCGATTCGATTCGGCTCAAGGGCGAGCGCTTCCATGAGGCACAGGCGCATCCGGGCGAGGGGAGGGCGGAGCGCAAGGTTCCCGGCGAGCGCGAGCTCGAGGGCCGCTGAGGTGAACTTTTACTTATTGTTTGGAATTCTGGTGGTTGCCGCGCTGGTTTTCGCGATCGTGGCAGGCAACCGCCGCCCGAGGCCTTAGCTAGATCCCAAGCGCGAGCTGAAGTGGCGCGGACGAAACCGAGCTCGCGCCAACCATAATCGGTCCGACGACCTTGTCCTGCGAGGCCGCCGTCAGCCGACCTCTGAATCTGCCTCGCCGCAGTGAATCGCCCACCGTCGACATCGCGACACGCGGCGTGTTGTTCTGCTCGCTGAGATGCGCGAGCACGACGTTATTGAGCCCTGAGTGAATGCACTGCATTGCGGTCTGGGCAGCTGCAGTGTTGCTCAAGTGACCGAACTTGCTCCTGATCCGCGCTTGCAGCGACGGCGGATACGGCCCGGCCCGCAGCATCCCCTCGTCGTGATTGGCTTCGATCACCAGCACGTCGAGCTTGTCGAGTGCGCGGTAAATCGTTTCGGTGACGTGGCCCAGATCGTAGATGATCCCGGCGCGGGAGCCTTCGCCTAGCGACGTCACGATCACTCCGATCGGCTCGGTGGCGTCGTGCGAGACCGGCACAGTCTCGAGCCGGAAATCGCCGATCACGACCTCGCTCTTACGCGGTGTGAGAATTAGCCGCAGCTCCGCCCAGTCGGGACACATCATCCGCGTCCCAGCTGTTGAGACTATGGTCCATCCCCACTTCCGCGCTGCACTGGCGGCGCCCTTTATATGGTCGGTGTGCTCGTGCGTCACAACCAGCGCGTCGATCGACTCCGGCGCAAAGCCGGCGATCGCCAGTCGCTTTTTCAGCTCGCGCGGCGAGAACCCCGCATCGACCAGGATGCGCGAGCGTTCCGTTTCAACTAGTACTGCATTTCCATTGCTGCCACTTCCGAGAACCCACAACCTCATCAAACACTCCACCTGCGTTTGTGCGCTTCCTCGAGCTGTTTGCGCCCTTTCTCACCAAGCTCAACGTGACGGCGCGCCATGACACGTTCCGCCACTGCAAGAAATTTAGCGACGTCGTACGTGTCGTAAGGCTCGACACTCCCCCAGGCGAATGGCGGGACGACTTTCGGCGGCATCTCCGTCTCGAACAGATTGGCGCCCGCTCCGACAACCGTGCCCGTGCTCAGCATAGTACCGATGCCGGTCTTCGCGTGATCCCCGAACAGCGTCCCCAGGAACTGCTGCCCGGTGCTCCGCATTCCCGTCGGCGTCCACAGCTGAAC
>DASTGU010000120.1:0-3182 GCA_035718845.1 Gemmatimonadaceae bacterium | reverse complement strand
TCGGAGCCTCGGCTACTGCTACCTGTACGCGCGGAGATACGATCCGGCACGCTACCATCTCGATCGTGCGATCGCGATGAACCCGGTCGCGGAAGAGAGTCATCGCATCCAGGGATTGATTCTCACCTTCGCCGGTGATTTCGCCGGCGCTGAGCGAGTGCTGCGCGAGGCGTTGTCACTGGCGCCGCCGAACGGCGCCACGACCAAGGCGACACTGGCGTATTCGCTCGCGCGAGCGGGAGACCAAACTTACGCTCGCGCCGTTGCCGCGGAATTCGAGCGGCGCATGCAGACCGAGTACATCTCCCCCGTCGACCTGACGATGGTGCAGCTGGGGCTCGGTAATCGCGACGCCGCGCTGGACTGGATCGATCGCTCAATCGCCGAGCGACGCGGCTGGGCAGCGTACCTGCGCGTGCATCCGCTCGTCGACGAGCTGCGCGGCGATCCGCGATTCGAGGCGCTGGTGGCGAAGATGACGTTCGATGC
The DNA here is from genome assembly GCA_035718845.1 of Gemmatimonadaceae bacterium. GTDB lineage: Bacteria > Gemmatimonadota > Gemmatimonadetes > Gemmatimonadales > Gemmatimonadaceae > UBA4720. Next base: position 2,693 of record DASTGU010000120.1, on the reverse strand, counting down.
GCCCGCGGCTCCCCCGATCGCCGTTCCTCCCTCCCTCGCACTACCCCCGGTTTGATCTACCGCGTTTTAGCGGACGTCGTTCTCGTACTCCATCTCGGTTTCGTCCTCTTCGTCGTACTGGGAGGACTCGTAGCGGCGCGATGGTCCCGGGTTGCGTTCCTGCACGTCCCGGCGGCCATATGGGGAGTGCTGATCGAGTATGCCGGCTGGATTTGCCCACTGACGCCGCTGGAGAATTCGTTTCGAGTGCGGGGCGGCGAGGCTGGCTATACCGGCGGTTTCATCGAGCACTACATCCAGCCTGTGCTCTATCCGGCTGGCCTCAATCGGACGACGCAGTTTGTGCTCGGCACTCTCGTTCTCCTGGTGAACGTCGGCGCGTACGCGATGATTCTGTCGCGCAGCCGTCGGCCCGTTGCACATTAATGACTCTTTGCCGGAGGCCTTGATGCGTGGTCGGATAATTGGATTGATTCTCGCCGGATCGCTCGCGTCGACAGCGCTCGACGCGCAGCAAACCTCGTCACCTCCGCCACCAGATACCACGCGGACTCAAGCCGCGACGCCGACAGACAGCACTGCCAGGGCGGCGCAATCCAAGTCGAGTGAGTCATCACACTCGAAGGTGTGGTGGTGGGTCGGCGGAGCCGCTCTGATGTTTGCCATGATGCTGCTACTCTCGGATCGCAAAACGAGCAGCTATTGACGCGCTTGCTGCGATTCTTCGCTCTCGTCGTTCTTTCGTGCCTCGCTGCATGCGGCGGTCGGGGCGACCGTCGCGACTCGACCATGGCAACCGATTCGACAAGCACGGTTGACGCGCTTGGAATTCAGGTCGAGCCGACCTCACCTCAGAAGGGTTCGAAAGACTGTGGCGACAGAACGATTGACCAAACGGGGATCGGCTACCTGAAGCTGGGAATGCTCGCCGATTCACTAAAGGCGATTTGCCCCATCGCATTCGACACGGTTCGACCCGGCCCTGAGGGTGAGAGCGAGCGTGTGATCAGCGTTTCGTTTCCGCCGGAATCCATCGAAGCCGAGATACTGCAGGATACGGTTTGGCGCCTGAACGTTCGCACGCCGGGATTCAGGACTCGCGACTCGGTTGGTATCGGATCGCCGGTTGGCGACCTTCTGCGCCGCGGTGACGCACAAGGTCTGATCGGAGAAGGCAATTTCGTGGTAGTCTATCGCGATCGCTGCGGTATGAGCTTCGTTCTTTCGGGCGGGATGCCGCCGGGGCGACCACGAGTTTGGACCGCCAAAGACCTCGCGACACTCCCTTCGACGCGACGAGTCGAGCGAATCATGATTTACCGCTGCGCGCCTGTGGCACAGGCACTTACAAAATCTTCTAACTAGGCGACAGCTCGAAGCGCTCAACTTCCTCGTAGCGCGCCGGCCCACCGCCGAGCCGCGAACGATAAAGCACCACTGACGTCACCGGCATTCGCAGTCCGACTTTCATGTTGGTGGACAAGAGCGTCTTTACCGAGGACGGCGGCTCGATCCGGCTGAGTGTGAGGTGCGGCCTGAATTCTTTCTCTTCGGCCGGAAATCCGGCGCTTCGCGCTGCGGCCTCGGCGATCGCGCCCAGCTGACTGAGACGCTCGACGCCTTCGTCGACGCCGACCCAGAGAATCCGCGCCCGCCGTGGCAGCGGAAACGCGCCCAGCTCGGCGAAGCGGATGGTAAAAGCGCTGCCGCAGGTCGCCGTTTTGAGTCTCGCGATGATGTCATCGCGCGCCGACGGCAGCGTCGGGCCGAGGAACCGCAGTGTGAAATGCCAGTTCGGTGGTGGGATCAGCTTTCCGGGAAGATTTCTTGGCAGCACCTTCTGCAATCCCTGGCGCGCTTCGTCGGTGAGCGGGACGCCAATGAAAAGACGCTCCGGTTTTTCCGCCGGCTCACTGGTCATCGCAGAAATCTTCTAGAGGATGTAGCGGCGCAGATCTTCGTCGTCGGCGATTGTCTTCAACCGCTCGCGCACGAGTGCCTGATCGACACGAATCGCCTTCTGGCCGCTGTCCGGCAGGCCAAAGAGTACTTCCTCGAGCAGCGTCGTCATCACCGTGTGCAGACGACGTGCACCAATGTTCTCCATCCGCTCGTTGACGTGCGCCGCAATCTTGGCGATCTCCGCGATGCCATCGGCAGTGAACTCGAGGGTCGCACCTTCGGCCTCGACCAGCGCAGCGTACTGCTTGGTGAGTGCGTTTTCGGGCTCGGTCATGATCCGCACGAAGTCCTGCTCGGTGAGTGAGTCGAGCTCGACACGGATCGGGAATCTGCCCTGCAGCTCCGGAATCAGGTCGCTCGGCTTCGCCACGTGAAACGCACCGGCAGCGATGAACAGGACGTGATCCGTTTTCACCATGCCGTGTTTGGTCTGCACGTTGGAGCCTTCGACGATCGGCAGCAGGTCGCGCTGCACACCCTCGCGTGAGACGTCGGGCCCACCTGTATTCGGTCCGCGCTGACCGGCGATCTTGTCGATCTCGTCGAGGAAGATGATGCCCATCGTCTGCACGCGCTCCAGCGCATCGGCAGTGACGTCTTCCTTGTTGATCAACTTCTCCAGCTCTTCGCCGAGCAGAATTCGCCGCGCCTCGGCGACTTTGACGGTTCTCTTCTTTTTGCGCTTGGGCAGCATGTCCTGGATCATCTCGGACAGGTTGTCCATTCCTTCG
>DASTGU010000119.1:0-6289 GCA_035718845.1 Gemmatimonadaceae bacterium | reverse complement strand
TGCCGACTGCTGTCAGCGCCGTTCACGATCACCATCGTGAAATGATTCACGCTGGGATCAGGCGCGGCGCGTCCCATCAACGTCCACGCTGCGCATGGTGGCCGCGTCGCAGCACTGCACCACTCCTGCGTCGCGTTCGAGCGGCCGATAGAGAGCAGTACGTATTTGCCGAATGGGCTCTCGTCGCCGTTGACGTCGAGTGGCCTGATCCTGTTGCGTCGCGCTTTGATCGCGGAATCGTGATCGGCTGGCGGTTGATTCGAGCCGCCGGGATAAAGTCCACCCTGATGTCCGAAGTACGTGCCCGTTAATAAATCCGTGAGCGGGACTTTAACCGTGTCTGTCGGCGGACCTTTTACAGCTGGTCGCGGCGGCGGCGCCGGCGGCGGGGTGGCGCACGCAACTATCAGAGCGAGTGCACCTATAAGTGGCGCTGCCCTCAAGCGACTCTCGACGCCCTCTGATCTTTTTCGACGCCGCTGTAGATGTCCTCGCGCGTCAGCGGAATCTCCGATTTGCCGGCTGCGTCCGGCTTGGCAAGCAACGTCTGAATGATGTTGATCGCCGCGGTTGTGAAAGCTCTCGCCGAAGCCGCCATATAGAGGCGCCACACCCGATAGGTGTGGTCGCCGACGAGCGCTTTGGCCTCGTCGCTCTTCTCCTCGAGCGAGCGGACCCAGCGCCGAAGCGTCATCGCGTAATGTTCGCGCAGGCTCTCGACATCTCGCACTTCAAACCCCGACAACTCGGCCGCCGAGATGACGTCGGCGGCGGCGGTGAGCCTGCCGTCGGGGAAGACATAGGTGTCGATGAACACACCAGTCTTCCAAACCAGATCCCACATCTTGCCGCCGATGGTCTTCGGCCGCGCTGCTTCCAGGCTCACAATGCCGTGATTCAGAAAGAGTCCACCCGCTTTCAACGCCCGATACGCGGATTCGAAATACACAGGCAGGTGACTGAGACCAACGTGCTCGATCATTCCAACGCTGGCGATCTTGTCGTACCCATCGTCGGCGCTGAGCGTGCGATAATCGCGAATGTCGACGCGGCAGCGATCGGACAAACCTGCTTTCTTGATGCGCTCGCGCGCGAGCTGCGCCTGATTCTCACTCAGTGTGATGCCGGTCGCGTCGACACCGTAATGCTCGGCGGCATGCATGATCAGTCCGCCCCAACCGCAGCCGATGTCAAGAAAACGCTCTCCCGCCTGCAGCCGCAGCTTGCGGCAGATCAAATCGAGTTTCGCTTCCTGCGCCGTGTCGAGTGTATCGTCGGCCGAACGGAAGTATGCGCATGAGTAAACCATGCGCTTGTCGAGCCAGAGCTTATAGAAGTCGTTGCCAACGTCGTAGTGGAATCGCACCGCCGCCGCATCGCGCACAGGTGTGTGTCGCGGACCGAGCTTTCGCGCATGTTCCGGAAATCGCGCGTCCGCCAGATCGTCATCCGCCTTGCCAGGAAGCTTGAGCACGAGGCTCGCCAGATGAGCGATTGCCCCCGCGGAGTGCAGGCGCCCTCGAATGAGCGGTAGAAGAGCAGCCCCGGCTTCCATGCTGCCGTCGATGTCGATGTCGCCGCTGATGTAGGACTCGACCAGCGAGACCTCCGACGGCGGGAGCAGCATCCGGCGCAGAGCCGCTGGACGGTTGAGCACCAGCGTGAAGCGCGGGTTCGGATCCATACCGTGATCGGTCGCGCCGTCCCAGAAACGGACATCGAACGGCCGCTCACGCGGCGGGCCGAACAGCCCCTCCAGCACATCGCGGCAACGCCCGATGGCTGTGGTATCTACTCCCATCGCTGATTGCGTGAGCTCGTGTGTCGTTTGCATCAGTCGCTGGAGCGGGGGACTTTGACCGGACCATCGAGCAGTCGCCACATATACCACGACCCGACGCTGCGGTACGGCGCCCACTTGGCGCCGATTTTCTTAACGCGCTCCGGTGTCGGTAATTTTCTGAGGCGATAGGCTCTCTGCATTCCCTTCTGAATTCCCAGATCGAGATCCGGCAGCACATCGAGCCTGCCGAGTCGGAACATCAAGAACATCTGCGCGGTCCACCTGCCGATTCCCTTGACCTGCGTCAGCGCGGTAATGATTTCCTCGTCTGTGAGCTCGTGCAGTGTCTCGATCGGCAACTGTCCCGAAGCAACGCGCGCGCCAAGATCCTTGAGATACGCAGACTTTTGACGCGATAGCCCGATTGCGCGCAGTTGCTCGTCGGATGTTGTCGCCAGTTCTTCGGGCCGCGGGGTTCTGCCTCCGTACAATCCCTGGAATCTGCCGTGGATGGTGCCGGCGGCTTTGCCCGAGAGCTGCTGAAATACGATCGAACGGGCGACGGCATCGAAGTGCGTTCCATTGCCGTTCGGCGCGCCTTTGTAGGGCCCAACCTGGTCGATCACCTGGCCAAGAACCGGATCGACTTTCCGCAAATGCGCGACGGCTTTGCGACCAACTGATGTAGAACCAGCGGCTTTCATTCGTGCTTTTGGTAAGGCGCGTGGTAGTACGGGGCTCGGCGAGGGCCGGCTAATACGTATTCTATCCCACGTTCGCCCGCACAGCGAGGATATGGGGGCAACCCTCTATATTTGTGCGACTTATGTCATCCCCAACATCTGCTGACACTCAGCTTGCGTCCGACATGTCGCCCGAGGAATTTCGGCGTCACGGACACGCTGTAATCGATTGGATCGCCGATTATCTGGCTGATCCGGAAAAATGGCCCGTCATCCCGGGAATCAAGCCCGGTGATTTGCGAAAAGCACTGCCCGCCGCTCCGCCAGAGAACGGGGAGCCGATGGACCAGATCCTAGCCGACTTCAAGCAGCTGATCGTGCCGGCGAACACCCACTGGAATCACCCGGATTTCATGGCGTACTTCCCGAACAGCGCGACGGGTGCAGGGGTGCTCGGCGAGGCGTTGGCGGCTGCGCTCAACGTGAACGCAATGCTGTGGCGCACGACCCCGGTCGGGACGGAGCTCGAGATTCATACGCTCGACTGGCTGCGCCAGATGATCGGTCTGCCGGAAGGATTTTTCGGTTTCATTTCCGACACCGCGTCGGCCAACACTCTCTACGCGCTGGCGGCATCACGCGAGCTGCATCCCGAGCTGCGTTTGCGTGAGGAAGGAATGTCGGGTCGCGCCGACCTGCCGAAGCTCACGTTCTATTGTTCTGAAGAGGCGCACTCCAGCGTCGACAAGGCTGTGATGACGCTCGGCTACGGACTCGAGTCGCTGCGCAAGGTTCCGACTGACTCTGAGATGCGGATGGATGCGAGGGCACTCCGCAGCATGGTCGAGCATGATGTGAAGGCTGGTCGCATTCCACTCGCCGTCGTCGCGACGGTCGGCACAACCTCGACGACGTCAATCGATCCCGTTCCGGCGATTGCTGACGTTTGCAGGAAATACGGAATCTGGTTACACGTCGATGCATCGTACGCGGGGAGTGCAGCGATCCTTCCGGAGCGCCGGGACATTCTTGCTGGTTGCGATCGCGCGGACTCGTTGGTGGTCAATCCACACAAGTGGCTGTTCACTCCGGTCGATTGCTCTGTGCTCTACGTACGTCGTCCGGAGGTGATGAGGCGCGCGTTTCAGCACATTCCAGAATATCTGATCGTGCCCGACGAGCCGGGCATCGTCAATCTGATGAACTACAGCATCGCCCTCGGACGTCGTTTCCGCGCGCTCAAGCTGTGGATGGTGATCCGCAACTTCGGTGTCGAAGGATTGCGCTCGATGATCAGGGAGCACATTCGGATTGCGAGCTGTCTCGTCGACTGGGTCGACAACGATCCCGAGTTCGAGCGATTAGCGCCGGCCAATTTCGGGACGGTGGTGTTCCGTCACCGGCCGAGCGGAGTAAAGGAGGCCGATCTCGACGCGCACAACGCCCGAATCCTCGAGAAGGTCCTCGCGAAGCGCGAAGTCTTCATCTCGCACACCCGGGTGCGCGGGAAGTACGGCCTGCGGATCTCGATCGGGAACATTCACACGACGGAGGCCCACGTGAGGCATGCGTTCGATTTGGTAAAACAGGCAGCATCTTGACTGCCAAAAGAAAAACTACCAGCCGGCGGCTGGCAGCTTTCAGCCTGCTGCTTCGAGCTTTAATGCGAGGTGAGTACTGGCTCGGAGCCGCCAGCGGAAAGCCGCCAGCCGCCAGCTGGTAGTTTTTCTTTGGCCGTTAACGATACGTGCAATCCGGAACGATCTCAGACGAGCGGTATATTATCAGAACCTGTTTTTTGGCTTACCAACCCACCCGAATCATTAATTGACAAGTCAGGGAGATCCTTGATGAAAGCTACTGTGACCAGAGCCGCCGCCGCGTTGTCGATCGGCCTCGTTATGGCGTCGCAGGCGGCGGCGCAGAACAATTCGCAGAACACTGCGCAGTGCGATCCCACCGCCAATACCAAAGGCGACATCGCGAGAGCGCAGTTCTCGATGACGCGCGCGATTTCCGCGATCGGCAAAGGCAATCCGACGAAAGATCTGCAGGACGCACTGCGGCTCGTCGACAATGGCAACGACAACCCGACGGCTCGCGCGTACCTCCGCGGCGAGGCGTACATCATCTACCTGATGCAGCCCAATGCGCAGGCGATCGTCCCGCGCAGCGCGCTTGGCTACACGACCAATCCGACGGCCACCGTCGATCTGTACGCGGGCGCAGACTCTGCTTTCAACGTCGTCGAGACCGCGTCACCTGAGTGTGCAACGGTGATCTCGCAGTGGCGTCAGCAGAAGCCGTGGCTCAACACCCTCAATGCAGCGATCAACGCGTTGAACCAGAATCAGCTCGACTCCGCGGAAATTCTGGCCAAGCGCGCGCTGCTGCTGGATCGCAAAGCGCCGTACGCTTATTCAGTGCTCGGCTCGGTCGCCAAGAGCAGGCAGAACTGGAGCGCGGCCAACGAGTATTGGCAGCAAGCGCTGAAGGCGGCGGGTGCTGATACGACGTACGCTGACGTACGGACGAAGACGATGTACGAGATTGCATCGGCTGCGTCGGACAGAGCTGATGCCGCCAACGGAGCGGCGAAGCGCACCGCGGCAAAGGAAGCCGAGAAGGCGTGGCAGGATTACATCTCGGCGGCCAACAACGATTTGTTGCTCGCCGATGCCATCGATCAGGCCTCGCACGCGTATTACGCCGCCGGCGATAGCACCTCACTGCCCGGACTGTACGCGCCATTCCTTACTAGTCCTTCGAAGTACGGCGAGCTCTCGCTGGTGCATGCCGGCGTAATAGCGACGCGCAGCGGTCATCCGCAGGACGCGGAGAAGCTGTTCGAGGCTGCACTGGCACAGAATCCATATTCGCGCGACGCGGTCAACAACCTCGCCGCGACTTACATCCAGAACAATCAGTTCGCGAAGGCGTTCCCGCTGATCGACAAGCTGATGGCGATGGACCCGAACAACCCGGATAATCCGCTGCTCTACGCTTTCGCCTATCAGGGGTTGTACAAGGGAACGAAGGACAAGAAGCTGCAGAAGATCTACACCGATTCGCTCGTCTATTTCAACAACAAGTCAGAGAACGCGCCGGTGAAGGTGACGGTGACGGAATTCAGTCGCCGCGCGGATGGTACCGTGATCGCGGGCAAAATCGAGAATCGCGGCACCACGGCCAAGACCTACAACCTGAGCATCGATCTCCTGGACAAGAGCGGCACCGTCGTTGGGACCGAGACGGCGAGCGTCGGACCGGTTGCTCCGAAGTCGTCGGGCACCTTCCGCATCAATTCGACGAAGGGCGGAGTTTATGGTTACAGGTACAAGCCGGTTAGTTAAAGGCAACTGAAAACTACCAGCTTGCGGCTGGCGGCTTTCGGCCAGCGGCTTCGAGCTTTTCAAAAGGGAAGAAAAAACAAAAACGGCCAGAGATTTCTCTGGCCGTTTCTTTTAGCTCGGTGCCGCCGGCTGAAAGCTGCCAGCCGCCAGCTGGTAGTTTTCAGTTGCCGTTAAGAACTCCTGGGCAGCATCAACGGATCCGCCTCGACCATCGCGCCAACGATCCAGAACCGCTCGCCGTCGAACCAGAAAATGGCGACCTGCTCGAGCTCCTTCGCCAACGCGACTGCGTCGTCCTGCGGCATCACCACCGCTACACTGCACTCGCAGTGCGAACGGTCGGGCGAGCACGCGTCGACTTCGACGAATCGGTAGCCGGATTTCGTTAGGCGATCATTCAAGTCTCGCCGACGCTTTTCGTTTTCGGCCGCCGCCAAATCCCGACCACGCGGATCGAACGCCGTCATCAC